>DDUX01000142.1 GCA_002345025.1 Candidatus Accumulibacter iunctus | reverse complement strand
ATCGGCACCTTCAGCGACGGTGGCAACAAGGGAATCGACATCGCCGGCAAGGCTGGCGACAGCGTCGTCGCTGCCGGCAGCGGCAAGGTCGTGTACAGTGGGACCGGCTTGCGCGGTTATGGCAAGCTGGTGATCGTCAAGCACAACAATACCTATCTCACGGCCTATGCGCACAACCAGAATGTTCTGGTGAAGGAGGGCCAGTCGGTCGGCAAGGGACAGAAGATCGCTGAAATGGGCAATACCGACGCCGATCAGGTCAAGCTGCACTTCGAGATTCGGCGCCAGGGAAAGCCGGTCGACCCGTTGAAGATCCTGCCCGGACGTTGATGATGTCCACCGCCTACGACGCTGATTTCGATCCTTTCGCCGATATCGTCGAGTCTGGCGAATGGCGTGTCGGCGAGCCGGCGCCGCTACCCGAAGTCGTCGATTCGCTGCCGCCGCCCGAGGCTGAACTGCTCAACGACGTGACGCAGCATTACCTCAACGAGATCGGTGCAAAGCCGCTCTTCTCGCCCGCCGAGGAAGCAGCCTGGGCACGTCGTGCGCGTGCCGGGGACTTCCTGGCGCGGCAGAAGATGATCGAGCACAACCTGCGGCTGGTGGTCAACATCGCCAAACATTACCTGAACCGCGGTTTGCCATTGCTGGACATGATCGAGGAGGGGAATCTCGGCCTGATTCACGCCATCGAGAAGTTCGATCCCGAGCGCGGTTTTCGCTTCTCGACTTACGCCACCTGGTGGATTCGCCAGGGCATCGAGCGCGCGATCATGAACCAGTCGCGGACGATCCGCTTGCCGGTGCATGTGGTCAAGGAGATCAACCTCGTCCTGCGTGCGATTCGCCACCTCGAGGCCGCCAACGGCCGTGAGATCTGCGTCGACCAGATCGCCCACCTGATCGACCGGCCCAGTGACGAAGTGCGTCGCGTGATGGCGCTGAACGAGCGGATCGCTTCACTCGACGCGCCGCTGCAGGTCGATCCGAGCCGAACCATCGGCGACGTCATCCCCGACGAGCAACTGCTCGAACCCGACGAACTGCTGCAAGCGAACGAGATCGGCGACCTCCTGCAGCGCTGGCTGGCACAGCTCGGCGACAAGCAGCAGCAGGTTCTGCAGCGCCGCTATGGCCTCGGCGGGGGCGATGCGTGCACGCTCGAGGAGATCGCCCTCGACATGAACCTGACGCGCGAGCGGGTGCGCCAGATCCAGATCGAAGCTCTCGATCAGTTGCGGCGCGTCATCCGGCGCGGTGGCGGCACAGCAGGCAACCTGCTCTGACGCCGCCGGCCAGTGGCCGGCACTGTTCGGCCGCCGGCCCGGCTGCGATCACTGGCTGCGGGTGGCGGCCGGCCTGCTTCCGCGGGCGGGGTAGGTGGCCGCGTCGAGAAGCGAGTTCCAGGTTGCCGCGTCGAAACCGCGCACGTGCTGGCGGCCAATGCTGACGCTGGGCACGGCCGCTTCCCTGCCGAGCAGACGGCCGAGTTCGGCAAGTTCCTCATCGGTCCTGAGGATTTTCTCGGTGAACGGAACGTCGCGCTGCTTGAGCAGATCGCGCGCCTCCTGGCAGTACCTTCCACAGCGTTCGTCGGTATAGAGCACGACGGGGTACTTCTCGCTCGCCTGGCGTACGGCATAGGGCAGAGGTGGCTCGTCGGCACTGCTGCCGGTCGTCGTATATCTGGTGATGTTCCTGGCGCCGGGTGGTGGCGGCATGTCCGAGATCACCGTACCGCCGCTGTTCGGGTCGAGCCAGCGATAGGTGGTGGTCTGGGCTGTGGCGCCGGCACTGGCCAGCAACAGCCAGAGTACGGCAGGGACAAGCCTGATGCGGTTGCGGCCGCTGGTGATCGGTGTGCGCATGCGTGCAGTTCCTCCGATCAGACGGCGATCATTCCGCTGTGCCGCAGCAGCGCGTCGACCTGGGGATCGCGGCCGCGGAAGGCGCGGAAGTTGTCGATTGCCGGCCGGCTGCCGCCGACCGACAAAATCTCCCGCAGGAAGCGGTCGCCAGTGCTCTGGTCGAAGGGGTTTCCGGCCTCCTCGAAAGCGCCGTAACAGTCGGCCGAGAGGACTTCGGCCCATTTGTAGCTGTAGTAACCGGCAGCATAGCCACCGGCAAAGATGTGCGAGAAGCTGTTCGGGAAGCGGTGCCAGGGAGGCGGTACGAGAACCGCCACTTCGCGTCGCACGTCGGCGAGCAGTTCAAGCACGCTGCGCTCGCCGGCAGGATCGAAGTCGCTGTGCAGCAGCAGGTCGAAGAGCGAGAACTCGACCTGCCGCAGCGTCTGCATGCCGCTCTGGAAGTTCCGTGCCGCCAGCATCTTGTCGAAGAGTGCGCGTGGCAGGCTTTCGCCGCTGTCGATGTGGGCGGTCATTCCCTGCAGGACGCTCCACTCCCAGCAGTAGTTCTCCATGAACTGCGATGGCAGCTCGACGGCGTCCCATTCAACGCCGTGAATCCCCGCGACTCCCGGTTCATCGACCTGAGTCAGCAGATGGTGCAGGCCATGACCGGTCTCGTGGAAGAGGGTGCTGACTTCGTCGTGGGTGAAGATCGCCGGTCGCGGCCGGCCGTCCTTCTCGCCAACCGGTCGCGAGAAATTGCAGTTGAGGTAGGCGACCGGTTTCTGGATGGCGTCGCTGCTGCCGGCCGGCGATTGCAGGCGGAGCCGGCGGCGGCCGATCGCTTCGTCCATCCAGGCGCCGCCACGTTTCGTCTCGCGCGCGTAGAGATCGAGGTAGAACTGCCCGACGAGTTCGCCGGCCGGGTTCTCGATACGGAAGAAGCGAACGTCCTCGTGCCAGACCGGTGCCTCGTCCGGCCGCAGGCGGACGTCGAACAGCGTCTCGATGGCCGAGAACAGACCGCTGAGAACCCTCTCCTCGGTGAAGTACTGTTTGACTTCCTGCTCGGAAAAGGCATATCGCGCCTGCAGGAGTTTCTCCGAGACATAGGCGACATCCCACGCCTCCATCGGCTGCAGGCCGAGTTCGCGGCTGGCGAAGTCGCGCAGGTCGGCGACGTCCCGCTCCGCGAATGGCCGCGCCCTGGTCGCCAGATCGCGCAGAAAGGCGAGGATCTGCGGCACGGATTCAGCCATCTTCGGCACCAGCGAGACCTCGGCAAAGCTCCCGTAGCCGAGCAGTTGCGCCTCTTCGCGGCGGAGCTCGAGAAGCCGCCGGATCAGGGGCGTATTGTCGAGTTCGGCGGGGCCGAACTCGGCGGCGCGGGTGGCGTAGGCGCGATACATCGCTGCCCGCAGCCGCCGGCTGTCGGCGTACTGCATCACCGGCAGGTACGAGGGCATGTGCAGCGTGAACTTCCAGCCGCTCGCGCCGTCGCGTTCGGCTGCCTCGCGGGCGGCCTGGCGAACGTCGTCCGGCAGCCCGGACAGTTCGTTCGCGTCGGTCACCAGTTCGCTGAAGGCGTTGGTGGCGTCAAGCAGGTTCTCCGAGAACCTGGCAGCGAGTTGCGCGAGTTCTTCGCTGATCGCCTGGAAACGTGGCTTGCTCGCCGCCGGCAGCTCGGCTCCCGCCAGCCGGAAGTCGCGCACTTCGTGCTCGACGACCCGCTGCTGTGCTGATGACAGGGTGGCGAACTCGCTGCCTTCGGCGATCGCCTTGTACTTGGCGAACAGCCGCAGGTTCTGACCGACTTCGGCGTAGAAGCGCGAGACTTCGGGCAGCATCTGATTGTAGGCGTCGCGCCATTCCGGCACGTCGTTGACCGAGTGCACGTGGCCGACGATTCCCCAGGCGCGCGACAGTTGTTCGAAACCGTCGGCCAGCGGTGCAGCGAAATCCGCCCAGGTCGCGGCGACGCCATCGGCCGCAAGTGTTTCGATCAGGCCGCGGCAGCGGGAAAGCAGTTCGCCGATCGCCGGTTGCACGTCTTCCGGCGACAGCAGGTCGAAGCGCGGCAGGCCGGACAGATCGAGCAGCGGATTGTCCTGCAGGTTGTGATGGGTCATCGGTGGTTCCGGGTGGCGAAGAGGGCTTTGCCGGCGCCGGTCTCTGGCGCCGGGAACGATGGTCATTCTACTAGGTCGCGATAGGCGTGCCACGTGGCGTGCCCGAGCAGCGGCATGAGGACGATCAGGCCGAAGAACAGGCTGAGAAAGCCGATCGCCGTCAGGACGACGACGATAGCGCCCCAGGCGAGCATCGGCAACAGGTTGGCGTCGACCGCGCGCAGACTGGTGCGGATGGCGATGCCGACGGTCGTCGGCCGGTCGAGCAGCAAGGGGACCGAGATCACGGTCAGCGAGAAGACGAGCAGCGCCTGTATGCCGCCGACGAGAATCCAGATCAGCAGCAGGTCGCGGTGCTCGACCGAGAGGTGAATCTCGGCCAGCAGAGCCAGCAGGTCGGGAGCGATGCCGGGCGCCAGAAAAGCGAACAGCAGGCTGGAGATGCGTTCCCAGGAGAGGCCGAAGAATCCCAGCAGCAGTCCGAGTTTCGCCAGTTCGATGGCGTTGCGTCGGCCGCCGGCCAGTGAGCCCAGGAAGGTCGACTTCTGGCCGTTCTCGAGGCGCCGGCTGATTTCGTACAGGCCTCCGGCGAGCAGGGGGGCGACAAGGAAGAAGCCGGAGGTGGCGACGATGAAGAAATGTCCGTTGCGCCAGGCGAAGATGGTGATCAGGTCACCGGCAATGGCGAACAGCAGGCCATAGGCGAGGCTGGCGATCGGGTTCGCGCGCAGGTCCCGCCAGCCGGCGGCAAGCCAAGCGAACGGCCGGCCGATGCCGACGCTGCGTACCGCGGGCGGTGAATCCTGACGGTCGGTTGAGCTTGTCTCCACACCCATGCGCACTCCTTGTGAGAGAGGGACGAAGACCGCTGCCATGCGCGTTGCGCCGGGCGGTCGATCAGTCGACGAACTTCTCGCCGGTCAGCCGTTCGTAGGCCTCGATGTACCTGGCGCGCGTGCCGGCGAGCACCGCCGCCGGCAGCCTCGGGCCGGGTGCCTGCTTGTTCCAGGCGAGGGTCTCGAGGTAATCACGAACGTACTGCTTGTCGAAGGACGGCGGGTTGAGTCCTTCGCGGTAGGCGTCGGCGGGCCAGAAGCGGGACGAGTCGGGAGTCAGCGCCTCGTCGATCAGGTGCAGGACACCGCTCGCGTCGAGACCGAACTCGAACTTGGTGTCGGCAATGATGATGCCGTGGGCCGCCGCATGCCCGGCGGCGGCGGTGTACAGCGCGATGGCGGCCGTTCGTGCCTGGCTGGCGATGTCCTCGCCGCTGCGCCCAGTGGCCGGCAGCAGGTCGGCGAGCGCGCGCGCGCACTCGGCAGCGGCCCGTTCGAAAGCGACGTTCTCGTCGTGATCACCGATCGCCGCCTTGGTGGCCGGCGTGAAGATCGGCTGTGGCAGCCGGCTGGCGAGCTGCAGCCCGTCGGGCAGGGCGATGCCGCAGACGGCGCCGGTCGCCTGGTAGTCCTGCCAGCCCGAGCCGATCAGGTAGCCGCGCACCACCGCCTCGATCGGCAGTGGCCGCAGGCGCTTGACGACCAGTGCGCGTCCCCGTACCTGCCAGCGTTCGGCGGCAGCGACGACCGCTTCCGGGTCGATGCCGGTGAGCTGGTTGGGGACGATTGCCGCGAGGCGGTCGAACCAGAAGCAGGCGAGGCGGGTGAGCACCCTGCCCTTGTCGGGCACCGGGTCCGGCAGGACGACATCGAAGGCCGAGAGGCGGTCGCTGGTGACGATCAGCAGCCGGTCGCTGCCGACGGCGTAGATGTCGCGCACCTTGCCGCGGCCGAGCAGCGGCAGGCTGGTGATGTTCGATTCAAACAGGGCTGCGCTCACTTTGTTGTTCCGCGGCTGGGATGACGGCGAGAAAGTTCAAGCCGGCGATTATAGGGCAGAAAGCGCGCTCCCCGGAGCTCGCTGGTGATGGTCGCCTGCGCCCTTCGCTGCTGGCCGGCGCGGCGCGCTGCGCGTCAATGCGCCGCGCTCTCTCGCTCCTGCAGCCGCTGGCGCAGGCGACCGATGCCGAGGACGGCGAAGGCGGCGATCAGCGGAATCGATACCGCGGTGGCGAGCTCGGGCGAGAACTGCGGCAGCAGCTGGTTGGCACCCTTGGCGAGGTAGTGCACCAGTTGCGAGGCATAGTAGGTGATGGCGACCACCGACAGTCCCTCGACCGTCTCCTGCAGGCGCAACTGCAGGTGTGCGCGCCGGTTCATCTGTGCCAGCAGTTGCTGGTTCTGCCTTTCGAGTTCGACATCCACGCGCGTACGCAACAACTGGCTGGTGCGCGCCAGTCGATCCGACAACTCGTCCTGGCGGCTGGCCATCGCATTGCAGGTCTGCATCGCCGGCAGCAGCCGGCGCTGCATGATCTCGTGAAAGGTCGGGCAGCCGCTGACGCGCGTCTCGCGCAGCTCGATGATGCGCTGCATCACCAGTTCGTGATAGGCGCGGGCGGCGGCGAAGCGGAAGTTGGTTCGCGCCAGCGAGTGTTCGACCTTTGCCGCGAGCCGCGTCAGCTCGCCGAGGACGTGGCTTTCGTCGGCCGGAGAGTTGGCCTCACCGATGTGGTCGACCATCGTCGCGAGTTCTTCCTCGGCTTGCCGCATCCAGCCGCCGACGTCGGTGGCGACCGGCAGAGCCAGCAGTGCCAGCAGACGATAGGTCTCGATCTCGAGCAGGCGCTGCACCGTCCGCCCCGCCTGCCGTGGGGTGAGCGAAGCGTCGATGACGAGAAATCGCGTCGCTCCTTGGTCGAGCATGAAATCGGTGAAGACCCAGGCAGCCTGATCGGCAACCTGCGCTGCGATCATCTGGCGGCCGGTCGGAGACAGTTCGGCGGTGATCGATTGCGGCGCTACCTCGGCGATCGTTCGCAGCTCGACGTGGGTGGCGACGATCAACTGCCCGGGGACCGCCTGCAGGCATTCGCGTGGCAGCAGGTCGATTGCGCTGGTGGTCGGCGCAATCGGGTCGGCGCCGGCCGGCGAGCTGAACACGGTGTAGCTGGAGAACTCGGTATGGCGTTCCCAGCGCAGGAGCAAGCCAGCGCCGGCGAACAGGGCGGCGTTGTCGGAACCGCTCAGCCGGCTCATGCCGGCATCACCGGCAGCCTGCTCGAGTCGCTCGCTTTCGCCGGCGAGCGAGGCCGGCTCGTGGGTGAACACGAGGTGCGAGACCAGCGCCGGCGCCCTCAGGGCAGGCGTCGGGCGGGCGTGGAAGCTGTCGTTGAGCAGCTGGCGCAGCGGGTGCTGCGCGAGACCGGCTGGCGGCTGTTCCGGGTGCGTCGTCATCGCATTCTGGCCGGCCGCGGCGCTCGCGAGCGCCGCGGTGGCGCGTCTGCCGATCAGATTTCCTTGTCGCCGCGCATCGTTTCGAGCGAGCCGAGGACGCCCAGTTCACCTTCGACCGAGACGCCGATCGCGTGGGCAAACTCGACCACCTTGCTGGTGACCTCGACGTTGTACTCGCAAGAGGCGACGCTCTTGCCGTCGGCCATCAGCGAGCCGTCCATCATCACCGACGAGAAGCCGGAACGGATGGCGGCCATGCATACGGCAGGCGACTGGCCACGGTCCTGGTGCATGACGATCGGGATGTGCGGATAGGCTTCGAGTGCTGCCAGAATCTGGTGGCGGAGGAAGGGCTCACCAGCGTACTTGCGGGCACCGGCCGATGCCTGCATGATCACCGGCGCGTCGACCTCGGCGGCGGCTTCCATGATGGCCCAGACCTGTTCCATGTTGTTGACGTTGAAAGCGGGCAGACCATAGCCGTTCTCGGCGGCGTGGTCGAGCAATTGACGCATCGACACGATTGGCATGATTGATTTCTCCAGTTGTTGCCCGCCACGGCGGGCAGGGCAAGCCGGCCGTGCGGCTTGCCGGGAAGGACGGTCCGACCGGAGTGTGCAGGTTTTGCCGAAAGTTCGCTGTTCCCGTCAGACCTGATAAGCCTGTCGATCGCCGACGCGGACGATCTTCAATGTATTGGTGCTGCCGCTGCTGCCCATTGGGTCGCCGGCGGTGAGGACGATGAAGTCGCCCTTCTCGACGATGCCGGCACTGGTCAGCAGTTCCTCGGCATCGTGCAGCAGTTCATCGCGGGTGGTCGGTCGCTGCGTCATGAACAGCGGATAGACCGCCCGGTAAAGGCACATCTTGGTCAGCGCTTCCGGGCGCGGGGTCAGCGCGTAGACCGGAACGCCACAGTTGAGGCGGCTCATCCAGAGCGCCGTCGCTCCGGACTCGGTGAGGGCAGCGATCGCCTTGACCTTGAGGTGGTGTGCCGTCCAGATCGCGGCCAGCGAAATCGTCTGGTCGATGCGCGTGAAGACCTGGTTGAGGAAGGCACTGTCGAGAGTGACTTCGGCCGATTTTTCGGCCGCCTGGCAGATCCTGGTCATCGCTTCGACCGTCTCGACCGGATACCTGCCGGAAGCGGTTTCGGCTGAAAGCATCACCGCATCGGTGCCATCAAGCACGGCGTTGGCGACGTCCGAAACCTCGGCACGCGTCGGCGTCGGCGAGAGGATCATCGACTCCATCATCTGGGTGGCGGTGATCGCCAGTTTGTTCTTCTCGCGTGCCAGGTGGATCATGCGTTTCTGCAGCGCCGGCACGGCAGCATCACCCACTTCGACCGCCAGGTCGCCGCGCGCGACCATGATGCCGTCCGACGAGGCGATGATCTCCTCGAGCGCGGCCACCGCCTCCACCCGCTCGATTTTGGCGATGGTCAGCGCCTGGCCACCGGCGGCGTGGATCAACTGCTTCGCCATGTACATGTCGGCGGCGCTCTTCGGGAACGAGACGGCGACGAAATCGACGCCGATGCTCGCTGCCGTGCGGATGTCGTCCATGTCCTTGGCAGTCAGCGCCGGTGCCGAGAGGCCGCCGCCCTGGCGGTTGATTCCCTTGTTGTTGGAGAGTTCGCCGCCGTGACGAACGACGGTGAAGATCTCGCTGCCGACGACCCGTTCGACGTCGAGGACGATTCGGCCATCGTCGAGCAGGAGGACACTGCCGGCGGAAACGTCGCGCGTCAGGTCCTTGTAATCAAGGCCCACGCGTTCACCATCGCCCAACTCGCAGCGCGAGTCGAGGATGAAGCGCGCACCCTGTTCGAGCCAGATCTTCCCTTCGGCGAACTTGCCAACGCGGATCTTCGGTCCCTGCAGGTCGGCGAGAATGCCCACCGGTCGCTGCAAGCGGGCCGCCACTTCGCGCACCAGCTGCGCGCGCGCGATATGGTCGTCGGCCGAACCGTGCGAGAAGTTGAGGCGCACGACATCGACGCCGGCACGAATCATCCGCTCGAGGACTTCACTGCTCGACGATGCCGGACCGAGGGTGGCGACGATCTTGGTATCTCGTGACATGTCTCTTCTATTATTGTCTGTTGTTGTCGGCTGCAGCAAGTGGGGCGCCCGCAGGCGCCCCTTGACACTCGCTCAGCGAGACATCACCCGCACCATGTCCAGCACCTTGCAGGAATAGCCCCACTCGTTGTCGTACCAGGCGACGATCTTGACGAAGGTTCCGTCAAGTGCCATCCCGGCTTCGGCATCGAAGACCGAGGTGCAGCTCTCGCCGCGGAAGTCGGTCGCCACGACCTTCTCGTTGGTGTAGCCGAGAACACCCTTCATCGGACCCTCGGAAGCGGCCTTCATGGCGGCGCAGATCTGCTCGTAGGTGGCCTCGCTGCTCAGTTCGCAGGTCAGGTCAACGACCGAGACGTCCGAGGTCGGAACGCGGAAGGCCATGCCGGTGAGTTTCTTGTTGAGCGCCGGAATGACCTTGCCGACAGCCTTGGCGGCACCGGTCGAGGACGGAATGATGTTCTCGAGAATGCCGCGGCCGCCGCGCCAGTCCTTGTTCGACGGACCATCGACGGTCTTCTGCGTGGCGGTGGCAGCGTGCACCGTCGTCATCAGGCCGCGCTTGATTCCCCAGTTGTCATTGAGGACCTTGGCGACCGGTGCCAGGCAGTTGGTGGTGCACGACGCATTCGAGATGATCGTCTGGCCGGCGTAGGTCTTGTCGTTCACGCCAAACACGAACATCGGCGTATCGTCCTTGCTCGGGGCGCTCTGGATGACCTTCTTGGCGCCGGCGGCGATGTGCTTCTGGCAGGTGTCGAGGGTCAGGAAGAGACCGGTCGATTCGACGACGACGTCGGCGCCGACTTCGTCCCACTTCAGCTCGGCGGGATCCTTGACGGCGGTCAGGCGGATTCTCTTGCCATTGACCACCAGCGTGTTGCCATCGACGGAGATGTCACCTTCGAAGCGGCGATGGACCGAATCGTACTTGAGCATGTACGCCAGATAGTCGGGTTCGAGCAGGTCGTTGATGGCGACCACCTCGATGTCCGGGAAGTGCTTGGCGGCAGCGCGAAAAACCATGCGGCCGATACGGCCAAAGCCATTGATGCCTACCTTGATAGTCATTGAAACGGTCTCCTTGAGAAATTACAGCAGTGATTTCACCATTCTGACCACATTGGCCACGGTGAAACCGAAACAGTCAAACAACTGGTCGGCGGGTGCCGACTCTCCAAATCGATCGATGCCGAGCACGGCACCGTCGAGTCCAACGTACTTGTACCAGTAGTTGCTCACTCCTGCCTCGATCGCCAGTCGCGGAACGGCAGGTGGCAGAACGGAGTTGCGATAGCCCGGATCCTGACGGTCGAAGGCCTCGGCGCAGGGCATCGACACGACGCGCGCAGCAATGCCGTCTGCCAGCAGTTCACGCTGCGCAGCAAGCGCCAGATGGACTTCCGATCCGGTGGCGATCAGAACCGCGCGCGGCGCCGCACAGTCGGCGAGGACGTAGCCGCCGCGGCGGATCGTCGAAGCTGCGGCGGCGGTGCTGACGACCGGCAGGTTCTGCCGCGACAGCGCGAGGATTGTCGGCCCGTCGCGACGCTCGATGCCGGCCACCCAGGCGATGGCGGTTTCACTGGCGTCGGCCGGTCGCCACAGGTCGACGTTCGGAATCAGTCGCAGGCAGGCGAGATGCTCGATCGGTTGGTGCGTCGGTCCATCCTCGCCGAGGCCGATCGAGTCGTGCGTGTAGACCATGATCTGCCGCAGCCGCATCAGTGCGGCCATGCGGATGGCGTTGCGCGCGTAGTCGGAGAACACCAGGAAGGTGGCGGTGAAGGGAGTCAGGCCACCATGCAGTGCCAGTCCGTTGGCGATCGCCGTCATCGCGAACTCGCGCACGCCGTAGTAGATATAGTTGCCTGCCGTTTCGCGACTGATCGCCTGCGCACCGGGCCACCAGCTCAGGTTGGAGCCGGTGAGATCCGCCGAGCCGCCGACGAGCTCCGGCAGTTGTGGGGCGAGGGCGGCGATCGCGTTCTGCGAAGCCTTGCGGGTGGCGATGTTGCCGGCGCCGGCGGCGTCGGCAAGGCAACCCGCAACGGCATCCTGCCAGCCGGCCGGCAGTTCCCCCTGCATGCGGCGCGTGAATTCAGCAGCCAGCTCGGGAAAGGCTGCTGCGTAGGCGGCGAAGCGCTTCTGCCAGTTGCCCTCGAAGAAACTGCCACGGACGCGGCCGTCCCACTGTGCGTAGACCTCGACGGGAATCTCGAAGGGTGCATGCGGCCAGCCGATGTGGGCGCGCGTTGCGGCGACTTCGGCGGTCCCGAGCGGTGCGCCGTGCGCGTCGTGGCTGTTCACCTTGTTCGGCGCGCCGAAGCCGATCTGCGTCCGGCAGCAGACCAGCGTCGGTCGCTTGCCATCGGTGCGCGCGGCCAGCAGGGCCTGGTCGATCGCCGGAGCATCGTGGCCATCGACGCCGGCGATCACTCGCCAGCCGTAGGCTTCGAAGCGCTTGCGCGTGTCGTCGGTGAACCAGCCCTCGACGTGACCGTCGATCGAGATCCCGTTGTCGTCGTAGATGGCGATCAGCTTGCCCAGTCCGAGGGTGCCGGCGAGCGAGCAGGCCTCATGCGAGATCCCCTCCATCAGGCAGCCGTCGCCGACGAAGACGTACGTGCAGTGGTTGACGATTTCGTGTTCGGGCCGGTTGAACTCGGCAGCCAGGAGCCTTTCGGCAATCGCCATGCCGACAGCGTTGGCGAGCCCCTGCCCGAGCGGCCCGGTCGTCGTTTCGACACCGGCGGTGTGCCCGACTTCCGGGTGGCCCGGTGTCCGCGACCGGAACTGACGGAACTTCTTCAGGTCGTCGAGCGAGACGTCGTAGCCGGTGAGATGCAGCAGCGCGTAGAGCAGCATCGAGCCGTGCCCGTTCGAGAGAACGAAACGGTCGCGGTCGGGCCAGCCGGGATCGGCCGGATTGTGGCGCAGATGGCGGCGCCAGAGCACTTCGGCGATTTCGGCCATCCCCATCGGCATCCCTGGATGACCGGAGTTGGCTTGCTGCACCGCGTCCATGGCGAGGGCGCGGATGACGCTGGTCAAGGGGGTGAACGGTGTGGGCACGATGCTTCGCGAATCCGTGACAGGAGGTTGAATCGCATGTCCGGATTATCCGCCAAAAGCGGCGCTTTTGCCACCTTCCTCAGCACCGCCCCGCCAGGGTCCCCTCATCCGCGTCGCTACAGGGGGAGGCGAGGCCGGTTACGGCTGCCGTTCGGCGGTGATGATCGCCGCAACGACGTCCGGCGGGCACATTGACAATGTATAGCTAACCATAAATAGAAAAAAGTTTAACTTTCAATAATGAATGCTGCCACCTAAACTGCTCGCACTTCGACCAGCAGACCACCTCCGATGATCCTTGTCCCCGCGGCAGCAAACGAACCGGCAACGCCGTTCGGAAATGACGACAGGACGCTGCGGGCGCTCATCTTCGATGTCGACGGGACGCTCGCGGAAACTGAACTCGATGGCCATCGGCTGGATGCCGATCTGGTCGACCTGGCGCAACTGTGCCGGTGGCATCGGCAGACCGCCAGCGACGCCCGGTGCTGCCGGGCAGAACGCCTGCCGCACAACTGAAACTCACCATTCTTCACATCGACGCAAGGGAGAACAACATGGACCAATCGAATCGTTACGCCGACCTCAGCCTCCGGGAAGAGGATCTGATCGCGGGTGGCAAGCACATCCTCGTCGCCTACAAGATGAAGCCGAAGGCCGGCTACGATTACCTGCCGGCAGCCGCGCACTTTGCTGCCGAATCGTCGACTGGCACCAACGTCGAGGTGAGCACGACCGACGACTTCACGCGTGGCGTCGATGCCCTCGTCTACCAGATCGACGAAGCCAGCGAGGAAATGCGCATCGCCTATCCGCTCGAACTCTTCGACCGCAACGTCACCGATGGCCGCATGATGATCGTCTCGTTCCTGACGCTGTGCATCGGCAACAACCAGGGAATGGGCGACATCGAGCACGCCAAGATCTACGATTTCCACGTCCCGGAGCGCGCGCTGCAGCTCTTCGACGGCCCGGCGAAGGACATCTCCGATCTCTGGCGCATCCTCGGGCGACCGATCAGGGATGGCGGCTACATCGCCGGCACGATCATCAAGCCGAAGCTCGGCCTGCGCCCGGAACCCTTCGCCCTGGCCGCCTACCAGTTCTGGCTCGGCGGTGATTTCATCAAGAACGACGAGCCGCAGGGCAACCAGGTCTTTGCACCGATGAAGAAGGTCATGCCGCTCGTCTACGACGCGATGAAGCGGGCGCAGGACGAAACCGGGCAGGCGAAGATCTTCTCCGCCAACATCACTGCCGACGACCATTGCGAGATGTGCGCGCGTGCCGACTACATCCTCGAGACCTTCGGCCCGGACGCCGACAAGGTGGCCTTCCTCGTCGACGGTTATGTCGGCGGCCCCGGCATGGTCACCACCGCCCGTCGCCAATACCCGAACCAGTATCTGCACTACCACCGTGCCGGCCACGGCGCAGTCACCTCGCCGAGTTCGAAACGCGGCTACACCGCCTATGTCCTGGCCAAGATGGCGCGTCTGCAGGGGGCTTCGGGGATTCACGTCGGCACCATGGGCTTCGGCAAGATGGAAGGCGACGCCGATGACCGGGCGATCGCCTACATCATCGAACGCGACGAATATCAGGGACCCGCCTATTATCAGAAATGGTACGGCATGAAGCCGACGACGCCGATCATCTCGGGCGGCATGAACGCCCTGCGGCTGCCCGGATTCTTCGCCAACCTCGGTCACGGCAACGTCATCAACACCGCCGGTGGCGGCTCGTACGGTCACATCGACAGTCCGGCCGCCGGTGCCATCTCGCTCCGCCAGGCCTACGAATGCTGGAAGGCCGGCGCCGACCCAATCGAATGGGCGCGCGAGCACCGGGAATTCGCCCGCGCCTTCGAATCCTTCCCCGGCGATGCCGACATGCTGCACCCGGGCTGGCGCGACAGGCTCGGCGCGCATCGCTGAGTCGGGCGGCTGGGAGACGGACCGATGACAGGCAGCAGTACGGCGGCGGTTGACCGCCGGCACGGCGGGGGCAGGCGATGACGACCGACAGTGAGCAGTACCGGGTTCGCCGGGAACCCTTCTACCGCCAGCAGGGAAACGAGGTCGCGCTCTATGCTGCGGCCTACGCCGCCCGTCTGCCGGTGATGGTGAAGGGGCCGACGGGCTGCGGCAAGTCGCGCTTCATCGAATACATGGCGTGGAAACTCGACCGGCCGCTGATCACCGTCGCCTGCAACGAGGACATGACCGCCTCAGATCTCGTCGGCCGCTATCTCCTCGAAGCCGGCGGCACGCGCTGGCTCGACGGTCCGCTGACGACCGCCGCGCGCATCGGCGCCATCTGCTATCTCGACGAGATCGTCGAAGCACGGCAGGACACGACCGTCGTCATCCATCCGCTGACCGACCACCGGCGGACGCTGCCGCTCGACAAGAAGGGCGAACTGCTGCACGCGCATGTGGACTTCCAGCTCGTCATCTCGTACAACCCGGGCTACCAGAGCCTGATGAAGGACCTCAAGCAGTCGACCAAGCAGCGCTTCACCGCTTTCGACTTCGACTATCCGGAGGCCGAACTCGAAGCGACGATACTAGCCGCCGAAAGCGGCATCGATCGCACGATGGCGGCGCAACTCGTCAGCATCGGCGCCGCTGCGCGGCGGCTCAAGGGGCATGGCCTCGACGAGGGCGTGTCGACGCGGCTGCTGGTCTATGCGGCGACGCTGATCCGGCACGGGGTCGCTGCCGGCGACGCCTGCCGCATGGCGCTCGTGCGTCCGATCACCGACGACCGCGACATTCGCGAGACGCTCGATCACGCGATCGACGCCACCTTCGCCTGAGGGCGGCTGTCGCCATGCTCCGCAACGAGACTCCGGCGGATCGCCTGGCCGCCTGCCGCGCGCGGCTCGACTGCCGCCTGCCGCAGGTCGACGGCGTCTTCGCCGACTGCCTGCGCGATGCCCTCGACGTCCTCACGCCGGCGGGCGTCGACGCCTACCTCGACTGCGCCCGCTTCCTCGGTCGCATCGGCCGTGGCGCCGAACCGGTACTGGCCTTCCTCGAGGAATGGCCGGCGGTCGCCCGCAGCGTCGGCGAGCAGGCACTGCCGGCGGTGCTCGCGACGCTGCAGAGCTTCCACAAATCGCCCAACGGCAAGGCCATCGCCCCGTTCCTGCAGAGCCTCGCCGCCGTTTCGCGGCGGCTCGCTGCCGGCGAGCCGCTGCAGCACTACCTCGACCTGACGCTGCGCCTGCTGGAGCAGACCTCGGGATCGATCCACGGCATCCACAAGAGCTTCGCCAGCCCCGGCCTGCCCGACTTCCTCGTCCAGGCGCCGACGCTGCTCGCCAACCTGAGCATCGCCGGCCTGAAGAACTGGGTCGACTACGGCGTGCGCAACTACGCCGCCCACCCCGAACGGCAGCGCGCCTACTTCGGCCTGCAGTCGGCCGACAGCCGCGCCGTTTTCCGGCGCGAGCGGCACGGCACCCTGCTGGTCGACCACGAACGCCAGCTCGATCTCTACCTGCGCGCGCTCTGGGGCGAGCAGGCGCTGCTCGTCCCTTACGCCGTCGGCATCGAAGCCGCGAGCCCGGCGTCGCCGATGCCGCCTGCGCAGCCCTACGACGACGCGGGCGGCATTCGCCTGCCCGATGTCCTCGACGACGAGCGCGGCGTCAGCGGCATCGACCGCTATCGCGCCGCACTGGCACACATCGCCGGCCACCGGCGCTGGAGCACGCCACTCTTCGCCGACAACTGCAGCCCGATGCAGCGCCTGGCGATCGAGACCTTCGAGGACAGCCGCATCGACACGCTGGTCGTCCGCCGCTACCCGGGGATGCAGCACATCTTCCGCGCGCTGCATCCGCGCCCGCTCGCCGGCGCCTGCGATCCGCAACGCTTCTCGTGCCTGCGCCATCGCCTGGCCGTGCTGTCGCGTGCGCTGCTCGATGGCGAACAGGAGCACAGCGACGCTGACGTGCGCGACTTCGTCGCCCGCTTCCGGCAGGCGCTCGCCGGCGGCGACGCGAGCTCGCAGGCAATGGCCGATCTGGCGCTTGCCTACGTCGCGCGAACGCGCCGGCAGGGCGACCAGCTGCCGGAGGTCTATTTCATCGATACGCTGGTCGACTATCGTGACGACAACCGCCATCTCTGGCGCTTCCACGAACTCTCCGACGACGAGGAAATGTTCGCCGAAAACCGTCCGGCCGCCGCCAGCGCCGAAATCGACCGCCTGCCGCCGCGCCATTACCCCGAGTGGGACCATCACAGCCAGAGCTACCGTCCCGACTGGGTGAGCCTCTACGAATCGCTGCACCCGGCGGGCGACGCGGCGCTGATCGACCGCCTGCTCGACAAACACGCCGCGCTCGCGCGCCGGCTCAAGCGCCTGCTCGACATCCTCAAGCCGCAGGAACGGGTGCGCCTGCGCTTTCAGGAGGAGGGCAGCGAACTCGACCTCGACGTCGCCGTCCGCTCGCTGATCGACTGCCGCTGCGGCGTCACGCCCGATCCGCGGATCAACATGAGCCACCGCAGCAACGGCCGCAACCTCGCCGTCCTGCTCCTGCTCGACCTCTCGCAGTCGCTTGCCGACAGGGTCAGGAGCGGCGACGGCGAGCAGACGGTGCTCGAACTCAGCCAGGAGGCCGTCTCGCTGCTCGCCTGGTCGATCGACCAGCTCGGCGACCCGTTTGCCATCGCCGGCTTCCATTCGGACACCCGCCATGACGTCCGCTACCTGCACCTCAAGGGCAGCAGCGAGCCCTGGGGCGACGCCGTCAAGCGCCGCCTGGCGGCAATGCAGGCCGGCTATTCGACGCGCATCGGCGCCGCACTGCGGCACGCGGCGCACTACCTCGCGGCGAGCAGGGCCGAGAAGAAGCTCCTGCTGGTCCTCACCGACGGCCAGCCATCGGATGTCGACGTGTCCGACGACCGGCTGCTGATCGAGGACGCGCGCAAGGCGGTCGGCGAGCTCGACCGGCAGGGAATCTTCAGTTACTGCATCAGCCTCGACGCCCGGGCGGACGAATACGTCGGCCACATCTTCGGTCACCGCCATTCGGTGATCGACCGCATCGAGCGGCTGCCGCAGCGGCTGCCGGAGCTGTTCATGGCGCTGACGCGGTAGCGGCCAGCGGCCGCGCACACAGGCCCAACGGTCATGGCTTTCTCAGACAATCCGGATGATGAAAGTGAAAGCCATGACCGTTTCCCTCACCCCCGACCCCTCTCCCGCGAGCGGGCGAGGAGAGATTCGTCAGTCGCTCGCGCGACTTCCACGGCAATCTCAAGTAGATTACGTGCTCGCTCTGCGGCCGCTGCCGCAGCGCCGCAACTATCGTCGGGAGCAGGGTACGCATGGACGTTTTCGAGTTTCGGGAGAGGCTGGTCGGTGAGTACAGCCAGTTCTCCCGCAGCTTCACGCGCATCAGGTCGGAGGACATCGCTTCCTTTGTCGCCGCCGCGTATGAGTCGCAACGCTACTGGCCAGCGCCGCTCGTCCAGGTCAATCCGAACTTCAGGACCGGGCACTCCGTTGACCAACTGGTCGCCGCCGGCAGCCTGCACGCCGAATGTGCGCGGATCTTTCGGGCGGGCAAGGGGGCCGCTTCGGCCGGCACATCGCTGAAGCTCTTCAAGCACCAGGAGGAGGCGATCGGCTTCGCCCAGACGGGCGCCAGCTACGTCCTGACCACCGGTACCGGCTCGGGCAAGTCCTTGGCCTACTTCATCCCGATCGTCGATGCGGTCCTCAAGGCGAGGGCCGCAGACGCCGCTCCGCGGACTCGCGCCATCGTCATCTACCCGATGAACGCGCTCGCCAACAGCCAGCTCGAGGAACTCGGGAAGTTCCTCGGCGACTACGGCGACCAGCCGCCGGTCACGTTCGGCCGCTACACCGGCCAGGAGGACGATGAGGAGCGGCAGCGCCTCGCCGTGCATCCGCCGGACATCCTGCTCACCAACTTCATGATGCTCGAACTCCTGATGACCCGTCAGGACGAAAAGGACAAGGCCGTCATCCGCAACGCCAAGGGTTTGCGCTTCCTGGTGCTCGACGAATTGCACACCTATCGCGGCCGCCAGGGTGCCGACGTCGCGCTGCTGGTGCGACGGGTTCGGGAGGCACTGGCCGATCGCCTGCAGTGCATCGGCACTTCGGCGACGATGGCTACGGAGGGCAGCGCGGCTGACCGCAATGCCGTTGTTGCCGAAGTCGCCACGCGGCTGTTCGGCACGACGATCTCGCCCGCGCATGTGATCACCGAAACACTGCAACGAATCACCCCGGAACAGCTCCTCGTCGAACAGATCCGCGATCCGCTCGCCGCCGCGGTCCGCTCTGCCCTGCCCGAGACTCCCTCGTTCGCCGAACTCGCCAGGCACCCGCTGGCCGTATGGACCGAACTCACCCTCGGTCTGACGCGCGAGGAGGGCAAGTGGCGCCGGGCGCGACCGATGACCCTCGAGGCAGCCGCAACCCGCCTCGCCGCCGAATCCGGCATCGCGGAGAGCACGGCGCGCAGGGTCCTGGCCGACTTCCTGCTCCTCGCCCACGACACCACCGACAGACCGCTCGAGGATGGCGGACGCAGCCTGTTCGCCTTCAAGCTGCACCAGTTCATCTCCGGTGGCGGCAAGGTGTTCAGCACGCTGGAGGCAGCGGGCCGCCGGTTCCTGACGCTGGATGCGAGCCAGTATGTGCCCGGCGACCGCGCGCGCAAGCTCTACGCGCTCCATTTCTGCCGGGATTGCGGCCAGGAATACCTCCCGGTCTGGGATGAGAATGCCGCCACCGGCCGCCAGTTCAGCCCGCGCAACA
The DNA here is from genome assembly GCA_002345025.1 of Candidatus Accumulibacter iunctus. GTDB lineage: Bacteria > Pseudomonadota > Gammaproteobacteria > Burkholderiales > Rhodocyclaceae > Accumulibacter > Accumulibacter iunctus. The sequence goes on along the minus strand of DDUX01000142.1, from coordinate 36,768 downwards.
TCGACGATCGCGCGCACGAAGACCATGAGATCAGGAATGGCTTCTTCATGCCGGACACCGCGGGGATCTGGGAGGACACGCTCGAACGTTATCCGGAGTCGTGGCTCGAGCGTTCGGGGGACAATCACCGCCTGAAATCGACCTATCGCCGCCGGCAGCCGGTGCAAGTCAGGCTCAACGGCCAGGGCACGCTGGACAATGCCGGGGTTCCCGGCTGGTACATTCCGGGCAGCTTCGCGTTCTGCCTGAACTGCGGCGTGAGCCATCACGCGGCAGGGCGAGATTCGCTGCGCCTGACCGCACTCTCTGGCGAAGGGCGCAGCTCGGCCACCACCATGCTGACGCTTGCCTGCCTGCGTTACCTGTACGAGCAGGACGCCCGTTTGGGTCCCGAAGCGAAGAAGGTTCTCGGCTTCTCCGACAACCGCCAGGACGCGGCGCTGCAGGTCGGGCATTTCAATGACTTCCTGCAGGTCCTGTTGCAGCGGGCGGCGTTGCTCGCGGCCGTGCAGGGCAGTGCGAACCGGGAACTCGACGAAAGCGCAATCGCGGGCGCCGTATTCGCTGCGCTCGGCTTCGACCGCGACGACCCCGGTGTGCGCGCCGAATTCATGCAGGACCCCGATGTGCGCGGCAACGCCCGGCGTCTGGTCCAGGACACGCTGCGCAACATTCTCGGCTACCGCATCCACTACGACCTCCGGCGCGGCTGGCGCTTCAACAACCCGAACCTGGAGCAACTCGGGCTGCTGCGGATCGCCTACCGCGACCTTGAAGAACTCTCGAACGACGCCGAAATGTGGCAGGAGGCGCCGCTCGTCCTGCAAGCCGCGTCGCCGACAGTGCGCCGACGCATTCTCGAGATGCTGTTCGAGTCGATGCGCCAGGGGCTCTGCCTGGCCTCGCGCTACCTCGACCGTTCCGAGCTCGATCGCCTCAAGACCGCCAGCTACGCCAACCTGCGCGAGCCCTGGGGCTTCACCGAGGATGAAAACCCGGTGGCCGCCAGCTGGTTCATCACCGTCGGTCGGCCGCGCGACGAAGATCGCCGCAATGTCGAATACCTCGTTTCCGGCAGCGCGCGCTCCAGGCTCGGCCGCCTGCTCAAGCAGCCCGCCACCTGGCGCGAAGAAGACGAAGCGGATAACCCGCACGCCGCACGCATCAGGGACGAGCACTACCAGGACATCATCGGCGCGCTGCTCAAGGCCGCCAAGACCTATGGCTTGGTCGTCTCCGAAGAGACCGAGTTCGGCATGACCGGCTACCAGCTCAACGGCCGCGCCATCGTCTGGCGCCTGGGCGATGGCCAGAGTGCGCGCGGCGCCAGTGACAACGCCTTCTTCCGGGGACTCTACGCCAACATCGCCGGCCTCCTCGCCAACCCCACCCACCGCCTGTTCGACTTCGAGGCGCGCGAGCATACGGCCCAGGTCGAACAGGACGATCGTCTCGAACGTGAGGCCCGCTTCCGCTTCACCCGCAAGGACCGTGACGAATGGCTGCAGCAGACCGGCAAAGCGCTCGAATGGCTGCCGGTCATGTTCTGCTCGCCGACCATGGAGCTCGGCGTCGATATCTCGTCGTTGAACACCGTCTATCTGCGCAACGTGCCGCCGACACCCGCCAACTACGCCCAGCGCAGCGGCCGGGCAGGGCGCGCCGGCCAGCCGGCGCTGGTCATCACCTACTGCGCCGCGCAGTCGCCGCACGACCAGTATTTCTTCCGCGATCCGGTGCGCATGGTCCACGGCCAGGTCAACCCGCCGACCCTCGATTTGGCCAATCGCGAGCTGATCCAGAGCCACCTGCACGCTGTCTGGCTGGCGGAAACCGGCGTCAAGCTCGACAGGAGCATTCGCGGCCTGCTCGACATGCACGCCGAGCAGGCGCCGCTCGCCGAACATCTGCGCCAGGCCCTCGATGCCGATGCGCCGCAGAGGCGTGCCCACGCACGCGGCCTCGGCATTCTGGCCGTGCTGGCGGGCGAGCTCACCGCCGAGAAAGCGCCCTGGTACGACGAACACTTCGCCGAGCGCGTATTTGCGCGTGCCTTTGCCGCGTTCAACGCGGCGCTCGATCGCTGGCGCGATCTGTTCACGGCCACCAAGCGGCAGATGGAAATCAACCAGCGGGTGATGAACAACCCCGCCGCCAGCGAGCGCGAGCGCAAGGACGCCAAGCAGCGGCACGACGAAGCCTTCCGCCAGCAATCGCTGCTCCTGCAGGAGTCGGGCAGCGCCAACTCCGACTTCTACACCTATCGCTACCTGGCCAGCCAGGGTTTCCTCCCCGGCTACAATTTCCCGCGTCTGCCGTTGATGGCCTACATCCCGGCGCGCCGGGGCAAGATCGGCCGCGAGAACTTCCTGACCCGGCCACGTTTCCTCGCCCTCGGTGAATTCGGTCCCTACAGCCTCATCTATCACGAAGGCAGCCAGTACCGTGTCACGCGTGCCATGCTCGGGGTCTCGGGCGACGATCAGGTCGCCCTGGGCGCCCGCCTGAGCACCGAGGTCGCACGCATCTGCCCGGCCTGTGGCTATGGCCACTTCCGCAGCCAGCGCGATGCCGACCGCTGCGTGTCGTGCAATGCGCCGCTGGCCGACGCCAGGGAGGTGCAAGACCTCTACCGCATCGAGAACGTCTCGACGCGTCGCGCCGAGCGCATCACCGCCAACGAGGAGGAGCGGGTGCGCCAGGGTTACGAGATGCAGACCACCATCCAGTTCGCCGAGCAGGATGACCGGTTGCAGCGTCTCGACAGCCACCTTGCCGACGATGCCGGCACCGTCCTCACCCTGCAATACGGCCCTGCCGCCACCGTCTGGCGCATGAATTTCGGCTGGCGGCGGCGCAAGGAAAAGAGCATCCTCGGCTTCATGATCAACCCGGTCACCGGCCACTGGGTCGGCGGTGCCGAGGAGAGCGGCGAGCCGGACCCGGATGCACCGCCGGACCGAACGCCGCCGCAGCGCATCGTTCCTTATGTCGAGGATCGCCGCAACGTGCTGATCGTCCGTCCGCCGGAGACCTTCGAGGCGGCAACGATGGCGACGCTGCAATACGCCCTCAAGCGCGGCATCGAAGCCGTCTATCAGCTCGAGGAGAGCGAACTGATGGCCGAGCCGCTGCCGGGCCGCGACAACCGCCAGGCGATCCTGCTCTACGAGTCGGCCGAGGGCGGGGCCGGGGTGCTGACCCGTCTCGCGACCGAGCCGGCGGCCCTCGCCAGGGTGGCCGAAGAAGCGCTGCGCCTGATGCACTACCAGCGTCCGGCCGACGGCCACTGGCAGCGCGAAACGCTCGTCCACGAACTCGACGAGGCGGGCCAGCCGATCTGTGAAGCCGGTTGCTACAAATGCCTGCTGTCGTACTACAACCAACCGGACCACACGGTGATCGACCGCCAGGATGCAGCGAACGAAGGCAAGGCGCTCGACATCCTCTGCCGCCTCACGCGCGCGCGGGGCCGGTTGGACGGCACCAGACGGCGCGCTGGTCCGGCAAGCCGCCTCACGCGCGCGCGGGGCCGGTTGGGAACATTCGGCCGCACGCCGGCGCAGCACGAGGATGAACTGGCAGGCCTCTCCGGCAGCAGCCTCGAACAGGCCTGGCTGGCCCACGTCGATGCCCGTGGCTACCGGCGCCCGGATCGTGGGCAGGAGAGCATCCCCGACTGCAACACCTGCGCCGATTTCTTCTACGCCGACTGGAAGGCCGCCATCTACATCGACGGCCCGCAGCATGACGAGCCGGCGCAGCGCGAACGTGATGAAGCGATCAACCGCGTGCTGGCGGCGTCCGGCCACTATGTCGTGCGCTTCCCCAAGGAACAGGCGCGCTGGCCCGAGATTTTCGCTGCCCATGCGGGTCTGTTCGGCGCCGGCAACGATCACTGAGCACGAACAATGAATACCCAAGTGAGCTTTCAACCCGGCAGCCTCGTCTCCGCGCGTGGTCGCGAGTGGATCGTCCTGCCGCAGTCGGACAACGATACCCTGCATCTGCGCCCGCTCGGTGCCGCCGAAGACGACGCGACGCTGATCTACCTGCCGATCGAGCCGCAGCCGGTGACGCCGGCGAGCTTTCCCTGGCCGACCGTCGCCGAAGCTTCCAACCACGCCGCCGGGCAACTGTTGCGCGACGCGCTGCAACTCAAGCTGCGCACTGGCGCCGGTCCGTTCCGCAGCTTCGGCAACATCGCCGTCGAGCCGCGCGCCTACCAGCTCGTGCCGCTGCTGATGGCACTCAAGCAGGAAGTGGTGCGCCTGCTGATTGCCGACGACGTCGGCATTGGCAAGACCATCGAGGCGGCTCTGATCGTCCGCGAGCTGGTCGACCGGGGCGAGATTTCCCGGCTGACGGTCCTCTGTCCGCCCCACCTGTGCGAGCAGTGGCAGCGCGAACTGCAACAGCGCTTCCACATCCACGCCGTCGTCGTGCGCAGCAGCACCGCTGCCCGCCTCGAACGCGGCCTGCCGGCGAACCAGTCGGTTTTCGAGGCCTGTCCCTTTACGGTGGTCAGCCTCGACTACATCAAGTCCGACCGCCGCCGCGACGAGTTCCAGCGCGCCTGCCCGGAGTGCGTCATCGTCGACGAGGCGCACACCTGCACCTTCAGCGGCCAGGGGCGCCAGCAGCGCTACACGCTGCTCAAGGGCCTCGCCGAGAATCCCGACCGGCACCTGATCCTCCTCACCGCTACCCCGCACTCGGGCGACGAGGAAGCCTTCTTCAATCTGCTCGGCCTGCTGCACCCATCGTTCCGTGAACTCAAGGACGCCGCCGCCGGCAGCCGCCAGCCCCTGCGCGAGCAGCTCGCCCGCCATTTCGTGCAGCGCCGCCGGCCGGACATCGAGGAATGGCAGGACCGCCAGGTCTTCCCCGAGCGCCTCACCGCCGAGATCACCTACCAGCTCACCGGCGCCTGGGGCGTCCTGTTCGAGGAGGTTCTGTCCTATGCCCGGACGCTGGTCGAGCGCGCCGAGGGGCAGGGCGCCCTGCGCCAGCGCATGAGCTGGTGGGCGGCGCTGGCCCTGCTGCGCTGCATTTCCTCGTCGCCGGCGGCGGCCGTCAATGCCCTGCGCACGCGGCTCGCCGGTGGCTCGCTCGATACCCCGGAAGAGCAGGCGCAAGGCCTCGAGGAAGCCGAGGCACAGGGGCGCGAGCGCGTCCTCGACGGCGCCGACGACGACCTGAGCACGCAGGACATCGAACCCGCCGCCTGTACCGAGGACAGTCAGCTCCTCAGCGAACTGATCGCCAAAGCCGAAGCGCTCGCCGGCCCCGCCCAGGACCCGAAGCTCAAGCGCCTGCTCGAACATCTCGCGGAACTGACCGCTGCCGGCTTCCAGCCGGTCGTCTTCTGCCGCTACATCGCCACCGCGCACTACGTCGCCGACGCGCTGCGCAAGGCCCACAAGAACCACCTGGTGCAGGCCATCACCGGCGAGTTTGCCGCCTCCGAGCGTGAAGCCGCGGTCGACGCGATGGGCGAGGCCGAAAAGCGCATTCTGGTCGCCACCGACTGCCTTTCGGAGGGCGTCAACCTGCAGAACCTGTTCACCGAGGTCGTCCATTACGACCTGTCGTGGAACCCGACCCGCCACGAGCAGCGCGAAGGCCGCGTCGACCGTTTCGGCCAGAAGGCGCGCGAAGTCCGCACCACCATGCTCTACGGGCGCGACAACCCGGTCGACGGCGCCGTGCTGCATGTCATCCTCAGGAAGGCCGAGAGTATCCGCAAGGAACTCGGCGTCCTCGTGCCGATGCCCGACGACGAAGGCCGGCTCACGCAGGCACTGGTCGGCGCCGTCCTGCTGCGCCAGGGCCGCCTGGCCACCACCTCGTCGCAGCGCGCGCTCGATTTCGGCGCACCGGCCCTCGAAATCGAGACCGCCTGGCAGTCGGCGCGCGAGCGCGCGTCGCGCAACCGCACCCTGTTTGCCCAGCGTCGTCTCAAACCCGAGGACGTCCTGCCCGAATGGCGGAAGACGCTCGCCGTGCTCGGCGGCGAGGACGATGTCGAGCGCTTCGTCCGCCGCGCCGCCACTCGCCTCGGGGCACCACTCGAAGCCGTCACCAACGCCAAAGCCGCCCACTGGAAACTGCACATCGGCAGCCTGCACGCCGCCGCCCTGCGTGAGCGCTTGGGCGGGTAGGCCCTGGAAGGCACCCTGCGCATCGACTTCCACCAGCCGCCGGCCCCCCGCGCGCTGTTCATCCACCGCACGCATCCGCTGGTCAGTTGCCTGGCCGACCACCTGCTCGAACAGGCGCTCGACGATCACGCGGCCGATGCCGACACCGCCCGCATCGCCCGCGCCGGCGCCATCTTCACCGCAGCCGTGCCGGCCCGCACCGCCGTCCTCGTGCTGCGGCTGCGCCACCAGCTCAGCGTTACCCATCGGCGGCAGTCGCGCCTGCTGCTGTGCGACGAAACGCTGACCGTCGCGCTGCCGGGCGCCGAAGGTGGCGAACTGCTTGCCGGCGACAGCGTGCGCGCGCTGCTCGACGCCGAACCCGCACGCAACATGCCGCCGCCGCTGCGCGACCATCACCTGCGGCATTTTCTCGACCAGTTGCCGGCCTGGCAGCCTGCTCTCGAAAACCTGGCCCGCCAGCGTGCCCAGGCGCTGCTCGCAGACCACCGCCGCGTCCGCGAGGCCGCCCGCGGCAGCGGCGAATACCGCGTCACGCCCAGCCTGCCGGTCGATGTGATGGGGGTCTTCGTGCTCGTGCCGGCGTAGCGCGACAGCCAATCCGGACACATCAAGATGATGAATTCATTGGGATTTCTGGTCGTTGTAGCGTTAAGCATTGATCGCCATGCTTAATTTGACGGACCAGGATCACGCCCCGGGGGCTTGCCGCTGTCCCGGAATGTTCGCGCAACCAGCGGTTTTATAAGAGATTTTCGCGCTAGACTTTGTAGTGTAAAAAAAGTTACACAAAACGAATTCATGACATCCTGGAAATTGCGCTCACCGGATCGGCCCGTGGCGGCGTATTCGTGCTCGGCTCGATCCACACCGAAATGACAGCGCTCCTCGAAGATCGCGGCTCGCCGCTTTATGCCCGCGTGACCGATCGCCTGAACCTCGACCACTGGGATTTCGCCACACTTTTCCAGGTCTTCGCCGATCAGGGGCTGGACAGCCCGCGCGACTGGCTGACCTTCTGGTCGGTCTTCTCGGGCGTTCCCAAGTTCTACGGCGATTGCGCCTACCAGGGCACCTTCGCGGCCGATGACCACAGCGCAGCGGACCGGATCATCGATACCCTGTTCCTGTCGGCGCGCGCGCCGCTCGTCGAGGAGGCCGGTACCTGGTTCCTGCGCGAACTGCGCGGTGCCGGCGTCTCGTTGCTGCGTCTGCTCGCCCGTCAGCAGCCCTGCGCCCAGCAGCAGCTCTCGGCTGCCTACGCCGAGAGCCTCGGCGACAGCCGATCCTTCGCTACCTACCTGGCGACGCTGGTCGACCGCTACCGCCTCGTCGAGCGCCTCAGCCCGGTCTTTGCCCAGGCCGGCAGCCGCCAGGCCCGCTACCAGATCGGCGACAACTTCCTCGCCGCCTGGCTTGCCGCCATCGAACCCGCGGTACAGGCCGCGCGCGTGCAGCCGCTGGCGCAGGCGCTGAAGATCGGCGCGGTCCGTCTCGAAAACCACGAAGGGCCCACCTTCGAGCGCATGGTCCGCAAGCTGATGGCCGAAGCCTCGCGGCGCGGGGCCGGCGACTTCCCGCTGACCGACATGGTCCACGGTTACTGGAACCGTCCCCGAGATGCCGCGCGTCTGGTCGAGATCGACATCGTCGCCGTCAACGAAGACGACCGGCGTGTCCGCTTCGGCAGTTGCAAGCGCGCTGCCGCGAGGCACACCCCGGCCGCGCTGACCACCTTCGGGCAGCACGTCGACGATTTCCTCGCGACGGCGATCGGGCGTCGCTTCAAGGGCTGGCAGGCGGAACGTGTGCTCTATGCCCCGGATTTTCCGGTTGCTGAACGGCAGGCCTTGCAAACTCGCGGCTATGTCTGTGTTGACCTCAATGACTACCAGCGCTGGCTTGCCGCGCCAGGAACCAACTGAACCGGGAACCCGCATGGCACGCCGCTCCAGTACCGAACTCGCCTTCACCGCCCTCGTCATCGAAGGCGGACTGCTCGCGCCCGACTTCCTCAACCGCATCGCCCACCTCGAAGCCGCCGCGCAGTCCGAGGCCGACTACGACATCCCGCGCGGCCTAAAGCTGCGCGACGAGATCGGCCGCTACTGGAAGATCGCCCAGAACCTCTGGCAGGATTTCGCCGCCCGCCGCGAACGCAGCGACCGCGACCCCTGGCTCAGCAGTCGCGACTTCCTCGAACCGTTCTGCTGCCAGGTGCTCGGCTTTGCCGATCTCAAGCGCGTCGGCCAGGTCGCCGTTGGCGAACGCAGCTTCCCCATCGGTTGCGCCGCCGGCGAAGGGCGTGTGCCGCTGGTCTTCGCCGCGCACGACCAGCCCCTCGACAAGCCCGGCAGCCGGCACGGCGACGGCACACGCCGCCGTTCGCCCTTCCTGCTCGCCCAGGAGGTTCTCAACGCCAGCCACGCCGTGCTGTGGGCCGTCGTCAGCAACGGGCTGAAACTGCGCGTGCTGCGCGACAACGCCAGCCTGACCCGGCCGGCCTACATCGAGGCCGACCTCGAAGCCATCTTCAGCGAAGGCCTCTACCCCGTTGTCGCCGCCCTCTGGCTGCTCGCCCACGCCAGCCGCTTTCTCCCCTCTGCCGCCGGGAGAGGGGGCGGGGGTGAGGGCGACCCCGCCGACTGTCCGCTCGAACACTGGCGCAACACCGCGCAGGAAGACGGCATCCGCGTCCGCGACCGCCTGCGCGAAGGCGTCGCCAATGCCCTGCGCGTGCTCGGCAGCGGCTTTCTCGCGCATCCGGCCAACGGCGAGTTGCGCCGCCGCATCGAGAGCGGCGAACTGAGCACACCGATCTACTTCGAGCAGCTCCTGCGCCTCGTCTATCGCCTGATCTCTCTCGCCACCATCGAAGACCGCGAACTCGTCTGCGCGCCCGACGCCGGCGCCGAGGCCCGCGCCCGCTACCAGGCCGGTTACAGCCTTGCCCGCCTGCGCCGCCTGGCCGCGCGGCGGCGCAGCTACGACCGCCATGCCGATCTCTGGCAGGCGCTCTCGATCACCTTCGCCGGCCTCGCCGGCGGTCAGCCGGCGCTCGGTCTGCCGGCGCTCGGTGGCCTCTTCGACGCCGCGCAATGCCCGGACCTCGACACCGCCCAGCTCGACAACCAGTCGCTGCTCAGCGCGCTCTTGGGCCTCTGCTTCTTCCGCGACGGTGCCGCACTCTCGCGCGTCAATTACCGCGACATGGATTCGGAGGAACTCGGCAGCGTCTACGAAAGCCTGCTCGAACTGGTGCCCGATCTGACCCTGACCGCCAGCATCCGCCGCTTCGGCTTCATCGGCGACGCGGAGGCGCACGCCGGGGGCAGCACCAAAGGCAACGCGCGCAAGCTCAGCGGCTCGTATTACACGCCCGACAGCCTGGTGCAGGAACTGATCCGCAGCGCGCTCGACCCGGTGATCGCGCAAACGCTGGCCGCGAACCCGCAGCAGCCGCTGCAGGCGCTGCTCGACCTCAGCGTCTGCGATCCCGCCTGCGGCTCCGGCCACTTCCTGCTCGCCGCCGCCCGCCGCCTCGCCGAGGAGGTCGCCCGCCTGTCGGCCACCGACGGCAACCCGCTGCCGGCCGACTACCGCCACGCGCTGCGCGACGTCGTCGCCCACTGCATCTACGGTGTGGACAAGAACCCGCTCGCCGTCGAACTCGCGCGCACCGCGCTCTGGCTCGAAGCCTACACTCCCGACCGGCCGTTGACCTTCCTCGACCACCACCTGCGCTGCGGCGACGCGCTGCTCGGCATCCTCGACCCGGTGATTCTCGAAGCCGGCATCCCCGACAAGGCCTTCAACGCGCTCTCCGGCGACGACAAGGCCGTCGTCACCGCGCTCAGGAAGGCCAATCGCGACGCCCTGAAGGCGATCGAGAAGGCGAAAACGCGCGCCGCCTTCAACCTCGCCCTTGGCTTCGACGCCGCGCCCGAGGCCGCCGCGCTCGACGCCCTGCCCGACGACACGCTGGCCGCGCTCGAAGCCAAGCGCGCAGCGTTTGTCGAGGCCGAAGCGAAGAGCGCCGCGTCGCGCGCCCGGCTGGCTGCCGACCTGTTTGTTGCCGCTTTCGTTCTGCCCAAGACGCCGCAGACGTTGGCGAGCGTGCCGACCACCCAGGATCTCTGGCTGGTGCTCAACGGTCGCGTCCCGCGCCCCGCCGTCGCGGCAGCGACCGCGCGTGCCACGCAAACGGCGCAGGCCTTTCACTGGTGGCAGGCCTTCCCGCAGGTGCGGGCAAAGGGTGGCTTCGATGTGTTGCTCGGCAACCCGCCGTGGGAACGGATCAAGTTGCAGGAGGAAGAATTCTTCGCCAGCCGCAGCCCGCTGATCGCCGAAGCGCTGCACAAGGCCGAGCGCGGCCGGCGCATCGAACTGCTGCGCGAAGGCATGTTGCTGCATGCGCTTTACCCCGAAGTCGAGGCGGCGCAGGGGATGATGCCGCCGAATGTGGCCGAGCAGGCCCTGCAGGCGGACTTTCTCGTCGCCCGCCGCATTGCCGAGGCGGCCAGCCTGTTCGCTCACGATTCCGGACGCTACTCGTTGACCGGTTTCGGCGACGTGAACACCTACGCGCTGTTCGCCGAGACCTTTGCCCAACTGGTCAGCGGCGAAGGGCGGGCCGGCTTCATCGTGCGGACCGGCATCGCCACCGACGACAGCACCAAGGCCTACTTTGCGGATGTTGCACAGTCTGGTCGTCTAGCTGGAATGAAAGGCTTTTGGGAGATCCGTAGAATTTTTCCCGGCACCGACAGTCGGGATGAATTTTGCCTTCTGACAATAGGTGTAGCTCCCGTTGCTGAGTTAGCGTTCCACGCAAAGGGGGTGGGTGACCTATTAGATACTCGCCGCCGCTTCACGCTGACGCCGGACGAGTTCCGTCTGATCAACCCTAACACGCTGACCTGTCCGGTTTTCCGCAGCGAACGTGATGCCGAGCTGACCAAGAAGCTTTACCTCGCCGCGCGGGTGCTGGTTGCCGACGGACCGCCCGAGCGCAACCCTTGGGGCATCTCGTTCATGCGGCAATTGGACATGGCCAACGACAGCGGCCTGTTCCGCGATACCCCGGCGCCCGGCCGGCAGCCGCTCTACGAAGCCAAGATGATTCACCAGTTCGACCACCGCTGGGCTACATACGGTAGCAATGGTGCCTGCGGCGATGTTGCGGTCGACGCCAAGAATGACCCGAATTTCCGCGTGACGCCGCGTTACTGGGTCGATGCCACCGCAGTCGAATCCCGTCTCGCCGCCAGGGGTTGGTCGCGCGGCTGGCGGGATATCTGCCGCGCGACCGACGAGCGGACGGTGATTGCGTCGGTGGTGCCGCGGGTGGGGGTGGGCCACAAGATGCCGCTCATTTTCTGTAACGCCGCACCGTCTGTTCAACACGTGGCTCTTCTCTATGCCAACCTCAATTCATTGACGCTGGATTTCGTGGCGCGGCAAAAGGTCGGCGGAACCTCGCTCACCTATTTCTACCTCAAGCAGTTCCCCATCCTGCCGCCCGACCGCTACAGCGAAGCCGATCTCGCCTTCATCATACCGCGCGTCCTCGAACTGACCTACACCGCCCACGACCTCCAGCCCTGGGCCGCCGACCTCGGCCACGCCGGCCCGCCCTTCGCCTGGAGTGATGGCCAATGCGCGGACCGCCGCGCCCGCCTGCGTGCCGAGCTCGACGCTTGTTACGCCCGCCTCTACGGCCTGACCCGCGACGAACTGCGCTACATCCTCGACCCCGCCGACGTCATGGGCGCCGACTACCCCTCCGAAACCTTCCGCGTGTTGAAGAACAACGAAACCCGCCAGTTCGGCGAGTACCGCACCCGCCGCCTGGTGCTGGAAGCCTGGGATGCGCTGACCGCCACGACCACGTGAACCGCCGCTGACAGGAAAAGACCATTGGGAACCAACAAGACTGCCACCGAATACCAGGCCGACTACGCGCTGTGGGATGAGTTTCTCCAACAATGGCCGATCACCAGGCTGCGCACGATGACGCTCGCGGACTATAGCCAGGCCGGTAGCCAGGATACCTTGTGCTATTGGCTGGAGAGCAAGCTCGACAAGATGGGCAGCATCTGGGGCGGCTCGGCCTTCAAGTTCGGCATCTACTCGCGCAAGGACCAGAGCGACAAGCCCGACGGCGGGGGAGCCAGCTATTCCGACCATTACGCCTGGTACTCGAAATACGGCGCGAACGAGACCGAGGCGTTTGCCAAGGTTCGCGACCTCGTCGCCGGTGTGGCCGAAGCGGCAGCGAGGGGGGACCTGCAGACCATCGAGGACGCCGACCTCGGACTGGCGACGAAATGGAAGATCGCTTTCCATTACCAGGGTCGCGAGCAGCCCGGCGTCGTCGATGTCTTTACAAAATCCGCATTGCTGGCGTTTGTGGGCCTGTCGGACCCGAAGCTGCGGATGATCGACCTGCAGACGGCAGCGCTGCAGGAGAGGGCGAAAAGCGAGGGAATACTCGAATTCGGCTCTCGGGCCTGGGCCGTCTGGGTGGCGAAAGCCGTCGATGTCTGGAAGCTGTCGCACGGCAACGACGGCAGTTTTTCGGCCAACGAACGCGAGGCGCTCGCCAAGGAGCGGCGCGCGATCATCCACCAGGAAACCGGCAACAATCAGGCCGGGAACTTCGTCGAGGTGGCCAACGATGCGTTGTTCTATCTGTGTCATGGCAACGAGGTGCGCCTGCTCGGGCGCTTCTGTGGGCCGGCGAAGGCGTCGGAAAAAGGTGCGGACTGGCTGGAACGGCCCTATGTGGTGCTGAAACAGAGCCAGAGCAGCACGCCGTACTCGAAGAGCAAGCAAAAATGGACGCCGGCCGGCAATTCGACCTTTTCGCAGGTCCCCAAGGAGCAGCTTTCGGTATTCGAGAAGACGCTGCTGCAACCCTATTTCGGCGTGAGGCTGGAGGACGTCATGGAGACAAAAGCGGTGGAAATGGTGCCAGATGCGATGTTGACCGCAATCGGCAACGCGGGGGCAGGGCCCCTCAACAGAATCCTCTACGGACCGCCGGGAACCGGAAAGACCTACCGCGCCGTGGCCGACGCGGTGGCGATCATCGACGGGCAACCGGTGCACACGCTGATGGCGACACCGGAAGCGTATGCGGCGGCAAAGGAGAAGTTCGACCAGTACCGCACGAGTGGTCAGATCGAGTTCGTGACCTTCCATCCGTCCTACACCTATCAGGATTTCGTGGTGGGTATCCGGCCCAGAATGGAACGCGACCAGGTCGTCTATGGCGTCGAGCCGGGGCCGGTCAAGCGCATCGCCGAAGCCGCCGAGGAGAATTGGCGCGCGTCGCGGTTGCAGCCGGGAACCGCGCTGACCGACATGCAACGCTTCGAGCGGGCCTACGGCCAGTTGGTCGACGATATTTCAAACTCCCCCAGCCAATTTGTTCAAATCCCACTCTATGGCGGAACCAAAACTCAGGCGCGGATCGGAACACAGGCGAAGGGAATCATCCTGAGTGAGACCGGTTCCAGCCTACCGTACAACATTCCAAAAAAAGGCCTCGCGGTACTCTGGCAGAAACGCAAGTCGTACACCAAACCGGGCGACATGACCGATTGCTCCTATAACAAATCCTTCTTCTATGCGGTGATCAAGTACCTCGAAAAGGCCGACGACAAGCTCGGTGCACCCGAGCAGACGACACAGGAAGTGCTCAGGAACTTCGTGCTGGTCATCGACGAGATCAACCGGGGCAACATCGCCAAGATTTTCGGCGAACTGATCACGCTGATCGAGGACGACAAGCGGCTGGGGGCGGTCAACGAGCTGACCTGCAGTCTGCCGTACGTCGATCCCGAAGAGGAGTCGGCCTTCGGCCTGCCTCCCAACCTGTACGTGCTCGGGACGATGAACACCGCCGACCGCTCGATTGCGCTGCTCGATACGGCCCTGCGCCGCCGCTTCACGTTCGACGAGCTGATGCCGGATGTCACCGCTCTGCCGGTTGTTGCGGTCGACGGCGTTGATCTGCGTAAATTGCTGGAGACGCTGAACCGGCGCATCGCCTATCTCTTCGACCGCGACCATACCCTCGGGCACGCCTACTTCATCCACATCAAGACCTTTGACGATCTGCAGCATAGTCTGCTACGCAAGGTAATTCCGCTGCTGCAGGAGTATTTCTTCGAGGATTGGTCGAAGATCCGGCTGGTTTTCCGGGATGGCCAGAAAAAGCAAGAGCAGCAGATCGTTAGGGAGCTTTCAGTTGATGCTTCACAGCTTTTCGGAACTGATGCAGAGATCGTCGACAGCCGGGCGATGTTTGAGGTGGCTGAGAAGCTGACGCCGGACATGGTGAAAGCCATCTACGCATGAGCCTCATCAGCTTCCGGGAGTACGAGCGCATCCCGGTGGTGGGTGTGTTGTCGTCAGCGACCGAGCGGGCGTTCTCGGTGGCCGATATCAACCAGCTCGATGGCCTGGCGGCACGTTTGCGCATTCCGGTCATCGAGCATCTGTCGCGCACGCGGGTGCGGCCAGTGCAGTTCGTGGGTGCGGTGCGGCTGGCAAACCGCACGGTGGAGTTCCTGCCCAAGATCGAGCAGGTGGCGGGTGTGAGCGACCTCCCGGCGGTGCGACACAACCTGTTGCGGATGCTGCTCGTCGCATACGACCTGGAAGGTGCCACGCCCGGAAAGGCGGCCCTGGAGAAGAACAACGGCGGCTGGCTCGACCTGCTGATGCGGCTTTTCTGCCGGGCGCTGGCCGACCAGTTGCGGCGCGGGCTGATCCGCCGCTACCGCGAGGAGAGCGACGATCTGCCGACGGTGCGTGGCCGGCTTCAGATCGATGAGCAACTCCGGCGGAACCTGGTGCACCGGGAGCGCACTGCCTGTGCCTTCGACGAGTTCGACGAGGATCATGCGCTGAACCAGTTGTTGCGGGTGGCCATCGTGCGCATGCTGCGCCTGGCGTCGAACAACACGACGCAGCAGGCGCTGCGCGAGCTGTTGCCGGCCTTCGAGGGCGTTTCGGATATCGTGCCGACGCCAGACTGGCTTGTGCGAGTGACGCTCGACCGCATCGGCGAGCGCTTCGGCCTGTGCCTCGGCATGGCCAGGCTGTTTCTGCAGGGAACGACGACCGGTCTCTACGCTGGAGATCAGAACTCGTTCGCGCTGCTCTTCGACATGAACGATCTGTTCGAGCGCTTCGTTGCGCGCACCCTGCGGCGCGAGTTGCGCAAATCGGCGTGCGAGGTGTCGATTCAGGATTCCAGCCATCACCTGGTGCGCGACCTGAAGTCGAGCCAGCCGCTGTTCCGGCTCCGGCCGGATATCGTGGTGCGCCAGGGCGGCTTGTCGCTGTGCGTGGTCGACACCAAATGGAAACGCCTGTCGCCCGAGGAGCGCAAGCTCGGCATCGCGCAGGGCGACCTGTACCAGATGCTGGCCTATGCCGAGGGTTACGAATGCGCTGTGGTGTTGCTGATTTATCCCTGGCATGCGGCAGGCGGTGCGCACCTGAGCCTGCGCAAGCGACTGGTTTTCGAGAGAGGAAAGCAGTCGACCGTGACGATTGGTGAGCTGTCGTTGCAGGATTTGTCCACCGTGGGTCAGCAGCTGGCCGACTTGTTGAAAAAAGCCGGCGTCAAGCTGGCCGAGGCGGTGTGTGCATGAGTCGCGATCGAGCTGGGGCCGGCGGCGTGCTCGATCAGACCCGCGTCGAGAAGGCCGCACAGGACGCCGGTTTCGACCTGACACCCTCGCGCGAGGGGCCCTGGATGAGCTTCCGCTCGTCGGTATGCCCGCAGGCGCTGGGCGTCTTGGCAGGAGCGGGCGAGAGGTACCGCGTCGGCTTCGCCGTTGCCGTCTGGGGCCACAAGGTGGCGCACGACTGCGCCACCGTCGCGCGCTTCGACACCGGGCCGTGGCCTGCGGTCGTCGATCAGGTCAGGGGCTACGAGGCCTTGCATGCCATGATCCAGCGCGCCGGGCGGGTCGCGTGCCTGCTGTCGGGTGAAGGGGAGAGGCAGTTTGCGGGTGAGGCACAGCGGTTGCCGGCGACGACCGAAGCCGAGCGTCTGGTCATCCAGCGTGTCGGGCAGGCCATGTTCCGCGAGTCGCTGATCGACTACTGGCACGGGCGCTGCGCCGTAACCGGGCTCGACGTTCTACCGCTGCCGCGCGCCTCGCACATCAAGCCCTGGGCAGAGTGCGAAAGCGACGCCGAGCGCCTCGACGTGTTCAATGGCCTGCTGCTGGCGCCGCACCTGGATGCGCTGTTCGATGGCGGCTGGATCAGTTTCGACGAGGATGGCGGGGCGCTGGTGAGCCCTGAACTGTCCGGTGACCAACAGGCACGACTTGGGGTGCAGCCGGGCTGGTGGCTTGCGGAGCTGGCCGCGCTACACATCGGCTACCTGGTCTGGCATCGTCGGCAGCTCTTCCGTCGATGAACGAAGCTTCTGATCGCAGCCATCGTTCTTGTGGCCGACAAGCACCGAAGCCCTTGTGCGTCCTCGACAGGAATGAAGCCCGCGAACTCGGCGAATATCGAACCCGCCGCCCGGTGCGGGCGGTGGGGGATGCGCTGAATAATGCCCGCTGAACGAAAGGAGCCCTCATGCTGACCCGGATGCAGATGCAGAACTTGAAGGCGTGGAAGGACACCAGGATGGTTCCGCTCGCGCCCTTGACCGTGATCTTCGGCACCAACAGTTCCGGCAAGTCCAGCCTCGGCCACCTTCTGCTGGCCCTGAAACAGACGGTACAACTGGCGGACCGCAAGCGCGCGTTGCACATGGGGGACGAGAATTCCCTGATCGACCTGGGCACCTTCGCCGATTGCGTCCATGGGCACGATCTGGGCCAGCAGATCATGTTTTCCCTCCGCTGGCGGCTGCCGCAGACATTGACCGTCAGGAACCCGCTGAATTCGTCGGAAGTGTTCAAGGGCAGCGAACTCGAGTTGTCGTCGACGCTGCGCGCGGACAAGAACGGCCAGCCCGAAACCGAGTCGTTTACCTATCGGCTGTTGCAGGGCGACGCCGAGTCACTGGCGGTGACGCATCGGCGCGGAGACAGGACGTCGCTCGACTGCGAACCGTTGAAGCTGGTGATGGCGATGGGCCGCAAGTGGCCGCTGGAGCCGCCGGAGAAGTTTTACCGCTTTGCCGATCGCACGCTCCTTCGCTATCAGAACGCTGACTTCCTGGCCGACTTTGCACTGCAGGCCGAAGAAATGCTGGAGCGGATGTACTACCTCGGACCGCTGCGGCAGCCAGCCCGGCGTGTCTACCAGTGGTCGGGCGAGACCCCGCCGCATGTCGGAGCGCTTGGTGAGCATACGATCGCCGCGCTGCTGGCGGCGACCGGGCAGGGGCGCAAACTGAACCGCGGCCCGAAGCAGAAGCTGCAGCCGTTTGACGTGTTCATCGCTGGCTGGTTGCGCGACCTGGGGGTCATCGACAGTTTCGAGGTCCACCCGGTGGCCGAGGGGCGAAAGGAATACGAGGTTCTGGTACGGACCCATGCCAAGTCGCCAGTGGTCAAGCTGACCGACGTCGGGGTGGGCGTCTCGCAGGTGCTGCCCGCGCTGGTCCAGGCTTTCTACTCACCGCCCAATTCGGTGGTCTGGATGGAGCAACCGGAAATCCATCTGCATCCTTCGGCCCAGGCCAACCTGGCGGACGCCTTCATCAGCGCGGTGCAGTCCAACGAGAGCGGCAGCGCCCGCGGTACCCAGTTGATCATCGAGACGCACTCCGAGCATTTCCTCACGCGTCTGCAGCTCGGGGTGGCGCAGCGCAGGATCGCGGCGAGCGACGTGGCGGTGTATTTCGTCAGGCGTGAGGGTGCGAACGCGGAACTGGAGGCATTGCGCCTCAATCTCTTTGGTGAGATCGAAAACTGGCCAGTGAACTTCTTTGGCGACGAAATGGGCGACATCGCGGCGCGCACTCTTGAAGCGATCAGGCGCCAGGCGGCCGGAGAAACGGTATGACGCCGGTGGTCATCGACACGAACGTGCTGCTGGTGGCCAACGGCAGCCATCAGGACGTTTCCTGCAAGTGCCGTGAAGGAGCACCGAGCGGCGTGACCAGTGGGCCGGGAGCCTGGGCTTGGTCACCGTTCCGACATTGATGCGGGGCCAGCACGGCTTGCAGGAGTTGCGGCAGTTGGTGATCGATCGCCGGAGTGCCTTTCGCGACGGACCGCTCGAGGGTGTCGTCATCCGGCACGAGGACGACATCTGGCTGCAGTCGAGAGCCAAACTCGTGCGGGCGGATTTCGCCCAGCAGATTGCCGGACACTGGCGCCACCGGCTTCTGGAATGGAACCGGTTGGATCATGTCGCGATGCGTGGCTGACGGGGACCATCGTGCACCAAGGACAGGCGATTCGCTCACCGACCCGGCATTCTCGGACCGTCGCCCGCGCCCGCGCCTGCGACCCGCGCCTGCGCAATCGCCCGGCCGAGCTGTCGCGCGCGCTGCTCGATGGCGAACACGGCTACGCCGACGGCGAGGTGCGCGATTTCGGCCACCGCTACTCGGTGATCGACCGCATCGAGCGGCTGCCGAAGCTGTTCATGGCGCTGACGCGCCAGGCGAACGGCAGCGATCATTGGCCGATGCGACGATCCCTTTGCGGCTGGCGCACCGGACGGGCTGGCGCATGCGCTTCTCATGGGCCGGGCGGCAGCAGCCGATCGGCCTCGCAGCGTCGCTCAGATCGCACTGCATGGTTCCCGCTGCAGCCACTGGCTGTCGACATAACTTACATTGATGCGCTACGGCACACTTGCTGCCGTATCATAAGTTTTTTAGATCCAATATATACGTTTTATGGCACGGATCCTGCTTTGGTGCTCGCAGGCAAAGGAGTCTTTCCCAGCCCACTTCAATCCAGACCGACCATTCGCCATTGCGGAGAAAGAACATGAAACCCATCAAACATGCAGTCAAGTCCATCCTGGCCACGGCCCTGCTCGCCGTCGGCGTCAGCGGCGCGCAGGCGGCCCCGACCACCGCCCTTTACCTGACCATGGACGGCTCCGGGAGCATCTCAGGCGCCCAGTTCACCCAGCAGATCACCTCGTACGTCACGGCCCTCAACAACGTCTTCACCGCGACCCCGGCGCTCTTCGGCAAAGTGGCGATTGGCGGCGGCATCTTCGGCGCCAACTTCTCGCAGTTCTTCGCGACGCAGGAGATCACCGATGCGACGATTCTCGGGAATCTGACGAGCGCCCTCAGCGCCCTCGATCCCGGTCGCGGCGGCATCAACACCGGCGCGACGGCGATCGGCGATGCGATCACCCTCTCAGCAAACGCACTGACCACCTATGAGACGGGCCTCGGGGCCGACATCAAGCTGTTGATCGACGTCACCACCGACGGCGGGAACAACCTGGGCAGCGACCCCGCGATCGTCGCCAACGCCGTCACACCCCCCATCGACTCGGTCAACTGCCTCGGTATCGGTGGCGCTGCCAACTGCAGCTGGGTTGGCAGCTCCGGGACCAATTTCGGCAACGCCGCGGATTTCGTCGCCTTCCAGGGTGCCCTCGAGGCCAAGCTCAGGCAGGAATTCGACGTTCCCGAGCCGGGCACGCTGGCGGTCCTCGGTCTCGGCCTTCTCGGCATGGTGGCTTCGCGCCGCAAGCAGTAGGCGGACCTCTGCCGCTCCATCGAGCCCCGCCGCGGCGGGGCTTTTTCATGCGTCATCGCATGGTCGGACGCAGCGGCCTTTGCCCGCCTGCACCCTCGTTGCGGCAGCCGGCGCGGCGCTGCGGGCGATTGCCGTGGAATGCACACCACGCTCCCGCGCCGCGGCTGCAGGGCTGCGGCCGCCTGCCACGGGCGAAATCGAGTGCAGCGCAGAGCTTCCCGGTACCGTCGAGGAGGCGCCGTGTGTGGCACTGGATGATGCCCGGATCCCGACGCTGCGCGAACTCAGGGCTGCCCCGAGCGAAAACCCCCCGGCCGGGCCGGGAACGATTCACAATGCAGGCACTTGACGACAAGGAGCGATTCGCATGCAACAAAGCGACAATCACAGCAAACTCATCGGCTACCTGCTCTGGATCTTCGGCTTTCTCGGCGCCCACCGTTTCTATTACGGCAAGCCGGTGACCGGGACGATCTGGTTCTTCACGCTCGGACTGCTGGGCATCGGCTGGCTGATCGACCTGTTCCTGATCCCGGGGATGGACCGCGACGCGGACCTGCGCTTCCATTCCGGCGCCATCGACTACAGCGTCGCCTGGCTGCTGCTCACCTTCCTCGGCATCTTCGGCGTGCACCGGATGTATCAGGGCAAATGGCTGACCGGCATCCTCTACCTGCTCACCGGCGGGCTTTTCCTGGTCGGCGTCCTGTATGACTTCTGGACGATGAACCAGCAGATATCGCTGCGCAACGCCAGCCAGCCGGGCTGATCCGTCAGTCTGGCAAAATGGGGCAACAGCCGGGCGGTACGCATTCCTGGCGAGTGCGCCCGCCAGGCGCGGGTCAAGGCCGGCGACGCTCTGGAAAACGTAGTCACGGCGACGGGCGATCTGCGCCGGCGACCGCTGGCTATGGAGACGTTCGACAAAGCGGCATTCGTGAAGCAGGCGCAGGTACTGCGCGCCAATCTGCCGATGGGCGAAGCGGTTGTCGAGGCCATGCGGCAAGGCGATCGCTTCTGATTCAGGGCTGCGGCCGCCTGCTGCGGGCGACATCGAGCGCGGCACAGAGCTTCTCGGTGCCGTCGAGGATGCGCGGTGTGTGCCGCTGCATCAGATCCGGGTTGATGTGGAAGAGGTTGCCGCGCCGTACCGCCGTCATGCCGGTCCACCGGTCCCAGTCGTGCAGCCAGTCGGGGCGCGCGTCGCCCATGCCGGTGGCGACGATGGCCTCGGGGTTGGCCGCCAGAACCGCTTCGACGCTGACCGTCGGCGACATCCGGCGCAGGTGGCCGAAGACGTTGTCGCCGCCACATAGCCGGATGGCGTCGCTGATGATCTGCGGACCGCCGACGGTGGTCAGCGGCGCCTTCCAGATCTGGTAGAAGACCCGCACGACGGGCTTGCCGGCGTGTGTCGTCCGCAGCGCCGCCAGACGCTGGCGGAAGGCCGCCGCAGCGGCGCGGGCAGTTGCCTGCGTGCCGGCCAGCTCGCCCAGTCGTTCGATCTGATCGGCGATTTCCGGCAGCGCGTTCGGTTGTGACACGTAGACCGCCAGACCGAGCGCCCGCAGCTTGTCGACCTGACCCATGTCGTTGCCGCTTTCCCAGGCGATGACGAGATCCGGCCGGAGAGCGACGACCGCTTCCAGGTCGACCCGCGAATAGCCGCCGACGCGGGCCAGCCGCCGGGCTGCTGGCGGGTGGTCACTGTAGTCTACGGCGCCGACCAGATGGCCGCCGGCACCGGCTGCGTACAGGGTCTCGACGATGTGCGGTGCGAGGGCGACGATGCGTGTTGCCGGCGCCCTGAGCCGGACCGTCGCGCCGACGTCGTCGCGCACGACGATCTCGCCGCGGGCGTGCGGCAGCAGCGCCGCGGCCGCAATGCAGACGAGGCAGCCGATCAGGAAGCGCATGCCCTGCTGCTCATTGCGGAACGAAGAAGCGCCGGCCATCGTCGTCGATCTGGCGCAGCGCGTGGCCGTAGAGTTCGGACAGGATCGCCCCCGTCAGGACGCCGTCGACCGGGCCGATTTCGCTGTACCCGTCGCCGAACAGGAGCAGGGCGCGGTCGCAGAAGCGGTGGGCCAGCGCGGGATCGTGCAGGACCATGAGGACAGCCGCGGCGCGCTCGCGCGTGGCGCCGGCGAAGAGTTCGAGGACCGCCATCTGGTGGTTGAGATCGAGGTGCGACAGCGGTTCGTCGAGGAGGTAGAGCGCCGGTGCCTGCGTCAGCACCGTGGCGATCGCCAGTCGCTGGCGTTCGCCGCCGGAAAGGGTGCCGATCTGGCGCTGTTCGAGGCTGCTCAGCCCGACCGCCCGCAGGGCGCTGCGCGCCAGGTCGGCATCGCGCCGGCTCTCCCAGTCCCAGCGCCGCAGGTGCGGATGACGGCCGGTGAGGACCGTTTCCAGCACCGTCGAAGCGAAGGGATCGTTCTGCGACTGGCCCAGCCATGCCCGCTGCAGCGCTGCCCGGCGTGCCGGCATGCGTGCAAGGTCCTCGCCGGCGAGCAGAATGGTGCCGCCGCTGGCCCGGCGCAGGCCGGCCAGCGTCGCCAGGAGGGTCGATTTGCCGCTGCCGTTGCGGCCGAGGATGGCGAGCCGCTCGCCATTGGCAACGCGCAGCTGGAGCCCGCTGACAACGGTCGTGTTGCCGATGTCGACCAGCAGGTCGCGGGTCTCGAGCAGTGGCTCGCTCATTTCGGCTGCCGCGACAGGAGGAAGAGGAAGACCGGCACGCCGATGAGTGCGGTCAGCACGCCGACCGGCAGTTGCTGCGGGGCGAGCAGCGTCCGCGCCAGCGTGTCGGCCAGCAGCAGCAGCGAACCGCCGGCGAGTGCCGCGGCGGGCAGCAGCAGCCGGTGGTCGTTGCCGCTGGCGAGTCGCAGCAGGTGCGGCACGACGAGGCCGACGAAGCCGATCGCGCCGGCGCTGGTCACCGCAGCGGCGGTTGCCAGGGCCGCCAGCAGGTAGACGGTATGGCGCAGGCGGTCGACCTCGACGCCGAGCGCCTGCGCCTGCAGCAATCCGCGCGCCAGCAGATTGAGCTGGCGCGCAAAGGGCATCGTCAGGATCAGGGTCGCGGCCAGTGTCGCCAACGGCGGCCACGGGCTGACGGTCTGGGCGAGATCGCCCATCAGCCAGAAGAGCATGCCGCGCAGGCGATCCTCCGGGGCGATCGCCAGCATCAGCGTGACCAGCGCGCCGCCGCCGGCAGCGACGATGACGCCGGTCAGCAGCAGGCGGGTCTGCGTCCAGCTGCCGTCGCCGTGCGCCAGTCCAAAGACGAGGAGCATGGCGCCGAGGGCGCCGGCAAAGGCGAGTCCGTCGATGGCGAGCGCCGGCAGGCCGAGGAGCATGGCGAACAGCGCGCCGGTGCCGGCGCCGCTCGAGATGCCGAGAATGTAGGGATCGGCGAGCGGGTTGCGCAGCAGCACCTGCATCAGGGTGCCAGCGAGCGCCAGCAGTCCGCCGCAGGCGAAGCCCGCGAGGGCGCGCGGCAGGCGCAGCTGCAGGATGACGTCGGCGCCGGGCGGGTCGCTGCCGCTGAGGGCGGCGAGAACCTCTGCCGCGGTGAAGCGGATGCTGCCCGCGGCCAGCGCCGTCCACAGGCTCGCCAGCGCCAGCAGCACCAGCAGCAGGAGGATCAGGATGGCGCGGCGGCGGGTCGGCATCAGCGGAAGGTGTAGCTCGCGCTCATCAGGAAGGTTCGCCCGTCGGCCGGGTAGTAGTAGTAACCCTGGAAGGCCGAGTAGCCGGCAAACGGCGCGTAGACCTCGTCGAAGGCGTTGAGCAGCCGCGCCGTGATCGACCACGGCTTGAAGTCCCAGGCGGCCGTCAGGTCTACCGTCGTGTAGCCGTCCAGCTTGTCGAGCGCGTTGGCGAAGTCGCCGCTGAAGTAGCGATCGCCGACGTAGGTAGCGACCAGCGCGTAGCGGCCAACGCTGCCGCCATCCCAGGCGATCTTTGCTGCCGCCGAGTTGCGTGGCACCAGCGGCAACTGGTTGCCGCTGTAGACGCCACTGTCGAAGGTCGAGCGCGTATAGCTGTAGCTCACCAGCGCCGCCAGCGACGGGGCGATCTGCCAGTTCGTCTCGAGTTCGAGACCCTGGCGGCGCGTCGGCGCGAGGTTCACGTTGGCGAACAGCGTGCCGTCGAAGGCGATCTCGTCGTCGAGGTTCATGTGGTAGAGGGCGGCACGCGCACGCAACGGACCGAAGCTGGCGTTGCCACCGATCTCCTGGACGGTGCCGGTCTGCGGCTTGAGGTTGCCGGCGAAGACCGGGACGCCGTTGATCGGGTCGTAGCCGAAGAGTTCATCGGTGGCTGGGAAACGGAAGGTGCTGCCGGTCTTGGCGTAGGCGCGCCAGCCGCTGCCGGAACGATTGACGCCGATGTCCCAGGCGGTGGCGGAGTTGCGCGCACTGCCGTCGACGGCGGGCTGGAACCAGGCCGGGTAGGCCGCCTGCTCGGCCGACTGATCCATGCTCTGGTAGCGCGCTCCGAGCAGGCCGCTCCAGCCGTCGCCGAAGGTGGTGACGTTTTGGAAATAGACGCCGTTGCTGTCCTGGCGGGCCTTCTGTTGCGGCGCTGACGAATAGCTCGCGTCGACCTTGCCGGAGTAGTGATCGAAGCCGAACACCGTCTCGCTGGCCATCTCGCCGAGCCCGTGCTGCCAGCGCACACGCGGCGTGAAGGACCAACTGTCGCGCGTCCGGTCGGCTTCGCTGGCGAACGAAGCGTAGCGGAAGTGGCTGTCCTGACGTTCGACCGAGACCTCGGCATCGAGGCGCAGCCGGTCGCCGAGTGGCAGCGTGATCCCCGGTCGCAGCCGGTAACCGTTGCTGCGCTGGGTGTCGTCCGGGAAGTTCGACTTCTGTGGTCGCGACGGATAGTCGGCCGAAAGCAGGAAGCCCGGCAGACCCGAACTGTCCTGGTAGACCGAGTAGTCGAGGAAGGCCTCGCCGTCGCCGCGGGCGAGGTAGATGCCGCCGCGCCCGCTCAACGCGAGCTGGTCGGCCTGGTTGTTGGCGCGCCAGCCGTTGGTGTCGGCGTAGTGCGCGAAGGCGTTGATGTAGCCCGTGGCGTTGCCGGCGGCCGCGTTGAGGTCGGCGGTCTGCGTGCCATAGCTGCCGACACCGAGGGTCGCGCCGAAGCGCGGGCGGCCGGACTTGTCGGTGATGATGTTGACGACGCCGCCGGTCGCCTTGTCGCCATACTGGACGCTGCCGGCGCCGCGCAGGATCTCGATTCGCTCGACGCTGTCGAGCGGAATCGCCGACCAGTTGACGCTGCCGAGGTCGATCGGGTTGAGTCGCTGACCGTCGAGCAGGATCAGCGTGTTGCTGCCGGCGCTCTCGCCGAAGCCGCGGATGTCGATCGTCGCGTCGATGCCGAGGCTGCCCGACAGCGCACGCACGACGACACCGGCGCTCGACTTCAGGATACCTGGCAGGTCACGCGCCGGGCTGTTGCGGATGTCGTCGCGCGTGATGACGCTGATATTGGCCGGCAGGCGCGACTCGGGTTCGGCAAAGCGGGTGGCGGTGACGACCAC
Organism: Candidatus Accumulibacter iunctus; assembly: GCA_002345025.1. Taxonomy (GTDB): domain Bacteria; phylum Pseudomonadota; class Gammaproteobacteria; order Burkholderiales; family Rhodocyclaceae; genus Accumulibacter; species Accumulibacter iunctus. Next base: position 11,380 of record DDUX01000142.1, on the reverse strand, counting down.
CACATCGGGGTCGCGCGCCTCGTCGGCGCGCAGCGGTGCAGTACAGGTGACGAGCAGGGCCGCGGCGAGTGGCGGCAGGCGTGGATTCATGTTGCTTCTCCCGTTTCCGGCAGGCGTCCCCGCAAGCCGGAATGACCGAAAAGGAAGCGACGGGAGGATGGCGACAGGCCGGGAACCGGCGCCACGCCCCGCGGCACTTCCGCTGCTTGTCACAGGCCGGTATCCGGGCTCGCAAGTCTTGACGCGCCGCCTTCCCGGACCAGGGTCCAGTGGCATGATGGCGCGCCCGCACTCGCTTACCGTTGCGGGGGCAGCAGCGGACTGGTCGTTTGGCGACGCACCGCTTTCCCGTTTGACCGCGGTCGGAGAATCCTTCCGCAGCACCTGCAACGGGGCGCATTGTACACGCAGGCGTGCGGCGGCGCTGCGTCAATGCGTGGTCGCGGCGACGGGTCGCCGGCGCTGGACGTCGGTGGAGGGGATGGAGTGAACGGGCGGTGTTTCCGCCGGGCGGATTCCCTGTGGCTTGCGATGGGTGGGCCGGAGCGTCGTCTCGCCGACGACGGGTGCCGTGACGAGTGGCAGCGGACGCTGCGATCGCCTGCAGCAACGACCACGGGCCAGCCCTGCCGCAAGACCAGCGGTACGCCGGCGGCGGCGGGAGCGCCGGGCGTTCTGGCCGTTCCGTGGCGGCGATCAGCCGACCACGGTCACGGAACGGGCAAGTGGATCTGCCGCTACGGCGAATCAGGCATCCTGCCGCCGGCGGCGCAGCCAGCGCAGGCCGCCCAGCAGGCCGAGGCCGGCGAGCGCCAGACCGGCGGGCTCCGGCACGGCGCGGCTGGGTTCGGCATAGAGAAAGTCGTCCATCACGACGACATCGTCGTTTGGGTTGCCGAGCACGCCATTGGCGACGATGGTATTGAGGCCGGAAGTCAGACGAACCCGGCTGATCCGCTCGCCCGCATCGGCAACCGCGCCGAGGAAGCTCAACCCCTGGTTGCCGCCGGCGAGGACGGCGCGTGAGAAGATCGACGACCCGCTTTCGTTGAAGAACTCCATCGTCGTCAGACCAGCCACCTCGACATCGACGAAGATGGCGGCGAAAGCGCTCGTCGTCGCAGCCGTCGCCGTTCCGGGAAGGAAGAAGGTGACGTCGGTGATGTTGCTGTTCACCGCGGTAAACAGCCGTTGCGCGCTGAAGGTCTGGAAGTCGTTCGGGAAGCCGAAGAGTGTCGGGGCACTCTGGCCGGCGTTGGCACTGACCAGGAAACCTGTTCCTGGCGTGCTGAAGAGCGCTCCACGCGGCGAGTTGAGGTTGAAGAAGTCTGCCGGCAGGAGGTTGGGGTCGGCAAAGGAGTTTCCTACGCCATCCCAGTTGATTTCGCGGCGAAGGCCGCCGAAGGACCCGTTGAGACCGGCGGTGGTGCCGCCGCCGACGGCCGTGCGAAAGGCGTCACGCGCGACCGTTATGCTTGCCGCGTCGGGGCCGGTGGCCTCGTAGGTGGTGAGGGCGGCTCCCGCCGCCGGGGCCAGGAGCAATGCAGCGACGGCGCCGGCACACTTGTAGATTGGCTTCATGATCGTTCTCCTCTCGCTGAAAACAGGTGTTCGAGCCACCGATAGCCCGCAAAGGATGCGAGCGAGTACGATAAGCAAGCAATGGGCCAGGAGTTCGGATAGTATTTGAAACAATCTGTTGGGCGAAAGCTGATGGATCCGTTGACGGTCGGTGTAAAGAAAACCGACAGGGTGGCCCGCATGCCTTCGGCTGCATTCTGCAGCTTCGCGGCAGGGCTGCTCGCTTGCTGACAGAGCCGCCAAGGCGTCGGATCGGCCCGTTCTCTCTGGCGCGACTCAGAATCTCTCGAGCCAGGGCCGGAGGTCGAGTTCGTGAGTCCAGGTGCTGGGGTGCTGGCGGTGGAGGGCAAGATAGTTTTCGGCGATCTCGTCGGGGAAGAGCTTCAGCATGCGTTGCTGCATGATCGGGGTGGCGTGTTCATTCAGAATGCCTCCGTCGATGATGACGTGTACCACGTGGTTCCCCTTTGGCCCGAGCTCCCGTGCCATACACTGTGCCAGGGCGCGTTGCCCCCACTTGCCGACGGCCATGTTGGCATAACCATCGCGGCCGCGGGTGGCCGCGGTGGCGCCTGTGAAAATCAGGGTGCCACGGCCGCGGGTGAGCATCGCCCGGGCGACTTCGCGTCCGAAGAGGAAGGCGCCCAGGCAATTGACTCGCCAGCATTCGAGAAACGCGGCCGTTTCGATGTCCACCACGTGGCCGGGACCGAACTGCTCGACGTTATAGACTGCCAGCCTCGGCACATCCATGTCGCAGCAGACGGCGCGAACGGTTTCGACGACCTGTTGGTCCTGGGTCCTGGCGGATCGCCGCGATCGGGCAGATCCGCATGCAATCGGCGCAGCCATTGCAGCGACTTCTGTCGATCACCGGCCGTGCGCGCAGGATGGTCTTGTGCAGGGTGCGCAGCGCCGCCTGCAGCCTGGTCTCCGGTGGATCGACCCTGAGCGGCGGGGGCGCTACCTCGAACACCGGCAGCTCGTTCCACTGCCGGCCGCGAAGCGTGATCCGTTGCCGCTGCCAGTGCCCGACGCCGAGTCGCTCGCCCCAGGTCAGGCTGGGGACTGTCGCAGGATCCCAGCCAAGTGCCTGGACGCAGGCACTGTCGAGGGCGACCGGGTCAGTCGAGGCACCGATCAGGCCGATCGGCCACAGATCCTGCTGATGGCCCGGGGTCGAAGCGGTGGGCGCCGGTGTAGCAGAGGAAGCGCCGGCCGCTGGCACGCCCGAAGAGGGTCATTCCGAGTCGCTCGGCAAGCGAATGACCCATGGCGGTGACGCCGTTGCGCGACACGACGATCGGCACCGCCATTCGCGCGGCCTTGATCACCATCTCGCTGGTCAGCCGGCCGGTGGTGAGCAGCAGCTTGTCGCTGCCGTCGATGCCATGCATCGCCATCCAGCCGGCGACGGTATCGACGGCGTTGTGGCGGCCGACATCCTCGACGAAGAACAGCAGCTCGCTGCCGCGGAAGAGCGCGGTGCCGTGCACCGAGCCGGCCTCGCGGTGCACGCTGGGCTGGCTGCGCATGCGCTCGAGCGCCGCCAGCAGCGTCGCCTGGTCGATGCGTGCGCGGTCCGCCGCGGGCAGAAGCACCGTCTCCAGTCCAGCCATCTGCTCGGCGAACAGCGTTCCCTGGGCGCAACCGCTGCCGACCACCGGACGCGCCGCAGCGCTTGCGAGGGCAGCGCTGCCGGGCGTGCCGCCGCAGGTGCGAACGGCAGCCGAGTCGACCGACCAGTCGACGGTCACCGAGGCCAACTGTCGCACGTCGTCGATCAGCCGCTGGTTGAGCAGGTAGCCCAGCAGCAGCCACTCCGGGTACTGCCCGAGCGTCATCAGCGTCACCAGTTCGCGCTTGTCGACGTAGATCGTCAGCGGCCGTTCGTCGGGGATGCGAATCGTCCGCTGCACGCCGGTCGCGTCGAGCACGCGCACCTCCTGCGTCAGGCTCGCCGTCGCCCGGGTCAGTCGCGGCAAGTCCGCGGCGCGCTCAGCCGGCATCGGCGGTCGGCGCTGGCTGGCCGTAGCCCGCGACGGCGTCGATGCGGCCGCCGCGCCGCAGCCGCACGGCGCAGTACTTCAGTTCGGGGATGCGGGCAGCCGGGTCGAGAGCGGCGTTGGTCAGCAGGTTGGCGGCCGCTTCGTGGTAGGCGAAGGGCATGAAGACCGTACCGGCGGGCGTGCCCGCGTCGACACGCGCCTGCATGACGACCTCGCCCCGCCGCGACTGCACGGTGACGACGTCGCCAGGCCGGATCGCCAGCGCGTCCATGTCGTCGCTGTTCATTGACACCGTCGCCTGCGGCTCGATGGCGTCGAGGACGTGCGCGCGGCGGGTCATGCTGCCGGTGTGCCAGTGTTCGAGCTGGCGGCCGGTGATGAGGACGAAGGGGTAGTCGGCATCGGGCGTTTCGTCGGCCGCAACGAGTTCCACCGGCACCAGCCGGAGACGGCCGCTGGCGGTTGGGAAGCGGTCGACGAAGACGATCGGCTGGCCGGGGTCGTCTGCGTGCAGGCAGGGGTAGGTGACGCTGCCCTGCCGCTGCAGGCGCTGCCACGAGATGCCGCCGATCAGCGAGCGCATGCTCTGGCGCATCTCCTCGTAGACTGCCGCGACACCGCATTCGTCGCCCGGGTAATGCCAGGTGAGGCCGAGGCCGCGGGCCATCTGCTGCACGATCCAGAGGTCGGGCCGGGCATCGCCGGGTGGCTGCAGCGCCCGCCGGCCGAGTTGCAGCATGCGGTCGGTGTTGGTGACCGTACCGGTCTTCTCGGGCCATGCCGACGCCGGCAGCACGACGTCGGCCAGCCAGGCCGTCTCGGTCATGAAGATGTCCTGGACCACGAGGTGCTGCAACGCCGCCAGAGCCTGCCGCGCGTGGTTCAGGTCGGGGTCGCTCATTGCCGGGTTCTCGCCCATGATGTACATGCCGCGCACCTTGTGCGGCTCGCTGTCGGCGGCCAGCGCCAGGTTCAGGATCTCGACCACCGTGTAGCCCGGCCGGTCGTCCAGCGGCTGTCCCCAGAAATCCTCGAAGCGGCGGCGGGCAGCAGCGTCGCTGACGTGCTGGTAGCCGGGGAGCATCATCGGGATCAGTCCGGCGTCGCTGGCTCCCTGCACGTTGTTCTGCCCGCGCAGCGGATGCAGACCCGATCCGGGCTTGCCGATCTGGCCGGTCACCGCGCACAGGGCGATCAGGCAGCGGGCGTTGTCGGTGCCATGCACATGCTGGCTGACGCCCATGCCCCACAGGATCATCGCGCTGCGCGCACGGGCAAAGGCGCGTGCCACTTCGCGCAGTGTCGCCGCCGCGACGCCGCAGACCGGCGCCATCGCCTCCGGGCTGAAATTCCTCACCTGCTCGCGCAGCGCCTCGTAGTTGTCCACGCGCTCGCGGATGAAATCCTCGTCGGCCAGCCCCTCGTCGATGACGGCGTGGATCAGCGCGTTGAGCAGCGCGACGTCGGTGTCGGCGCGGAAGCGGAGCTGGCGCCAGGCATGGCGCCCGATGTCGGTGCCGCGCGGGTCGGCGACGACGATCCGGGCCCCGCGCCGGGCGGCGTTCTTCATCCAGGTGGCCGCTACCGGGTGGTTGGCGGTCGGGTTGCAGCCGATGAGGAAGATCAGTTCGGCATGCTGCACGTCGTTGACCGGGTTGCTGACCGCCGCCGAGCCCACCGCTTCGAGCAGCGCGGTGACGCTCGAAGCATGGCAGAGGCGCGTACAGTGGTCGACGTTGTTGCTGCCGAAGCCGGTACGCACCAGCTTCTGGAAGAGATAGGCCTCCTCGTTGCTGCCCTTGGCCGAGCCGAAGCCGGCCAGCGTCGGTGCGCCATGCTGCTCGCGCAGGCGCCTGAAGCCCTTGCTGGCCAGCGCCAGCGCCTCCTCCCAGCTCGCCTCGCGGAAGACCGCGCGCCAGTCGTCCGGTCGGGCAGCCTGGGCTGCCTCCTTGGCAACACCGGAGAGGCGGATCAGTGGCCGTGTCAGGCGCTGCGGGTGGTGCACGTAGTCGAGGCCGAAGCGGCCCTTGACGCACAGTCGCGACCGGTTGGCCGGACCGTCGCGCCCGTCGACGCTGACGATCCGCTCGTCGCGCACGTTGTAGGTGATCAGGCAGCCGACTCCACAGTACGGGCACACCGAGTCCACCCGGCGGTCGACGATCTGGCTGCCGTGCTGCGTGCGGGCGCTGAGGGCGCCGGTCGGACAGGCTTGCACGCACTCGCCGCAGGCGACACAGCTGCTGTCACCCAGCGCGTCATCGAGGTCGAAGACGATCTTCGCCGAGTCGCCGCGCAGCGCGTAGCCGATGACGTCGTTGACCTGCTCCTCGCGGCAGGCGCGAACGCAGCGCGTGCATTGGATGCACGCATCGAGATTGACCAGCATCGCCGGGTGCGACCCGTCGGCCGGCGGCGGCTGCTGGCGGACGGCAAGCAGCGCCGGTCGCACGCGCACGCCGGCCCGCGCCACCACCGCGGACAACTCGCCATGTCCTTGCCTGCCGTCGCCGTCGAGCCACTTGTGACCGGCTGCCGGCATGTCCGCCAGCAGCAGTTCGAGCACCATGTTCTGGCTCCGTCGCGCACGCTCGCTGTCGGAACGGACCGCCATGCCGGGCTCCGGCGCGCGGCAGCAACTGGCGGCCAGAGCCCGCTCGCCGGCGATCTCGACGACGCAGGCGCGACAATTGCCGACCGGACGCAGCCCCGGCCGGTGGCACAGGTGCGGGATGTCGATGCCGTGGCGCAGGGCGGCGTCGAGGATGCTTTCGCCGGCGCGTGCCGCCAGCTCACGGCCGTCGAGCATGAACGCGATGGCGGCCGCCTGAGGCTCATCGGCGGCTGCACTCATCGCCGACCTGTCGCCACTTCAGTGGCGAAATGGATCTGCACGCTGCGCAGGACGTTCGGCGCCGCCTGTCCGAGGCCGCAGATCGACGCGTCCGCCATCACCTGCGCCAGATCGGCGAGCAGCGCGTGGTCCCAGTCGGCCGCTGCCATCAGCGCTGCCGCCCGGGCGGTACCGATGCGGCAGGGGGTGCATTGGCCGCAGCTCTCGGCGGCGAAGAAGCGCATCATCGTCAGTGCGGCATCGCGCGCCCGGTCGTGCTCGCCGAGGACGATGACGCCCGCCGAGCCGATGAAGCTGCCGCTGGACTGCAGGGTGTCGAAATCGAGTGGCAGATCGGCGAGGTGCGCCGGCAGGATGCCGCCGGCGGCACCGCCCGGCAGGTAGGCGTAGAGGCGGTGGCCGTCGGCCATGCCGCCGCAGTATTCGTCGACCAGTTCACGCAGCGTGATTCCCGCTGGTGCCAGCTTGACTCCGGGTTGACGGACGCGACCGCTGACGCTGAAACTGCGCAGGCCGTGCCGGCCACGGCGGCCGAAGCCGGCAAACCAGGACGCTCCCCGCTCGACGATGTCGCGTACCCAGTAGAGGGTCTCGAAATTGTGCGCCAGCGTCGGCGCGCCAAACAGCCCGCGCTGCGCGACATAGGGCGGGCGCAGACGCGGTTCGCCGCGCCTGCCTTCGATGCTTTCGATCATCGCCGACTCCTCGCCGCAGATGTAGGCGCCAGCGCCGCGGCGCAGTTCAATCGTCGGCACGGGGCAGGGGGCTGCGGCGACGAGGTCGGCGACCGCTGCGGCAAGCAGCGCGCGGGCCTCGTGGTACTCGTCGCGGACATAGACATAGACGGCAGCGATGCCGACGACGTGGGCGGCGATGAGGACGCCCTCGAGAAAACGGTGCGGGTCGCGTTCGAGCCAGGTGCGGTCCTTGAAGGTTCCGGGCTCGCCTTCGTCGATGTTCACCACCAGCAGGCGCGGTGCTGGCCGTTCGCGCACCAGTTGCCACTTGCGTCCGGCCGGGAAGCCGGCGCCGCCGAGGCCGCGCAGGCCGGAATCGGTCATCGCCCGCAGCACCTGCGCGACCGGCAGCGCACCGCTGCTGACGGCCGCTGCCAGCGCATAGCCGCCCGTCGCCCGGTAGGTCCGGTAGTCGGCGTGCGGGACACTTGCCGGATCCTGCCCCGGCACCGGCGTCACCGCGCGCTCGGCCAGCGCCGCCGGGTCGAAGGCTGCGACCGGCTGACGCGGCGCCCGATCCACCGCCGGTGCCGCAGTCGCCAGCTGCGATACCGCCTGCAGGAGCGTGGCAGGTGTTGCCTGCGGCACGGCGCGCTGGCCGACCTGCGCCGCCGGCGCCTGTTCGCAGCGACCGATGCATGGGACGGCCAGCACGCGCACGCGGGCCGATGCGAGGCGCGCGCGCGCTTGCGCCAGCAGGTCGCCAGCACCAGCCAGTTGGCAGCTCAGGCCGTCACAGACGCGCAGCGTCAGCTCGGGTAGCGACGCATCGTCGGCGACGATGTCGAAGTGGTGGTAGAAACTCGCGACCTCGTACACCTCGGCCAGCGGCAGTCGCATCGCGTGCGCGAGCGCCACCAGATGCCGCTCGCGCAGCGCGCCGTGGGCATCCTGCAGACGGTGCAGGAACTCGATCAGGAGGTCGCGACGGTAGCCCGCCGGGTCGGGATCGCCGATGCACCGGCGCAGCTCGGCGGCCGCCTGCGCGTCCGGCTGACGCCCTTTCGCCAGGCTTCGCCGGCGGTTGCGGCCGGTCAGCGTGTCGGCGTCTGCCGCCGCTGCAGCAGGTGCCGTGCCGTCATCGGGGAGCGGATCGCTCATGCTCTGCCCGCCATCGCTACCTTGCCGCCAGTCGCAGCGTCCGCTGCTTGCCGAGCCTGCCGATGACGTGCATTTCGCAGGGCTTGCAGTCGAAGCGCAGCGTCAGCCGTTCACCGCCGTTGATGAGGAGCATCGGCTCGGCCCGGATGCCCTTCACCTGTTTCGGGCAGAGGTTGAAGCTGTAGCGCAGGCAGTGCTTCGTGATCATCAGTGACACCTCGCCTTTCTGCTGACCGCACTCGTAGGCAGACTCGATGAGCTCGACGCCATGCCGGGCATAGAAGGCACGCGCGCTGTTGTTGCTGACGCCGGCCAGGTAGTCGAGCGAACGCTCGGGACAGGCGACTGCCGGTACGGCCGCTGGCCGCCGCGACGGGCGCTCATAAGCCGCGTGACGCGCCGCGTCGAGGGCGGCTATCGCATCGCGACGCAACTGGTTGAGTGCGGCAGCCGGCAGGAACCAGTCCGCAGCAAGCGCGATGTCGATGCTCCGCGCGCTGTAGATCGTCCCGCCCAGCCGGCCGAGGCTGTCGCGCATGCCTGCACGGGCTCGCTCGCCGTCGCGCGCCGCTTGTCGGCCGTGTGCCAGCGTCGCCTGCGCCGTGATCCCGCGCTCATCGCTGATCGTCAGCAGCAGAGCATGCGCCTCCTCGCTCAGGCGCAGATCGACGTCGATGCTGCGGCTTGCCGACTTCCTTGCCAGGCGGCGGGCGAACTCCTGATCGCGGTTGCGGTAGATGCGGCTGCCTGGCTGCAGGCCCGCCGGCAGTCTACCGTCGGTGAGTTGCGGGAACAGCCGGTAGCCGCTGCCGCTGTGCTCGGCGCGGTTGATCTGCAGCCCGTGCAGTTCGCCGGCGGCGTCGAACCAGGCGATCCCGTCACCGTTGTGCACGGCGACCGGGCCGCCGAGATCGAAGTGGTTGCTGCCGACCCGGGTGATCGTGCCGATCTCGTCACCGACGAACTTCGGCGTCGCAAAGGCGCCAATGTCGGCCTTGCGGCCGGTGACGAAATAGTCGGTGGCGCCCCGGTTGAAGGTCTTTTCGGGTTGCGGGCGGAAAAGGAAGCTGCTCTTGCCGGACGAACTGCGCCGATGCTCCGGTCGTTCGGCAATGATCTCGTCGAGTAGCAGGCGATAGTGGGCGGTGATGTTCTTGACGTAGGCCAGATCCTTCAGTCGGCCCTCGATCTTGAACGAGCTGATGCCGGCGTCGATCAGTGCCCGCAGATTGCGGCTCTGATCGTTGTCCTTCATCGACAGCAGGTGTCGGTTGGCGGCGATCACCTGCCCGCCCGGCGCGGCCAGCGTATAGGGAAGACGGCAGGATTGCGAACAGTCGCCACGGTTGGCGCTGCGCCCCGTCTGCGCGTAACTCAGGTTGCACAGGCCGCTGTAGCTGACGCACAGCGCGCCGTGCACGAAGAACTCGAGGATGGCGTCGGTCTCGCGGGCGATGGCGCTGATCTGGTCGAGCGCCAGTTCGCGCGCGAGGACAATCTGGGAGAAACCGACGCCGGCGAGGAATCTGGCCTTGTCGGGCGAGCGGACGTTGGTCTGCGTGCTGGCGTGCAGTTCGATCGGTGGCAGATCGAGCTCGAGCAGACCCATGTCCTGGACGATCAGCGCGTCGGCGCCGGCATCGTAGAGCTGCCAGACCAGTTGGCGCGCCGCCTCGAGCTCATCGTCTCGCAGCAGGGTGTTGAGCGCAACGAGGACCTGCGCGTCGAAACGGTGCGCATGCTCGACGAGGCGGCCGATGTCGGCGACCGAATTGTCGGCGCGGGCGCGGGCGCCGAACGCCGGGCCGCCGATGTAGACGGCATCGGCGCCGTGGATGATGGCCTCGATTCCGAAATCGGCATTCTTCGCCGGTGCAAGGAGCTCGAGATGCTGGCGGGTCTTGTGCATGCGCTGCGCTCAGGTGGCTATGGCGGCACGCCATTCTATACGCTCCTGCTGTTGCCGTTCGGCTTCGTCCGATGGCGCCGGCCCGCAGACGACACGGTCGGCAACACGCCAAGACAGCGGCGGCGCACGTCTTTCCCCCGCTGTTGATCATTCTTGTCAACCGCAGGTCGCAGCAGGCGTTAGTCGGCGCATGCACGGCGCAATCACCACCAATAACGTAGACAGGAGAACACCATGGGTAGCCTGAGCAACGAGTCCTTCGACCAGTTTCTCGATTCACTGAAGCAGGCGGGTGTAGAGATCAGCAACGAAGACGAGTTGCGCGAGCGTCTGGCCGAGGCGCAACGCTGGCGCTTCGCTTTCGCCACCCTGGCGGCCAACGGCCGTCCGCTCGGAATCCGCTTCCAGGACAGCAGCAGCGGCGTCAATCAGGACGACATCCACCGCACCCTGGCCCGCTTCCAGTTTCCGGAAGTCCTGCAAAGCACCTTTGCCGCCAGCCTGCGCGCCGACCACTGATCATCGACCGGCGCCGGTTCGTTCCGGCGCCCGGCTTGCCGTACCCTCCCTCATCTGTTGCCTGTCCGTGCCCGGGAACCCGTTCCCGGCGTGGGTGTGCGCACCCCGGACGGGCTGCCGGCAGCGGTCAGCGGGTGGCGCGCCGGCGTCTCGCCCTGTGCCGGATTCGGGCAGGCTGAGGGCCATGACTTGCGAGACACCCCTGATGATGAAAGTCATGACCGTTTCCCTCATCCCCGGCCCTTCTCCCGCGCACGGGACAAGGGCGATTCGCGAGTCGCTGACGCGACTTTCACATTGAGGGGCCCTCCGGTGCTCGCTGCCCGGGGGCCGATGTTCATGCTTGTTGAACGACGACTGCAGTGTGAGTCATAATGTCGGCATGAACGATTCCCCCCCCCAGGATCCGAGGCGGCGGCTGCGCGAGCTTCTCGCCATACCCGAGCGAGATCGCACCGACGAGCAGTGGGACGAGATCATCGAGATCGAGATCACGCTTGCCCCAGGAAACCGCGAGTCCGATCGCCAGCCGGATCGGCCGGGCGAGCGGCAGGGCGACAAGCGCCAGGGCGCTGCAGGTCCCGGCCGCCGGCCCGAGCAACGCAAGGCGCCAGCCAAACCGCCTGTACCAAGGCAGGAGCCCAGGCAGGAACCGAGGCCGCAGGCGCCG
>DDUX01000140.1:31267-103738 GCA_002345025.1 Candidatus Accumulibacter iunctus | reverse complement strand
TATCTTTTGTGTACGTGGCGTGCTGTCGCCGCTGCTGGCTAACGTGCTGCTTGACGAGGTGGATCGGGCCTTGGAAACGCGTGGCCATCGTTTCGTTCGCTACGCTGACGACTGCAATGTGTATGTGCGCAGTCGTCAGGCGGGTGAGCGGGTTCTCGATGGACTGCGCCGACTCTATGACCGACTCCATCTGAAGGTGAATGAAACCAAGACGGCGGTTGCGCCGGCGATCGGTCGCAAGTTTCTGGGCTACGAATTGTGGCGCAGTGCGGGCGACCGGATCAAATGCGCCGTGGCCAGAAAGGTTTTGGACACCTACAAGCAACGCCTCCGACAACTGACGCGTCGCTCGGGCGGGCGCAGCCTGCCCGAGGTGGTGGAACGGCTCCGGACTTACATGCCGGGCTGGAAGGGGTACTTTCAGCTTGCGCAGACGCCGACAGTGTTTCGCGAACTCGATGAGTGGTTGCGTCACCGGTTGCGTGCTCTGCAACTCAAGCACTGGCGTCGGGGTACGACGATGTATCGGGAATTGCTGGCGTTGGGTGCCTCTGAGCAGGATGCCCAGCGGATCGCCGCAAACAGCCGTCGCTGGTGGCGTAACAGCCGCTTCGCGCTGAATCGTGTGATGCCGATCGCCTACTTCGACCGACTCGGCGTGCCACGACTCTCATGACCCAACTACTCGAACCGCCCGGTGCGGACCCGCATGCCGGGTGGTGTGGCAGGGGAACGGTCAGGCAATCTGGCCGCCCCTATGCCGATCCTCCTGCAGGAAAGGCCTTCCCTGCACCATTCGGTGCCCCGTGCGACCCGCGATCTCGGCGAAGACGATCTCATGCCGCGGCAGCGTGGCGATGTTGCGTGAGCCGATCAGCTCGCGCAGGGTCGACAGTTCGTGCCCGCGCGCCTTCCACTCGAGCAGCAGACGTTCGAAGGCCGTGCGGAAACACATTCCCTCGAGTTCGGCGCGCAGGGTGAAGACATGGTCGCCGGAGGCGCGCTCCGGCTCTTCGGCCAACTGTCGGAACGCCTGCTCGAGTGACAGCGTGCCGGTAGCCAGCAACTCGTCGATCGTCGGCAGGGTCGTCGGCAACTGCGGACAGAGGACGATTTCGCCGTCGATGACCGGGATGAAAGGAGATGTCCCGCGGCAGTCGCTGGCGTAGCAGAAACCAAGGCGTTGTGTCAGGCGCAGGGCATGGCGGTTCGTCCGCCAGCCGGCGGCTGCGCAAGCGTGCGGCTGCTCGCCGAAGATGTCGCTGAATCGGTGGCAGGCCCGCGTCATCTCGGTTTCTATCCAGGCGTTGCCGGCGGTCGGCGAGCGGGCTTCCCAGCGCACCCGATTCCATGCGTGCACCGCGACCTCGAAGCCGGCATCGCGGGCCTGCAGCATGCAGTCGACGCAGCGGACGCCGATTTTCGGTGCCGGCAGCAGCAAGCCGTAAAGGCGCGAGACGCGATCGTAGTATCTGCCCGGCGACTGGCGCCGCGATTCACGCCCGCTGTGGTCCGGTCCGAGCGAAAAGAAGAAGCTGGCAGCCGCCCCGTGCCGTTGCAGCAGATCGACCAAAGCCGGCACGCCGGCGAGCGTTCCGTGGTAGCTGTCGACGTCTATCTTGAGAGCAATCCGTGTCATGGCCGGCAAGGACGGAACCTGGGCCGCGTGCGGCAATCCGGGCGTTGCCCGTGCTCAGACAATGAGCAGTCCGGCGGCGACCCGCCGCCCTTCGCCGACGAGGAGGTTGTAGGTACGACAGGCTGCCGCCAGATCCATCACCTCGAGCCCTCTCTGCACACGTATCAGCGGCTGCAGCAGTTCGGGCCTCGGGAAGCGCAGCTGCCTGCCGGTTCCGAGGAGAACGATGTCTGCGTCGAGGCCGGCGAGCAGTTCGAAGTCGGCGACAGTCAGCGTTTCGAAGCCTGCCTGCGTCCACCCCGGTAGCAGGCGATCGGGCAGCACCGCGAGGTTGCACGAGTGGCGGATGCCGTTCACGCTGACGTAGCCGTCGCCGTAGGCGGTGAAGGTATTGAGGTTCTCTGCCCTGGTACTCTGAAGCTTCATCGAAATTGCGGCGCAGCGGTCGTTGAAGTAGGATTATAGCTTTTTTGCCGATCGCGTTCGGTTTCGCTGGTTGCTGCGAATGTCGGGCGCAGGCCGGCGATCGACCGGCACGGGCCGTTGGCGCCGATCACTTCCCGAGTCTCGACCATGAGAGAGTTCTCCCGCATCAAACGCCTGCCACCTTATGTCTTCAGTATCACCAGTGAGCTGAAGATGGCCGCGCGTCGGCGTGGCGAGGACATCATCGACATGAGTATGGGCAATCCGGACGGGCCGACGCCGCAGCATATCACCGACAAGCTCGTCGAAGCGGCGCTGCGGGAGAACACGCACGGCTACTCCATCTCCAAGGGAATTCCGCGCTTGCGGCGGGCGATCTGCGACTGGTATCAGCGGCGCTACGATGTCAGCTTCGATCCGGAGACCGAGGCGGTGGTGACGATCGGTTCGAAGGAGGGGTTGGCGCATCTGATGCTCGCCACGCTCGATCGCGGTGATACCGTCCTGGTCCCCAACCCGTCGTACCCGATTCACATCTACGGTGCGATCATCGCCGGCGCCGACATTCGCTCGGTGCGCATGACGCCGGAGGTCGATTTCATTGAAGAGGTGCAGCGGGCAATCCGCGAGTCGATCCCGAAGCCGAAGATGATGATTCTCGGTTTTCCGAGCAATCCGACGGCGCGTTGTGTCGACCTGCAGTTCTTCGAGCGCATCGTCGCCGTGGCCAGACAGCACGACATTCTGGTGGTGCATGATCTGGCCTACGCCGACATCGTTTTCGACGGTTACCAGGCGCCGTCGATCATGCAGGTTGCCGGTGCGCGCGAAGTCGCAGTCGAGTTCTTCACCATGTCGAAGAGCTACAACATGGCGGGCTGGCGGGTTGGCTACATGGTCGGCAATGCGGAATTGTGCCAGGCGCTGGTACGGATCAAGAGCTACCATGACTATGGCACCTTCACACCAATTCAGGTGGCGTCGGTGATTGCCCTCGAGGGTCCGCAGCAATGCGTCGAGGAAGCGCGTCAGCTCTACCAGGGGCGCCGCAACGTCCTTGCCAAGGGACTCCACGAGGCCGGCTGGATGGTCGAGATACCGCGCGCGTCGATGTACATCTGGGCGAAGATCCCGGAGGCGTATCGACAGATGGGTTCGCTGGAGTTTGCCAAGAAGCTGCTCGTCGAGGCACGGGTGGCGGTGTCACCGGGCGTCGGCTTCGGCGAGTACGGTGACGATCACGTCCGCTTCGCGCTGATCGAGAACGAAGAGCGGACGCGGCAGGCGGTGCGCGGCATCAAGGACATGTTCAGGAAGGACGGCCTGCTCTAGGATCAGGACAATGAAACCGGTACGCAAATCGAACAAGCTCGACAACGTCTGTTATGACATCCGCGGCGCCGTCCTGCAGCGGGCAAAGCAGATGGAGGAGGAGGGGCATCACATCATCAAGCTGAACATCGGCAACCTTGCCGCGTTCGGCTTCGACGCGCCCGAGGAAATCCAGCTCGACATGATCCGCAATCTGCCGAATGCTGCCGGCTACTCGGATTCCAAGGGGATCTTCTCCGCCCGCAAGGCGGTGATGCATTACACGCAGCAGAAGCACATCAAGGGCGTCACGCTCGAAGACATCTACATTGGCAACGGCGTTTCCGAACTGATCGTGATGGCGATGAACGCGCTCCTCAACATCGGTGACGAAGTCCTGGTGCCGGCACCCGACTATCCGTTGTGGACGGCAGCGGTGAGTCTGTCGAGTGGCACGCCGCGGCACTACCTCTGCGACGAGGCAAACGGCTGGCTGCCGGACCTCGACGACCTGCGCGCGAAGATCACCCCGAGTACGCGGGCGCTGGTGGTGATCAACCCGAACAACCCGACCGGCGCCCTCTACCCGGAAAGCGTGTTGCGCGAGCTGGTGGCGATTGCCCGTGCGCATGGCCTGATCATTTATGCCGACGAGGTGTACGACAAGGTTTTGTATGACGGCGAGAGGCACACGGCGATCGCTTCGCTGTCCGAGGATGTGCTGACCGTGAGCTTCAATGGTCTCTCGAAGAACTATCGCTCCTGCGGCTATCGCGCTGGCTGGATGGTCGTTTCCGGCGACCTGCGCGGTGCGCGCGATTACATCGAGGGACTCGACATGCTGGCTTCGATGCGCCTGTGCGCGAACGTGCCGGCGCAGCACGCGATCCAGACCGCGCTTGGCGGTTACCAGAGCATCGACGATCTGGTGGCTCCAGGCGGCCGCATGTGCCGCCAACGCGACCTCGCGCATGCGCTGATCACGGCGATTCCCGGCGTCAGTTGCGTCAAGCCGAAGGCAGCGCTGTACATGTTTCCTCGCCTCGATCCGCAGATCTATCCGATCGCCAATGATCAGGATTTCATCGCCGAACTGCTGGCCGAGGAGCGCGTTCTGCTCGTCCAGGGCAGCGGCTTCAACTGGCCGGCTCCCGACCACTTCCGTCTCGTCTTCCTGCCCTATGAAGACGACCTGCGCGAGGCGGTCGGGCGTATCGCCCGCTTTCTTGCCGGCTACCGCAAGCGGGCCGGAGCGGCGGCATAGGAAGCGACGCGTGCGGTGGCGAGCGCCGCTGCCGCATCTCCTCCAACCCTTACTTCTGACTGCTCTATGAAAGCTATCAACGTTGGACTCCTCGGCATCGGCACCGTTGGCGGCGGGACGTACTCGGTGCTCCGGCGCAACGGCGAGGAGATCGCCCGCCGTGCTGGCCGGCCGATCCGCATCAGTGTCGTTGCCGACCGCAATCTCGACCGGGCAAAGGAGCTGACCGGTGGCGCCTGTCGGGTGACCGCCGACGCCTTTGCCGTCGTCGGCGATCCCGAGGTCGACATCGTCGTCGAGCTGATCGGCGGCTATGGTGTTGCCAGGGAACTGGTCCTGCGCGCGATCGACAACGGCAAGCACGTGGTGACGGCCAACAAGGCACTGCTTGCCAAGCATGGCAACGAGATTTTCGCTGCCGCTCGCGACAAGGGCGTGATGGTCGCCTTCGAGGCGGCGGTCGCCGGCGGCATTCCGATCATCAAGGCGCTGCGCGAAGGGCTCACGGCGAACCGTATCGAGTGGATCGCTGGCATCATCAATGGCACGACCAACTTCATTCTCTCCGAAATGCGCGACAAGGGCCTGTCTTTTGCCGCGGTGCTCGCGGAAGCGCAGCGCCTCGGCTACGCCGAGGCGGACCCGACCTTTGACGTCGAGGGGATCGATGCCGCGCACAAGCTGAGCATCATGTCGGCGATCGCCTTCGGCAACGCGATGAACTTCGACAAGGCGCACATCGAGGGCATCAGCCAGCTCGACGCGGCCGACATCCGTTACGCCGAACAGCTTGGTTACCGCATCAAGCTGCTCGGGATCACGAAGCGGACCGCCGAGGGCGTCGAACTGCGCGTGCACCCGACCCTGATCCCGGCAAGGCGACTGATCGCCAACGTCGAAGGGGCGATGAACGCGGTGCTGGTCAAGGGCGACGCCGTCGGTGCGACGCTCTACTACGGCAAGGGCGCTGGTGCCGAACCAACTGCTTCGGCAGTCATCGCCGATCTGGTGGACGTGACCCGCATGCACACCGCCGATCCCGAGCATCGCGTGCCGCATCTCGCGTTTCAGCCCGACGCCATGGTCGACCTGGCGATCCTGCCGATCTCCGCCGTCGTCAGCAGCTATTACCTGCGCCTGCGCGTCGATGACCGGCCGGGGGTGCTGGCGGACGTGACACGCATCCTTGCCGACAACGGCATCTCGATCGTCGCCATGATCCAGCGCGAACCGGGTGAGGGCGAGGAGCAGACCGACATCATCATGCTCACCCACAAGACGCGCGAACGGGACGTCGACAAGGCGATCGCCGGCATCGAGTCGCTGCCGGCGGTGAGGGGACGTCTGATCCGGCTGCGCCTGGAGGAGCTGCTCTAGCCCCGTGACAGCCCGGTGTCCAGATGACCATGGACGGCGCCGTCTCCGGCCGGACGGCGTGTGTGGTCGCTGCCCACGGCGCACTGCCGCGCGCAGCGGCCGGCAGGCATGCTGAGTCGACTGCTCGTCGCGCTGCTCTGGCTACTGCACTGGCTTCCGTTGCCAGTGCTGGCGCGCTGCGGCAGCGCCCTCGGAGGGCTGTCCTTCCACCTCGCCCGGCGGCGGCGGCACATTGTCCTGGTCAACCTCCGCCTGTGCCTTCCGGAACTCTCGGAGGAGCAGCGCCGGCAGCTGGCACGGGCCCATTTCAGGGTGCTCGGCCGCAGCATGCTCGAGCGCAGCCTGCTCTGGTGGGCGGGCAGCGATCGGCTTGCCCGTCTGATCACCGTCGTCGGTGACGAGCACCTGCGCGCGCTACTTGCCGCGGGACGGCCGGTGCTGATGCTGACGCCGCACTTCGTCGGGCTCGACGCCGGCGGTGCGGCGATCGCCATGCGATTCGACTGTGCGAGCATTTACGCGGTGCAGTCGAATCGCGTCTTCGATCGCCTGTTGCTCCGCGGTCGCCAGCGCTTTGGCGACCAGTTGCTGCTGTCGCGGCAGGAGCCGGTGCGTGCCAGCGTCCGGGCAATGAAAGCGGGGCGACCGCTCTATTATCTGCCGGACATGGACTTCGGCCGCCGTGACTCGATCTTCGTGCCCTTCTTTGGTGTCCCGGCGGCGACCGTCCCCGGTCTGTCGCGACTGGCACGGCTGGCGGGGGCCACCGTCGTTCCCTGTCTGACGCGCATCCTGCCTGACGGCGCGGGTTACCTGGTGACGGTTGGCGAGCCATGGCAGGACTTTCCGAGCGCTGATGTCGAGGGCGACACGGCGCGGATGAACGCCTGGATCGAGGCGGCGATCCGCACGATGCCGGAGCAGTACTATTGGGTTCATCGCCGCTTCAAGACGCGACCGGACGGCGAGCCGCGGCCCTACTGAGGGTTCCCGGCAGCGCCTTTTCTGGCGGCCGCAGCACGTCGGCGAACAGAAGTGCGGTCGCCGCGGGTATACTTGCGACGTACGCAGCCTGCCGCTGCCAGGTGTTTGCCAGCCAGGCCGAAAACCTGATCCTCTGAGACCTCTATCTTGGCACTGACCCTACTCGGATTGTCCGGCGCGTTGACCCACGACCCGTCGGCAGCTCTCTACGCCGACGGCAGGCTGGTTGCTGCCGCCGAGGAGGAGCGCTTCGTTCGCGACAAGCACGCCAAGAACCGCATGCCCTACGAGGCGGCCAGATTCTGCCTCGATTTCGCGGGTATCCGGCCGGCCGACGTGGACGCGGTGGCCATACCCTTTGCGCCGGTCAGCCTTCTCGGACCGGCACGCTGGCACTATGCGCGGCGCTACTGGTACGCTCCGGATCGTGCGCTGGACGCGATTCTCGCCGGCAACCGCCGTTTCCATCGCTATCGCAGGCGGGTCGAGTGGTGTCTGCAGCAGTTGGGCTTCGATCTTCGCAAGACCGAGATCGTCCCTGTCGAACATCACCTCGCGCATGCCGCGAGTGCCTACCATTGCGCCGGTTTTCAGGAGAAGACGGCGATCCTCGGCATCGACGGCAAGGGCGAGTACGCGACGACCTTTTTCGGCTACGGCGAGAATGGCAGGATTCACAAGATCAAGGAGTTCTTCGACCCGGATTCGCTGGGCGGGTTGTACGGTGCGCTGACGGAGTATCTCGGTTTCGAGATGCTCGACGGTGAGTACAAGGTGATGGGCATGGCGCCTTATGGCGATCCGGGCCGTTACGACTTCGCACGGCTGGCCCGCTTCGAGAACGGCGAGCTGCAGGTAGATACCCGTTATGCAAACGTAGTCGGCTTCCGCCGCTACAAGGAAGACGGCAAGGGGTACTACTTCTCGCCGAAGCTCGTGGACTGGCTGGGACCGAAGCGTGCTGGAGATGTCGCCGATGATCCCTATGTTCATTACGCGGCGAGCATGCAAAAGCTGTTCGAGGATCTGTCGCTGCAGATGCTCGACTACTATCTGGGGGACATCCTGCGGGAAACCGGCCGCCTCGCCTTCTCCGGCGGCGGGGCGCTGAACGTCAAGCTCAATCAGAAGATCATTGCCCGTTCGGACGTGCGCGAGCTTTTTGTCCAGCCGGCTTCCGGCGACGCCGGCACGGCGGTGGGTGCCGCGGCCTACGTTTCGGTGCAGCGCGGCGTTGCGGTCGAGAAAATGGAGCATGTCTATCTCGGCCCGGCATACAGCAACGAGGACGTCATCGCTGCCTGCGCGCGCCATCGAGCCAAACCGGCATGGCAGCGGGTCGACGCTGTCCCGCTGCGCGTCGCCCGCCTCCTGGCAGCCGGCCATCCGGTGGCCTGGTTCCAGGGGAGAATGGAGTTCGGGCCGCGCGCGCTGGGTGGCCGGTCGATCCTTGGCTGCCCAAGCATTGCCGGTGTCGCCGACCGGATCAACGCGCAGATCAAGTTTCGCGAGCGCTGGCGCCCGTTCTGCCCGAGCATGCTCGATACCGTAGGGCCGCAGATGCTCGGCAGCGCGCATCCGGCGCCGTTCATGACCTTCACTTTCGAAGTGGCGAAAGGCTGGAAGGAACGGGTGCCCGAGGTCGTGCATGAAGACGGCACCTCGCGCGCCCATGTTCTGCGGCGCGAGTTCAATCCGCGTTACTACGACCTGATGCTGGAACTCGAGAGACTCACCGGCAACGGTGTCGTGCTGAATACCTCGCTCAACCGCCGCGGTGAGCCGATGATCTGCTCGCCGACCGATGCACTCAACATGTTTTTCGGCTCGGACCTGCAGTACCTGGTGATGGAGGATGTCCTGGTGGTCAAGGACGGGGCCGACCGGAAGCTGATCGACACGCAGGAAAAATGAATAAAGTCAAACTGCTCTACGCGAAGAACATCATCAGCAGGAGATCGGGGCAGCAGGAGCTGGCGTTCCTCCTGCTGGTGCATAACCTGGCCTTCGAAAAGATCGTCGAAGTGCGCTGGGCTGGCGAGAACGGGATCTGGCAGACCTTGCCGGCTGCCCACCAGCGTACCATCGACGAGAAGGAATACTGGTTGGCGAAGACGAGTTGCGCGCTTGCCGACGACCAGATGCTTCCTGGCAACGTCCAGTTCGCTGTTCGCTACCGCGTTGCCGGCAGCGAGTACTGGGACAACAACGGCGGCGTTAACCACAGGATTCAGGCCGACTCGGGGATCATGCTGGGTGCCGGCTGTGCGCTGCTGAACGTCGAGTTCGAAACTCGTCTGACCGACAAGCAGCAGTTCCTGCCGGTAGTCGTGGCCGTCGACAGTGGCCTCGGTGCACGCCGCGTTGGCATCGAATGGAGCACTGACGACTGGCAGAGCACGCAGCAGTCCGCCTGCCGCTACCGCCGCAATTACTGGGATAACGAGTTTCTCAGCAACGCGCGCAACCCGAACCACTACGGTTGCCAGATCTGGCAGGCCGGGCTCAAGGTCGGCGACGCCTTTCGTCTGCGCTACCGTCTCGTCTGTGAAACCAGGCAGCACGGACTTCTCCGGGACGACGCGTTCGGCCGTGACTATGTCGTCGAGCGACGGCCGCTGTCGGTGCTGATCCTCAACCTCCATTGTTGTCAGGAGGAGCAGCAGGATCGCAAGCTGTCGCAGATCGCTCGGGCGATCGATGAACTCGGGGTGGACATCGCCTGTCTGCAGGAGGTCGCCGAACTCTGGAATGACGGTCAGGGTGACTGGCAGACGAATACGGCGAGGATCATCAACGAGCGGCTCGATTCGCCATATCAGCTGGTGACCGACTGGTCGCATCTGGGTTTTGGCCGTTATCGCGAGGGGGTGGCGGTACTCAGTCGCTTCCCGATCGAGAACAGCCGGGCGCGTTACGTCTCGCGCAGCACGGATCCCTACAGCATCCACTCGCGCAAGGTCGTCCTGGCGCGGGTCCGCGTGCCGCGCTTTGGCCTGATCAACGTTTTCTCGTCGCATCTGAGCTGGTGGGAGGACGGCTTTGCCGAGCAATTCGGGAATCTGCGCCGCTGGGCGAGCGAGGAGCACGGTGACGAGATCGCGGCCAGCATGCTCTGTGGCGACTTCAACATCAAGGCCGGCTCACTTGGCTATCAGCTGGTCGCCGACTCGCGCGAGTATCAGGATCAGTACCTTGCAGCGACCTCACCGCGGGTGTTCGAGAGCGTTTTCGAAGCCAGGGAGTCCGGCTGGCCGCGCTACCTCGATGACGATCATCGGATCGACTACGTTTTTCTTCGCCAGGGCAGTCACCTGCGCGTCACTTCCGCCAGGAGCGTCTTCAGCGAGCAGGACTATGGCAGGGTGTCCGACCATCTCGGCTATCTGATGACCTTCGAACCAACATGAGCCGAACGAATTCTCACGGCTCGCCTCGCTGCCCCGGGTAGCGGGCGGGCGTCACACAGGACAGGCAGTCAATCTCGACATGGATACGGCAGAGAAATACGCAGTACCGGTGCACGGCAACCTCGGCGGTTCCTTCGTGCGCAGCAACGACTTCAACGAGAAGTTTCATCTTCGCTGGGGCAAGATCATTTTCGACGTCTCCTTCGGCGTCCAAGTCAACGTCAAGGTGGTCCTGCGGGTTTACCGGGACAACAGCATCTGCGAGACCTATGTCGTCGATACCGATCCCTACGACATCCACTGGAATCACCACAAGCGGCGAACGCGTGACTTCTACATCCACCCGAACTCGCGCAGCTTCGGCCAGGCCAACTGTGTCAAGTTCGCCTTCATCGTCCACCGCGACGAACACTCGCTGCCATCGCAGCTTGAGTACATCTTCATGGACTGGCAGCAGTTGCGCAGCGAACACCCGCAGTACCGGAGGATCACCCCCGAGTGGGCAACGCACAACAGCTATCGCAGCCATGAATGCAGCGCCTGGCAACTGCAGAGCGATGCCGACTGGTACAACCACCACTTCGACTCGCTGCACCTGATTCCCAAGTTTACCAAGGGGCAGCAGCACCATCCCTACCATCCGAAGCGTTTCATCCATGATCACATCGACAAGGTGATCCGCAGCAAGCACAGGCACCCCGACCGCTTCTGCACGATCAAGGTGAGTGTGGACTGCATCGATGACCACGACTTCACCCGCCACCTGGTGCACGCCAGCGAGCAGGGTGTCTGGGTGCAATGCATCGTCGACTGGCGGAAGATGACCCTGACCAACAGTGAGAATTACGCCCGGCTAAAGCGTGCCGGCGTCGAACTGGTGGGGGTCTTCTGCACGCCGCAGCACCACCTGATCGAAGTCGATCCGGACATGCATACCAAGTTCATCATCTTCAATGACGAGGACTGCATTCTGGGTTCGTTCAACATCACCTTCGACCGCTGGTGGGCGAACTGGGAGTCGGGAATGAGCTTCCACTCGAAGGGGATCTGCCGCCTGCTCGACAATGTTTTCCAGAGCGAGCGCGGTGGCGTCAATCAGCGCTACGGGGTCGATCCGCTGAGCTCCTTCAACCTGCTCTACACCTTTGGCCGGCAGACCCTGCTCGACGGCAGGTATTACCGCCCGCACCATGCGATCCTGGCCGAGATCCATCGGGCAAAGCGTTCGATCAAGCTGACGCTGTTCCTGATTGGCAATCTGCTGGGAGAGCATGGGGATAGCGTCGTCGATGCCCTGATCCACGCCAGGAACCGTGGTGTGCACGTACACATCCTGCTCAACGGGCACTTGGCGCGGCAGGGCCGTGTCGGCATCGAGCGATCGATGGCCGAGGAGCTGAACCGTCCACTGCTTCCCGCAGTGCAGGGCTTGCGCACCGCCGGCATCGCCGTCGGGCTGGTCTACGGGCAGACCGACCACCCGGTACCGTACTCGCCGATCCATTCCAAGTACTGCATCATTGACGAGGCGACGGTCATCGAGGGCAGCTTCAACTGGTACAACACGTCGGTCTTCTCGCACGACCTGCTGGTTCTTGCCACCCATCGCGAGGTGGCGAAAGCCTATCTGCACGAGTTCGAACAGATCCAGCGGCTGTTCAGAATCTACTACTGAGCGCTGGATTTGCCGAGCTGACAACTGATAATTGACTCCAGGAGCGGCGCCAAGGATACTTCGTCTGCGTGGTTGAAACGCCTTCCCACAGGTTGCATTTTCTCAACGCGGTGGCCCAGCGACGGCGGCACGCCGAGTCGTCCGAAAGCCAATACGGAGACACCATGCCCTTTGCGATCCTGATTCCCGCTTTTCTCAACACCAACTCACTCTCGAGGAAATCATGTCCAAACTGTTCATCGAAGATCTCGCCCTCGAAGGCAAGCGCGCCCTGATTCGTGTCGATTTCAACGTCCCCCAGGACAAGGTCACTGGTGCGATCACCAACACCAAACGCATCGAGGCCGCGCTGCCGACGATCAGGCATGCTCTCGACAAGGGCGCTGCCGTCATCCTGATGTCACACCTCGGGCGTCCCGACGGCAAGGCCAACCCGAAGTTCAGCCTGGCGCCGGTTGCCGTTGCGCTCGAAGGCCTGATCGGGCGCCCGGTCAAGTTCCTGCCCGACTGTGTCGGCCCCGAAGTCGAGGCTGCCTGCGCCCAGATCAAGCCGGGCGAAGTCATCCTGCTCGAGAACCTGCGCTTCCACATCGAGGAGGAGGGCAAGGCAAGCGTCAGCAACGCCGACGGGACGGTGACCAAGCTGAAGGCCAATCCGGAGGACGTCAAGGCTTTCCGCGCTTCGCTCACCAGGCTTGCCGACGTCTATATCAATGATGCCTTCGGCACAGCGCATCGCGACCACTCGTCGATGACCGGTGTGCAACTCCCGGAGCGTGCCTCGGGTTACCTGATGAACAAGGAACTGGCCGCGTTCTCGGCGGTGCTCGAGTCGCCGCAGCGGCCGCTGCTGGCGATCCTCGGCGGTGCCAAGGTCGCCGACAAGATCCAGTTGATCAACAATCTGCTCGACAAGGCCGACCAGATCATCATCGGTGGTGGCATGGCGTTCACCTTCAAGAAAGTGCTCTCGGGAATGCCGATCGGCAACTCGCTGTTCGACGAAGAGGGCGCCAAGCTCGTCCCCGGCCTGATGGACAAGGCGCGCGAGAAGGGAAAGGAGATCCTGCTGCCGGTCGATTTCGTCATCGCCGACAAGTTTGACGCCAATGCCAACACCGGCACTGCCAGTGACGTAGAAGGGATACCCGACGGCTGGCTTGGCCTCGACTGCGGCCCCGAGTCGACGCGGATCTTCAGCGACGCCATCAGGAAGGCGAAAACCATCATCTGGAACGGTCCGGCTGGCGTTTTCGAGTTCGAGAAGTTCGAAGCCGGCACGCGAGCGATGGCGGATGCGGTCGTCGAGGCGACAGCGGCGGGTGCCATCACCGTCATCGGCGGCGGTGATACGGCCACCGCAGCGAAGAAGTATGGTGCGGACAGGAAGGTCACCCACAGCTCCACCGGTGGTGGCGCCTCGCTCGAATATCTGGAGGGCAAGGTTCTTCCGGGCGTTGCCGCACTCTCCGAGAAATAGTGCCGATGGCCCCGGCGCTGCCGGGGCCGAATGCTCTGCCAGTCATCCCCGCAATACAACATCGAGGAATACCATGCGCAAAATCGTCATCGCCGGCAACTGGAAAATGAACAAGACCGTTGCCGAGTCAGTAAAGCTGGCTGGAGAATTGGTTGCCGCTGCCAAGGGCATCAGGCAGGTGGTCGTCGCGATCGCGCCGACCTATCTTGCTCTGGCCAAGGTGGCCGAAGTGGTACAGGGAAGCAACGTCAAGCTCGCCGCGCAGGACGTGCACTGGGAAAACCAGGGTGCGTTCACCGGCAAGGTCAGCGCCGACATGCTGAAAGAGATCGGTGTCGACTACGTGATCATTGGTCACTCCGAGCAGCGCAGCTACTTCGGCGAGACCGACGCGACGGTCAACAAGAAGGTCAGGAAGGTGCTGTCGCTCGCCATGACGCCGATCATCTGCATTGGCGAGACGCTCGCCGAGCGCAAGGAGGGCCGACTCGAAAGCGTGCTGACGACACAGGTCAACGGTGCCTACGCCGGCCTGTCCGCCGATGAAGCGCTGTCGACGGTCATCGCCTACGAGCCTGTCTGGGCCATCGGCACGGGTGTTACCGCTACGGACGACGAAGCACAGGAGGCGCACGCCTTCGTTCGCAGCCTGCTGGCCAAGCTCTACGGCGACAGCGTCGCCCAGTCGATCAGCATTCAGTACGGCGGTTCGATGAAACCCGAGAACGCAGCCGGTCTGCTGGCGCAGAAGGACATCGACGGGGGGCTGATCGGTGGTGCGGCATTGAAAGCAGACAGCTTCCTCGGCATCATCACGCCGGGTGAGGGACTCAGCAAGTAGCAACGGCCGCAACGCAAGCGAGGCGGCAACTGCGACCCGGTTGCCGCCTCCCTGCTGGCTGTCCAGGACCGAGGATCAGTCGCACCCGCGACGTGGGTTCTGCGCGACGGCCGTCCCGCGCGGCGATCGACCCGTTGCCGGGCCGATCGCCGCTCGCGTTTCTAAGCCTGACGGACGGTCAGCAGGCTCTCGTCCCACTTGGCATGCTTCTCGAAACCAAGCAGGTTGGCGATCGTCGCGGCGATGTTTGACAGACCTGCGGAGGCGGTCTGCGCCAGGCCGAGACGGCCACCGCTCGCGTTGTCGTAGAGGATCAGCGGCACCGGGTTCAGCGTGTGCGAGGTCTTGCTCTTGAACGACCCGTCCGCATTCCTGGCCGGTTGTCCGGTCTTCTTTTCGATCTCGTACATTTCGTCCGCGTTGCCGTGGTCGGCAGTGATCAGGGCAACGCCGCCCATTGCGTCGATCACGGGCAGGATGCGTGCCAGTTGCAGGTCGACCGCTTCGATCGCCATCGTTGCGGCACGGAAGTGGCCGGTGTGGCCGACCATGTCGCCGTTCGCGAAGTTACAGCGCAGGGTCCGGTAACGCCCGCTCCTGAGGGCAGCGATCATCGCGTCGGCGATTTCCGCGGCTTTCATCCAAGGCCGCTGCTCGAAGGGGACGACGTCGCTGAGAACCTCTTCGTAGGTCTCGCCATCGAACTTGTTCGAGCGGTTGCCGTTCCAGAAGTAGGTCACGTGGCCGAACTTCTGCGTTTCGGAACAGGCGAACTGGGTGATTCCCGACTTGGCAAACCACTCGCCCATGGTGTCGAGAATCGCCGGCGGATCGACGAGGAAGCGTTTTGGCAGCTTGAGGTCGCCATCGTACTGCAGCATTCCGGCGTAGGTCACCCGTGGTACGCGGACGCGGTCGAACTTGTCGAAGTCCGGTTCCTCGAAGGCGCGCGTGATTTCGATCGCGCGGTCACCGCGGAAGTTGAAGAAGACGACCGAGTCACCATCCTCGATCGTGCCGACCGGGCACCCGCCGCTGGCGATCACGAAAGGCGGCAGATCCTGATCGATCGTTGCCGGAAAGCGCGCGCGCAGCGAATTGATCGCCTGCGATGCGCTCTCGTGCTGCTCGCCCTGGCCGAGGACGTGCGTCTGCCAGCCGCGCTCGACCATGTTCCAGTTTGCCTCGTAACGGTCCATGGTGATGCACATGCGGCCACCGCCGGAGGCGATGCGGGCGTCGAAGCTGGCGTCACTGATCTCTGCCAGGAAGGCTTCGAACGGCAGGATATAGTCGAGGGCGCTGGTCTCGGGAACGTCGCGGCCGTCCAGCAGGATATGAACCCGCACGGTCGGCACGCATTCCTCTTTCGCGCGCTGGATCATCGCGCGCAGGTGGTCGATGTGGCTGTGGACGTTGCCATCCGAGAAGAGACCGAGAAAGTGGATGACGCCGCGGCCGGCCCTGGCACCGGCGACGATCTGCTGCCAGGCCGTGCCTTGCCAGATCGAGCCCACGGCGATGGCATCGGCGACCAGCGCGGCGCCCTGGCTGTAGACTTGGCCGGCGCCGATGGCGTTGTGACCGACTTCGGAGTTGCCCATGTCCTCGTCGGAAGGCATTCCGACAGCGGTGCCATGGGCGCGCAGGCTGATGTTCGGGCAGGTGGCCAGGAGGCGGTCCAAGGTGGGCTTCCTGGCCGCGGCGATGGCGCTGCCGACATCCGACCTGGCGATGCCGTAGCCGTCCATGATGATCGTGACAACAGGGCCATGAATTCCGGGGAAGGAGGCAGATTTCTGCAACATGATGGATTCCTGGGGAAGTTGAGAATGGGCAACGAAGGCCGCCGGGGATCGGAAAGCAGCGGCGTCGGCGCCAGTATACCGCAAGCCGAAGGCCGTCGCCGAACAAAGAATCCTGTTTGAAAACGGTTACTTGCACGTTGCTCGCCAGGCCCTCCGGGGCAGCCGCGAGCCGTGGGGAGGGCGCTGCGGTGATTAGCGGCGCTGCTGCAGGCCGACGATCGGCTGTCGTTGCCGGACACGGATGCGGATTCGCTTGCGCACCCTCTGCGGTGCCATCTGCTGGCTGCTCTGCGGGCGTCTTCCGTGGCGGCGTTTCCGGGCACGCCGGCTGGCGACCAGCAGCGCGAGCTTGGCGACGAGCAGTAGCAGGACGATGACCCAGACCAGCGGATAGGCGAGCGCCTCCTTGAGCAACTCGATGACCTTTAGCGATGGGCTGCCATCGTGGCTGGCGGGAATCGCGACCGCAGCGCGAGCGCCTGCGACCGGCTGCTGCCGCTCGCTGCCTTGTTCGGCGACGGTCAGCGCAATGTCGCCATGTCCGATCGCGGTCTGGCCGTCGCGCGCACTGTAGTGAAAGCCTTCGACGCCGCCCAGAGAGAAGCTGACGCGTCCTCCCGGGCCCTGGCGCGCCTCGGTGGTTTCGACGATCAGTTCGGCAATCGTCTGCTGCAGATCGTTGAGTGTCGTCAAGATCTCGTCGCCTGGCAGCGTGTTGCCCGCGGTGCCCGGGATCGACAGCACGGCAGAGCGGGCTGCCGTGCCCGGCGCCACCTGTCTGCCTGCCCTCGTCAGCGGCGTCCGCGATGCCGTCGCGAAGCGAGGAGCGGATTCGTCCATGTAAAGTGTGGGGTTCGCAGGCAGCAGCAACGGGGCTTGCTGCTGCCAGGGAGGCGAGATCTCCTGTTCGGCTGGGTCGCCTGCAGGCTCCGGCGAAGGCAGTGAGATGGCGTGCGCAGGGCCTGCCCGCAGCGCGGCAGCAGCCGGGGCGCCCGCAGCGAGGTCGTCGTCGGTGAGGCTGTGGGGAAACGCATTGCCGGCCAGCGCAAGCGAAACGGCCAAGCCGACCGGTATCCGCCAGCGGCGGCGCAGCCGAACACCTGTCATCACCGGGAAAGCCACCGCGGCGTGCGCATCAGGATAGCAATGTCTGTCTCCAGGTTTCCTGCGTCCGACGCGTGGCTGGCCCGGCTTCTCCATCGAGTCGCGCTGACTGTCGGAGCGCGAATGCTAGAATACTACAGGAACCTCGGGGCCCGACGTTTCCCCTGGAGAATCACATTAACGTGAAAGTCGCGTCGGCGACTCGCGAATCTCCCTTCTCCCGTGCGCGGGAGAAGGGCCGGGGATGAGGGCAACGGTCATGACTTTCATCATCAGGGGTGTGTCGAAAGTCATGACCGTTCGCATGAGCAACAAGCCGGTCGTGCCGGATGTCGCGTGGCACTGCATGCCTGCACACGAGGCGGCAGAGCGTCTGACTGCCAGTTTCGAGCTGGGACTGGACGACGGCGAAGCGGCCTGCCGCCGTTCGCAGCATGGTGAGAACCGGTTGACACCGGATCCCGGCCGCGGGCCGGTCCTGCGCTTCGTTCTGCAGTTCGTCCAGCCGCTGGTACTCGTGCTCCTGCTGGCCGGGGTGGTGACGGCGATACTCGGCGAATGGGTGGACGCGACCGTCATCTTCGGTGTGACCCTGGTCAATGCGGTGATTGGCTTCATCCAGGAAGGTCGGGCCGAGAGTGCTTTGGCTGCACTGGCCCGCTCGGTCACCAGTGAAGTCACGGTCTTGCGCGGTGGCTGCAAGCAACGCTTGGCGTCGACCGAGCTCGTTCCTGGCGACGTTGTGCTGCTGGCGGCCGGCGACAAGGTGCCAGCCGACCTGCGGCTGTTCCGGACCAGGGATCTGCAAGCCATCGAATCGGCGCTGACTGGCGAGTCGTCGGCAGTTGCCAAACATGGCGAGGCGCTGCCGGAGGACACGCTGCTCGCTGAGCGCTGCAACATGGCGTATGCCGGCACGGTGATGATCAGCGGCCAGGGAGCCGGGGTGGTCGTCGCAACCGGCGATCAGACCGAGACCGGCCGCATCTCGAGGCTGATCTCCGAGGCCCCTGATCTGACGACGCCGCTGACTCGCCGTATGGCGGTCTTCAGCAACTGGCTGCTGATGGCCATCGGCCTGCTTGCCGGGCTGACCTTTGCAGTCGGCATCTGGCGGGGGGAATCGGCTTTTGCCATGTTCATGGCAGCGGTTGCGTTGGCGGTGGGCGCGATTCCGGAAGGACTGCCGGCAGCGATGACGATCACCCTGGCCATTGGCGTTTCGCGCATGGCCAGGCGACGAGCGATCATTCGCAAGCTACCTGCTGTCGAGACCCTGGGCAGCACGACGGTCATCTGTTCGGACAAGACGGGGACCCTGACCGAGAACCAGATGACGGTACGCGAGATCCATGCCGGTGGCACCAGGGTTGCGGTCAGCGGCAGCGGCTATTCGCCGAACGGCAGGATCGGCGATGGTGGCGACGTCGCCGGTGCCCTGCGCGAGTGCCTACTGGCCGGAGCACTCTGCAACGACGCCGGCCTGAGCAGGAGCAACCGCCACTGGGAGGTCGTCGGCGACCCGACCGAGGGCGCGCTGCTGGTCGTCGCACGCAAGGCGGGGCTCGACGAGCGGACCCTGCAGAAGATGTTTCCGCGCCTGGACGAGATCCCCTTCGACTCGACACGGCAGTACATGGCGACCCTGCACGACATCGACGGGACGCGGGTTGCCTACTTCAAGGGGGCGCTCGAGCAGTTGCTGCCGCGTTCGCTGAGCATGCGCGACTGGAACGGGCGGAACGTATCGCTGCGCCGCGACGAGATCGAGAGTGCTGCCGCGACGATGGCGGCAGAGGGTCTGCGGGTACTGGCCGTGGCTCGCCTTGCCGCTGGCTCGGCAAGCGCGCTGACCCCCGTCAGCGTCGACAGCGGTCTGGAGTTCATTGGCCTGGTAGGCATGGTTGACCCGCCGCGACCGAAGGCCATCGCCGCGGTCAGGACCTGTCACGCTGCCGGCATCACGGTCAAGATGATCACCGGTGATCACGCTGTCACCGCGCTGTCGATCGCCAGGCAGATGGGAATCGCCAGGACCGGCGACATGGCGATCACCGGCCGCGAACTGGCGTCGCTCGATGATGCCGCGCTGCGGCAGGTGGTGCGCAGGATCAGCGTCTTTGCGCGCGTCGAGCCGGCGCAGAAACTGCGACTGGTGCAGGCGCTGCAGGCCAGTGGCGAGGTGGTGGCGATGACTGGTGACGGAGTCAACGACGCGCCAGCCCTGAAGCAGGCCGACATTGGCATCGCCATGGGCCTGGGCGGGACCGAAGTGGCGAAGGATGCCGCCGAGATGGTGCTCACTGACGACGACTTCGCCGCCATCGAGGCTGCCGTTGAGGAGGGCAGGGGCGTATACGACAACCTGGTGAAGTTCATCACCTGGACGCTGCCGACCAACTTCGGCGAGGGCCTGGTGATCGTGGCAGCGATTCTTGCCGGGGCAACGCTGCCGATCACGCCGCTGCAGATTCTGTGGATCAACATGACGACGGCGGTTTTTCTCGGCTTGATGCTGGCCTTCGAGCCAATCGAGCACGCCGTCATGCGCCGCCCGCCGCGCCCACCGGGGACGCCGATTCTCGACGCCGCGCTGATCTGGCGAATCGTTCTCGTCAGTCTGCTGCTGCTTGCCGGTTCCTTCGGGCTCTTCCTGCGTGCGCTGGCACAGGGCAATTCGCTCGCCGAGGCGCGTACGGTCGCGGTCAACGTCTTCGTCGTCGTCGAGGGAACGTACCTCTTCAATTGTCGCTCACTGAAGTTCTCGGCGCTGCGTTTGGGACTCTTCTCAAACCCGGCGATCTGGTACGGCATCCTGGTGATGGCGCTGCTGCAGGTCGCGCTGACCTACCTGCCGCTGCTGAACCGTCTGTTTGCAACCGCGCCGATCGGCTGGCACGAGTGGCTGGAAATCGCTGCCGTCGGCGTCGTTGCCTACCTCGTGGTGGGTGCCGAGAAGCGACTGCGCGCAAGTCGCTGATTCGCGTGTCGCGCGGCCACGGCATCTCTTTTTCGCCATGGTCGCTGAACTTCGCGCATGCCATAATGACCAAGACGCGCAGGGGGCTGCGGCCAGCCCCCTCCTGTCCCTTCAACCTTCAATCCCGATCAGGATCCGACATGACAAGCACAGTGACTCTCGGTGGCAAGCCGTTTCAGCTCAAGGGCAGTTTTCCGCAGCCGGGCCAGGTGGCGCCGGCTTTTTCGCTGGTTGGCAAGAACCTTGCCGACGTTGCGCTGGAGAGCTTTGCTGGCCAGCGCAAAATTCTCAACATCTTTCCGAGTATCGACACGCCCACCTGCGCGACGTCGGTACGCAAGTTCAACCAGCAGGCGAGTGCGCTGTCGGGAGTGGTCGTGCTTTGCATTTCTGCCGATCTGCCGTTTGCCCAGAGCCGCTTCTGCGGTGCCGAGGGCCTCGACAAGGTGGTGACGCTGTCCACCATGCGTGGCCGGGAGTTTCTCACCGATTACGGCGTCGCCCTTGGCGAGGGGCCATTGGCTGGCCTTGCTGCGCGCGCCGTTGTCGTTCTCGACGCCGACGATCGCGTGCTCCACAGCCAGCTCGTTGCCGAGATCAAGGACGAGCCCGACTACGCGGCGGCCCTGCAGGCGCTGGCCTGACACGGTCGACAGGGACGTGCCGGAAGTCGAGGTCAGCGATCCCGTCAGGCAGCGCCAGGGTATCCAGTCGGTCGAGATTGGTACCCGGCTGCTGCAGGCGCTGGCGAGCAGTGGTCGATCGATGCTGTTGCGCGACCTGTCGCGCAGCGCCGGCATGCGCCGGCAGCCAAGGCGCGTCGCTACCTGGTCAGCTTCATGCGCATGGGACTCGTCGAGCAGGACGCCAATACCGGCCGCTACGACCTTGGCGGCTTCGCGCTCGAACTGGGGCTGGCCAGTCTGGCGAGGCTGGACCCCGTGCGCCTGGCCGGGCCGGTGCTCGATGATCTCTGCGAGCGCACCGGCGAGACCGTTGCGCTCGCCATGTGGGGCAATTGCGGCGCCACCTGTGTTCGCTGGCTGGAGGCTGGTGGACCGGTGACCGTGACTCTGCGCACCGGTGTCGTGCTGCCACTGCTCTCTTCGGCTACCGGTCTCGCCTTTGCGGCCTTCTACCGCTCGCCCTATCTGCGCAGGATGCTCGATGCAGAGATCGAGGTGGCAGCAGCGGTGAGGAACGCGCCGCCGGCAGCATTGCGTGCAGCGCTGGCGGTGCAACTCGACGAGGTCCGGCGGCACGGTATCGCCCGCGCCGCAGGTAGCGTCACGCCCGGGGTCAATGGCTTCAGTGCGCCGGTATTCAATCACGCCGGCCGCATGGTGGCGGCGATGACCCTGCTCGGCACCATCGGCAGCTTCGACATGGACTGGGACAGCCCGACGGCGCAGCTGACGCGCGAAGCTGCGGCAGCCCTGTCGCGCAGGCTTGGGCATGGTGGTCTCGAGGCGGCCGCGGGCGCGGGGTCGTCGGTCAGCGGCGACGCGGCGGCAGGCAGCGATGCAGCGCGCGCGTGATTGTCGCCCCGGCTGTGGCGCCTGTTGCATCGCGCCGTCGATCAACACGCCGATGCCCGGCCACCCGCGAGGCAAGGTGGCCGGTGCGCGCTGCGCCAACCTCGCTCCCGACTACCGCTGTCGCCTGTGGAGTACTCCGGAGCGGCCCTCCTTCTGCAACGGGCTGCAACCGTCGGAAGAAATGTGCGGTAACGATCGACAGCAGGCGATCGCCTGGTTGACGGCGCTCGAACGGGTAACCCGGCCCTGAGTGCTAGAATGCCGATTTTTCCGAAAGTTTGGTGTGGATCTTCTGCTTCTGCTGAAAGCCCTGATTCTGGGTATCGTTGAAGGGGTCACCGAGTTCCTGCCGGTATCCTCCACCGGCCACCTGATTCTCGCCGGAGCTCTGCTTGACTTCAACGACGAGCGCGGCAAGTTGTTCGAGATCGTCATCCAGTCGGGAGCGATGCTGGCGGTCTGCTGGGAGTATCGGGCAAAGATCGGCAGCGTCGTCCGCGGATTGCCGAGCGAGCCCGCCGCGCAGCGCTTCGCGCTCAACATCTTGGTCGCCTTCCTGCCGCTGGCGGTCATCGGCCTGCTGTTTGGCAAGACGATCAAGACCCACCTCTTCAACGCGCCGGTGGTGGCTACGGCCTTCATCGTCGGCGGTCTGGTGATCCTCTGGGCCGAGCGCCGGCAGCACCGCGTTCGCATCGAGTCGATCGACGACCTGTCCCTTGGTGATGCCCTCAAGCTCGGTCTCGCGCAGGCGCTGGCGCTGATTCCCGGCACTTCACGCTCGGGGGCAACGATCATCGGCGGTCTCTTCTTTGGCCTGTCCCGGCGGGCGGCGACCGAGTTTTCCTTCTTTCTGGCCATGCCGACCCTGATCGGCGCCAGCATCTACCAGCTCTACAAGGAACGTGCGCTGTTGTCCTTCGACGACTTGGGGATGTGGGTGGTTGGTTTCCTCACCTCGTTCATCTCGGCGTTCTGGGCGGTGCGCGGTCTGTTGCGCTACATCAGCACGCACGACTTTTCGATCTTCGCCTGGTACCGGATCGCTTTCGGCATCGTCGTCCTGCTGACTTGGCACTACGACCTGATCTCGTGGGCCGGAGGCTGAGATGGCGGCGGCAGCGCGCATCCTCTACCTGCACGGCTTCTGCTCGTCGCCGGCCTCGTGGAAGGCGCGCCTGCTCGGCGAGTGCCTGACGGCTCGCGGCCTTGGCGATCGTTTCGCGTGCCCTGTGCTGCCGCCTGCCCCGCTGGCAGCTATCGCCAGCGCCGAGAGCTTGCTGATCGGCGGCGACGGCGAGACGACGCTGGTTGGCAGCTCTCTGGGCGGCTACTATGCGAGCTGGTTGGCCGAGAAGCACGATCTGCGGGCCGTCCTCATCAATCCGGCGGTGATGGCGCCGGCGCTTCTCGGTGGGCTGGTCGGCAGGCACACCAATTTCCATACGGGCGAGAGCTTCGAGTTTGGCAACGAGCACGTCGCCGAACTGCGTCGGCTCGAAACGCGGCAGGTCACGGCGGCGCGCTACCTGCTACTGGTCGAAACCGGTGACGAGGTCCTCGACTATCGCCAGGCGGTGTCGCGCTATGCCGGCAGCCGGCAGGTCGTCGTCGAGGGCGGCGATCACAGCTTCCTCAGTTTTCCCCGCCTGCTGCCGCAAATCCTTGAATTCTGTGGCCTATAATGACCCCGATGCATGTGCTATTCGAAGAAGACGGGGCTTTTCGGGCGGCGACCATACTGGTCGATAACGACAGTTCGTTGCAGGTCGAGACGGCATCCGGCAAGCGCAGCAAGATCAAGGCTGCCAGCGTCCTGCTGCGTTATGCTGATCCAGCGCCGGTGGCGCTGCTCGAGCAGGCCGATCTTCTGCTGCCCGGCATCGAAGCCGACTTTCTCTGGGAGTGCGTCGGTGACGCGGAGTTTCATTTTGCCGATTTTGCCGACGAGTACTTCGGTCACGACGCCACCGCGGCCGAGGCCGCAGCGCTTCTGCTGGCGCTGCACGCAGCACCGATCTACTTTCACCGCAAGGGCCGCGGGCGTTTTCGCAAGGCACCACCCGAGATCCTCCAGGCCGCGCTTGCCGGTCTCGAGAAGAAGCGGCAGCAGGCCCTGGCGATCGAGCGGATGGTGACTCAGCTGACATCGTTCACCCTGCCGCCCGAGTTCCCGCCGTTGCTCGGGCAGTTGCTCTACAAGCCGGATCGCAACCGCGGCGAGACCAAGGCGCTGGAGGCCGCGTGCAGCGAAACCGGCCTCAGCGCAGCGCATCTGCTGCACCGCTGCGGCGCCATCCGCTCACCCTACGACTATCATCTGCAGCGCTTCCTGCTCGAGCAGTTTCCGCGCGGGACAGCCTTTCCGGACGTCGCGGCGCCGCTGCTGCCACTCGATCTGCCGCGTGCCGATGTGCAGGCTTTCTCGATCGACGATGCGACGACGACAGAGATCGATGACGCGTTTTCACTGCAGTCGCTGCCCGGTGTCGGCTGGCGCGTCGGCATCCACATTGCGGCGCCGGGCTTCGGCATCATTCCTGGCTCGCCGCTTGACGAGATCGCGCGCGCACGTCTGTCGACGGTCTACATGCCGGGCAGCAAGTTCACGATGCTGCCGGATGCGGTCGTCGAGCGCTACACCCTGGCCAGCGGGCGTGAGGTCCCGGCCGTTTCGCTCTACCTCACGGTGACGTCGGAACTCGAGATCGTCGGCGACGAGTCGCGGATCGAGATCGTGCCGGTCGTCGCGAACCTGCGTCATCACGACATCGAACCGCTGTTCAATGAGCAGAGCCTTGCCGGCAGACTGGCAGACTTTCCGTTTCGCGACGAGTTGCTGACGCTCTGGCAGCTCGCCAACGCCTGTGAGGGTCGGCGCGGCAAACCATCGGCGACCCCCGACAACAGGGACTTCAACTTTCGCATCGAGGGTGATCTTGCCGACGCGGAGAACTGTCGCGTCGACATCACCGTGCGCCGTCGCGGCAGTCCGCTCGACAAGCTGGTTGCCGAACTGATGATCGTCGCCAACAGCACCTGGGGCGCCCTGCTCGCGAGCCGTGGGGTGGCGGCGATCTATCGTGTGCAGGGCGCAGGCAAGGTGCGCATGAGTACCGCACCGCAGGCTCACGAAGGACTGGGCGTGAAGCAGTACGCCTGGTTGTCGTCGCCCCTGCGCCGCTATGTGGACCTGCTCAACCAGTGGCAGCTGATCGCCTGTCTGAAAGCCGACACGCCGCCCTTTGCTGCCCGCTCGGACGCCCTGTTCGCTGCGCTGCGTGATTTCGAGCTGACGTATGCGGCTTACGCGGAGTTTCAGCGTGGCATGGAGCGGTACTGGTGTCTTCGCTGGTTGCGGCAGCAGGGAATCGAGCGCATTGCGGCGACCATTGGTCGCGACAGCCTCGCGCGGCTCGATGGCCTGCCCCTCGTGCAGCGCGTACCGTCGGCGCCGGAACTCAAGCCGGGGCAGCGAGTTCTTCTGCAGGTGGAATCCATGGACTACCTGAGCCTTACCCTCGGCTGTCGCTACCTCGAGACGCTGTCGCCGGTGACAGCAGCTGACGAGGCGGTGGTCGACACGCTACCGGAGGCTGTCGATTGAGGTGAGGCGGGGATCGTTGCATCTGCTCGAGCGATGGTCGGCCAACCACCGGTTGGCGTTGGCGGTCGGTTTTTCCCTGCTGCTGCATGGTCTGCTTTTGTCGCTCCATTTCAGGTTCCCCGACGCGTCGCGTGCCGTCAGGGAGCGGCCGCTCGATGTCGTTCTGGTCAATCGCCGCTCCGCGCGTGCACCGGAGGAAGCGACCGTGCAGGCGCAGGCCAATCTTGACAGTGGCGGCAACACCGAGTACGAGCGCCGCGCGAAGACACCCCTGCCGGCGGCACCGCGGCAGCAGGACGGTGACGACCTCGAACACTCGCAGAAGCGGATCCAGGCACTCGAAGCGCATCAGCAGCGGCTGGCGGCGCAGACGCGGAGCAGGAATCCGGTGCCACCGACAGCGGCGCAGGAAGCGCAGCCGGATCCGGTGCCGAATGTCAGTGGCCGTGACCTGGCGCAAAGCGCCCTGGCGATGGCGCGCCTCGAAGGCGAGATTGCCAAGGAACTCGACGAGTACAGCAAGCGGCCGCGCAAGCAGTTTCTCGGCAGCAGTGCAATGGAGTACCGTTTCGCGCAGTACTTCGAGGAGTGGCGGCAGAAGGTCGAACGCGTCGGCACCCTCAACTACCCGGCCGAAGCACGCGGCAAGCTGTACGGCAGCCTGGTTCTGACGGTGACGGTCAGGAGCGACGGCTCGGTCGACTCGGTAGAGATCAATCGCTCGTCGGGCCACAAGGTCCTCGACGATGCCGCTCGGCGAATCGTCGTCATGGCATCGCCCTTCGCCGCCTTTCCTCCTGCCATCCGGCACGACACCGATAGCCTGGTGATCACTCGCACTTGGAATTTCACCCAGCGCGACAGCCTGGAAACAAGGGCCGCGAAGCGATGAGCGAGCGATACGGTGTCTTCGGCAATCCGGTCAACCACAGCAAGTCACCAGCGATTCACGCCGCCTTCGCCGCCGCATGCAATCAGGATCTCGCGTACG
Source organism: Candidatus Accumulibacter iunctus (assembly GCA_002345025.1). GTDB lineage: Bacteria > Pseudomonadota > Gammaproteobacteria > Burkholderiales > Rhodocyclaceae > Accumulibacter > Accumulibacter iunctus. The sequence continues at coordinate 77,303 of DDUX01000140.1, read as the reverse complement.
AGGCAATCCTCGCGCCCCGAGACGGCTTTGCCGACTGTGTGCGCGTCTTTGTCGCAGCGGGCGGTTGCGGCGCCAATGTCACCGTGCCGTTCAAGCAGGAGGCTTGCCGGCTGGCGACGCGACTGACACCGCGGGCGCGGCTCGCTGGCGCGGTCAATACCCTGTCCTTCGACAGCACCGGCTGGCTTGGTGACAATACCGACGGCGCCGGGCTCCTGCGTGACCTGACGAACAATCTGGGTTGCACGATCAGCGGGACGCGTGTCCTGCTGCTCGGCGCCGGTGGCGCGGCGCGCGGGGTGCTCGGTCCGCTTCTCGAGGCGGCACCGAGCCGACTCGTGATAGCCAACCGGACCCCGGCCAGTGCGCATGAGCTGGCAGAGCGGATGACGGGTGCTGGCAAGCTCGGCGCCTGTTCCTATCCGCAACTCGCCGGCGAGAGTTTCGACCTGGTGATCAACGCCACTTCCGCCAGCCTTGCCGGCGAGCCGTTAGCCTTGCCGGACGGCATCTTCGCCCCCGGCAGCCTGGCCTACGACATGATGTACGGGCAGGGACAGACCCCGTTCCTGCTACTTGCAGCCAGTCACGGTGCGACGCGCTTGGCTGACGGGCTCGGCATGCTCGTCGAGCAGGCTGCCGAGGCCTTTCATCTCTGGCGTGGCATCCGGCCAGCGACGGCGCCGGTGATGGCGATGCTGCGCGCCGACCGCAACGAATGCGGCAGCCGATGAAGCCGCTGCTCTGGGCGAAGCGCCTGCTTCTTGCCGGCATCGGGCTGCTGCTGCTCTATCAGTTCTGGCTGTTTGGCTGGGTCCTCTGGTGGAACTGGGCCAACCCGGACCTTAGCCGCTTCATGGAGATTCGCCTCGAGGAACTGCGTCGACAGCAACCCGAGGCGCAACTCAGGAAGCAGTGGGTGCCGTACGACCGCATATCGCTGAACCTGAAGCGGGCGATCGTCGCTGCCGAAGATGCGAGGTTCGTCGATCACGAGGGTTTCGACTGGGACGGCATCCAGTACGCGATCGAGAAGAACCAGAGAACGGGGCGGGTCGTCGCCGGCGGCTCGACCATTTCACAGCAGCTGGCCAAGAATCTCTTTCTGACCCCGGCCCGGACGTCCTGGCGCAAGGCCGAGGAGGCCGTCATCACGCTGATGCTCGAGGTCGCGTGGAGCAAGGAGCGAATCCTCGAGGTCTACCTCAACGTCATCGAATGGGGCAATGGCGTGTTCGGCGCCGAAGCGGCTGCCCGCCATTACTACGGTGTCTCCGCCGCACAGCTGTCGCGCGAGCAGGCGGCGCGACTCGCGGGAATGGTTCCCAGCCCGCGCTATTACGACCGCAATCGCAACGCGCCGGGCCTGGCGAGAAAAACAGCGATCATTCTCGCCCGCATGCCGTCCGCCGACCTTCCCTGACCGGCGGTCAGCCAGTTGTCGGCCGCTGCCGCAGTGGCCGGTGATCGGCAAGCCTGCGATACTATGCACCTGTCGCCGCTGGCACGATCGTCGGGTCCGGATACCTTTAATGTGAAAGTCGCACCTGCGACTCGCGAATCTCCCTTCTCCCAGGCGCGGGAGAAGGGCCGGGGATGAGGGAAACGGTCATGACTTTCATCATCAGGGGTGTCTCGAAAGTCATGACCGTTAGGAGGCATCGAACCATGAAGCTTCGCACCGTTTTCCTGCTGCTCATCTGCAGCCTCGTTGGCGCCTTCGCCGCGCTCAACTGGCACGCCTTCACGACTCCGACGACGCTGTCGCTGGCGGTGGCTGACGTGGAAGCGCCGCTCGGGGTGATCATGCTCGGTGTCACCGGCTTGCTGACGGCCTTCTTCCTGGTCTTCGTCGTCTATGTGCAGGCCTCGGCCCTTTTCGACTCGCGTCGTCACGCGCAGGAGCTGCAGCTCAACCGCGAACTGGCGGACAAGGCCGAAGCGTCACGTTTCACCGAACTCCGTTCCTTTCTCGAAGCGGAGTTGCAGAAGCTGGCGAGCCGCGGTGCCACCGGTCCCGCGGCGAGCGACGCGGCGATCCTGGATCGGCTGGATCGGCTGGAAAAGGAACTGCTGACGGCTCTGGAGCAGTCGGCCAACAGCCTTGCTGCATGTGTGGGTGAACTCGAGGACCGGCTCGAAAGGACGGGCGCTGCGCTGCCGGCGCGTCGGCCGGGAAGCTTCTGAGTCCCTTTCGGGGCGGGTGCAGACGCGAGGCGTTGTGGCAACCGGAGCGGCTGCCGGCAACGCATCGTCGCTCGGAGTCCTGAGCGGCCGCCGAAGGCGTGCAGCCTCCTGCAGGAAGGTGCTGCATGCAGAGGCGGGCCCGGCCGCGGCCCGCCGTGGGCTCTCAGCGACCGCTGGCCAAGGCGCGACGGCCGCCGTTGCCGCCTTGGCTGCCGTGTGCCGAATCCTGGCGAGCTGCTCGCGGCAGACCATCGCGCCAGTGTGCTGTCGCCTTGGCGGGGCGTTTGTCGGTCTGTCCGGCGTTGCGCGTGTCAGCTCCCTGCCATGCCGGCCGGCCCGCCGGGCGTGGCTTGGTCGTCTGCGGACGGCGCGTCGGCTCGTGACCGACGACGACTTCGACGGGAATGCTTTGCCGCGTGAAACGCTCGATTCGCCTGACGTTGAATTGTTCGGCGTGATGCACCAGCGAGATCGCCAGACCGCTGCGTCCGGCGCGCCCGGTGCGGCCGATCCGGTGCACGTAGTCCTCGGCAGCTTTCGGCAGATCGTAGTTGAAGACGTGGGTGATCGTCGGCACGTCGAGGCCGCGCGCAGCAACGTCGGTGGCGACAAGGATTCTCACCTGGCCACGCCGCATCGCGGCGAGGGTCCGGTTGCGGGCACCCTGATGCATGTCGCCGTGGAGCGCCGCCGCGTTCAGGCCGGCAACGTTCAGGCGATCGCTGACACTGTCCGCGTCGCGCTTGGTCGCTGTGAAGACAAGCGCCTGATCGATCGACGCATCACGCAGCAGGTGATCGAGCAGGCGGTTCTTGTGCGCCAGATCGTCGACGAAGTGCATTCTCTGCTCGATGTTCTCGTGCTTGGCAGACGGTGCGTCGACTTCGATGCGCAGCGCGTTGCGTGTCATGCGCTGGGCCATGGCGCCGACCGTACCGTCGAGGGTTGCCGAGAAGAGCATCGTCTGACGTGCCTCCGGCGTTGCCGCAACGATCCGCTCGATGTCTTCGATGAATCCCATGTCCAGCATGCGGTCGGCTTCGTCGAGGACCAGCATCTGCAGCTGCGAGAAATCGATCTTGCCCGAACTCATGTGGTCGATCAGGCGGCCCGGCGTCGCAACCAGGATCTCCGGGTTGCGGGCGAGAAGTTCCATCTGCTTCGGGTAGGGCATGCCACCAAGGATGGCGACGGCCCGCACCTGGTGCATCCGGCGGCCATACTTCTCGCTGGCGGCTGTGACCTGGAGCGCGAGTTCTCGCGTCGGTGTGAGGACCAGCATGCGCGGCCGTGCCGGCTGCCAGCGCTGCTGGTCGCGGCCACGCGCCGCCGTGCGGCCGTCTTCCCGGCCACCGCTGCGCGCTGCGGCCAGCGGGCGCTCCTGCAGAGCCAGGCGGTGCAGGGCCGGCAGCATGAAGGCGGCAGTCTTGCCGGAGCCCGTTTGCGAGCAGGCGATCAGGTCGCGGCCTTCGATGGCGGCAGGAATCACTTGCGCCTGCACCGGCGTCGGCACGCTGTAGCCCGAATCGGTGAGCGCTGCGAGGAGAGCGGGGTTGAGCCCGATTTCTGAAAAGGTCATATTGTCTTTCGTGTGGATGTGCAGCCCCTTGCCGCAAGGGTCCGGGGGGTGCGAATGAAGCAGGAAGGGCAACGCCAACCAACGAAAGGCTGCGGGACAGACTCTGTCGGATCACCAGAAGTCAGCACCCATCAGCACAAAAGCTTTGTGCCAGGACGGCGCTGACTTGATCGACACCAGAAGGCAGGGGGGCTTGAGACTTACGGCCAGGTTCGCGATGCTCGGGGCACACAGCAGGTTCCCTGCGTCGTGCGGCGCGCATTATAGCACTCTCGCGAGTGCGGCGGCAGTTCCTTGACGGCACTACAATGACTGGCGGCAACGGGGCGACTACTGAGGGCAGCGGCTGACGGCTGGCACCTCAGGCGGACGGCCAGGAAAGTATCGTCGGCGCTGACGCGTGCGTTTGCTTCGCCGGCGCTCCGACGAGCGTTACAGCGGCGGCGGCCAGGCGCGCCGGCTTCCTGGTCAGTGCTGGCAGTAATGCACCGGGAACGTGCGCGTACCCGTGGCGATGCACCGTTCTCTGGCGTCGACGGTCTGCCGGCAGCGCGGCGCCGTTGGCTGGCAGGGGGTGGCCTCGCATGGCACGGTTCCTGCTTGAAGACGTGGAGACCTACTATGGCGGTGAGCCTCATGAGCACAGCTTTCTACAACGAGATGTACGATTCGGATGCCGGTTTGCGGCCGCACTATCGGGCCTTCGCCGAATGGCTGGCCGGCATGCCGGCTGACCGGTTGGAGCGCAAGCGGGCTGAGGCGGACACGGCTTTCCATCGTGTCGGCATCACCTTTGCCGTTTACGGAGAGGAGGCGGGGACCGAGCGCCTGATCCCCTTCGACATCATCCCCCGGATCATCCCCGCGGCCGAATGGACGCAGCTCGAGGCCGGCCTGCGGCAACGTGTGCAGGCGCTGAACGCCTTTCTGCACGACATCTATCACGAACAGGCGATTCTCAAGGCCGGCTGCATCCCGTCCGAGCAGGTGCTGAACAATGCCCAGTTCCGCCGCGAGATGATCGGTGTCGATGTTCCCTCCGGCATCTACGCGCACATCGCCGGCGTAGACATCGTTCGTGCAGGCGCCGGAGAATCGTACGTTCTGGAGGACAATCTGCGGGTACCCTCGGGCGTGTCCTACATGATCGAGGACCGCAAGATGATGATGCGGCTGTTTCCCGAGCTCTTCTCGAGGCACCTGATTGCGCCGGTACAGCACTACCCCGACCTGCTCCTCGACAATCTGCGCACCGTCGCGCCGGGTGTCGCCAATCCGACGGTGGTGCTGCTGACGCCGGGCGCCTACAACAGCGCCTACTTCGAGCACACCTTTCTGGCGCAGCAGATGGGCATCGAACTCGTCGAAGGCCGCGACCTGTTCGTCCGCGATGAAACGGTGTTCATGCGCACGACGCAGGGGCCGCAGCGGGTCGACGTGATCTATCGTCGCCTCGACGACGACTTTCTCGACCCGCTGGCGTTCAACAAGGACTCGATGCTCGGCGTGCCAGGCCTGCTGTCGGCCTACCGTGCTGGTCACGTGACCCTGGCGAACGCGATCGGTACGGGTGTCGCCGATGACAAGTCGGTCTATCCCTACGTTCCCGAGATGATCCGCTTCTATCTTGGTGAGGAGCCGAAGCTGAACAATGTGCCGACCTGGATGCTGCGCAAGCCCGAAGACCTGCGCTACGTCCTGGCCCACCTGTCCGAGTTGGTGGTCAAGGAGGTGCATGGTGCCGGCGGCTACGGCATGCTGGTCGGACCCGCGTCGAGCCGGGCGGAGATCGAGGAGTTTCGCGCCCGCATCATCGCCGCTCCCGAGAAGTACATTGCGCAGCCAACGCTGGCGCTGTCGAATTGTCCGACCTTCGTCGACTCCGGCATTGCTCCGCGCCACCTCGACCTACGCCCGTTCGTCCTCTCCGGCAAGCGTGGCGTCGGCATGGTGCCGGGCGGTCTGACGCGTGTCGCGTTGCGCGCCGGTTCGCTGGTGGTCAACTCGTCGCAGGGCGGTGGAACCAAGGATACCTGGGTGCTGGAGAACTGAGATGGACGGAGGATCGAGATGCTGAGTCGCACGGCGGACCACCTGTACTGGCTGGCGCGCTACACCGAAAGGGCAGAGAATCTGGCACGCCTGCTCGACGTGTCCTATCAGATGTCGCTGGTTCCCCAGTCTCTCGCCGCGCAGAATGAGAACTGGCGTGCGATTCTCGCCCTCAACAGCCTCGAGTCGGCCTTTGCCGCGACGCACAGCGGGGTCAATGTCGACAACGTGTTGCGCTTCATGGTTGCTGACGCGACGAACCCGTCGTCGATCTACAGTTGCCTGCGTGCGGCGCGCGAGAATGCGCATGCGGTGCGCGGGACGTTGACAGCCGAAATGTGGGAGAGCATCAACGCCACCTGGATCGAGCTGCGGCAGCAGACCTTCGAGCAGATTCTCGCGCGTGGCATCAGCGAGTTCTTCGACTGGGTGAAGCTGCGCTCGGCGGTGACGAGAGGCGTGACTTTCGGCACCATGCTCAAGGACGACGCGCTGCACTTCATCCGCCTTGGTGGCCTGCTCGAACGCGGCGACAATACGGCGCGGATTCTCGACATGCAGTACCACATCCTGCGCCAGAGCGACGACGAAGGAGCCAGCGACTTCTATCGCTGGGGCGCACTGTTGCGCTCGCTCTCGGCGTTCCAGGTCTACCGCAAGGTGTACCGTGATGCGATCACTCCGGCACGCGTCGCCGAACTCCTGATCCTGCGCATGGATCTGCCGCGATCGCTGCACGCCTGCGCCGACGGGATCGTCCGCATGCTGCAACTGATCGCCAACGATGCTTCGGCAGAGACCCAGCGGCAGGCGGGCGTGCTGCATGCCCGGCTCCATTTCGCCCGCATCGACGATGTGCTGGCGGGCGGTCTGCACGAATACCTGACCGATTTCATGGATCGCATCTACGAACTCGGTGACGGCATCAGTCGCGACTTCCTCATCGCTGCCTGAAGGCGCGGCGGTTGACACGATCCACGCACGCGGTCGCCATTGCCGTTCGCTGCCGGGCGGCGGCGCGGCTGTGTGGCGGGCAGTCGCATTGACCGGCAAAAAGACTTGTGCTGTAATCGCGCCTTCGTCGCAGTCAGAGCGGTTCATCTGCAGCTTGCGGGCGATGCCCTTGCCGAACTTGGCTCAGGGCATCGGACGGGTTGCCGGCGACGAGCATGCAGCAGGTTGGCAGCAGTCTCACCGCCGCCACCGGCCTGCCGGCGATCGGGCGATTAACTCAGCGGTAGAGTGCCACCTTCACACGGTGGAAGTCAGTGGTTCGAACCCACTATCGCCCACCATCCCGACTCAGGTACCGGTCTCCGGGAGGCACTGGCAGCGCGAGATGCCTTGCTCCTCGCGGCCCGAGTGAACTGGTTCTGCGCTGGGCGCAAGAGCCGGCAGAGCGCGAATCTTTCTGTTAGAATCGGCGCCACGGCCTCGCAGGCAGGCGGCCAACGAGCTACAGGAGCCTTCCCCGGTCGACTTCGCCACGACATCACCGAGATATGAGCACTTCGCCGCATCCCTCTTTCATCATCGTCGGTCTGACCACTGCCGGCAGGAAGTTTCGCCCGAGCGACTGGGCCGAAAGGCTCTGTGGTGTCCTCTCGGTCTTCGGCGCAGAGAAGAAGATGCGCTATTCGCCCTACGTCGGTCCGCGGACGTACATGGGAGAGAAGGCGGTTCACGTCGATGGACGATTGTACGAAATCGAGCCGATGGCCTACCGTTTCGTCCTGCACTTTGCCGAGGATAACGACCTGCAACTGATCCGGGATGCCGTTGTGCCGGGTACGTCGGCCGAATCCTGATCTGCGGCGGCTCTCGCCCGCGCCTCGCCGCGCTACGCCAGAGTTGCACAGGGCGAAAGCGTGCGCAAAGAGCCGTCGCGGCTGGCAGCAGATCGATCAGGCCAGCGACAATCCCTTGCCCTCTACCGCGACGAGCGCCTTCGCCTGGTTGAGGTCGGTAGCGCGACCACAGGCGTAGAGGCAGCACGCGAGCTGATTGGCGAGCGGCAGCGGCAGCGGCAGTTCGCCGACGAGGACACGGCGCATCCAGATGACGGTCGTCCGGGCATCGCAATTCGCTGGCAGCTGCGGCAGGTTTCTGAGACTGTCATGCTCGGCTTCGAACAGCGTGTCGCTCACCCCCGCATGCACATGCTCGATGGCTGGTCGGCGCTTCGGATTGGCGAAAGGCTCGCCCTCCGTGCCGCGCAGGAGAAGGGCATTGGCGCCGACCAGGCGGAGCACGGCGCGCATGCTGTCGATGTAATCGGGATGCGTCGCTGCGGCCAGGAGCAGCGCATCGCCATGAAACGGATCGAGCATCTTGACCAGGCTGTGGGCGCTGTTGCGCAGGCCCAGCCGATCGCGCAGCGCCAGCTGGCATGCCAGTCCGGGAGAAAGCTGCGATAGTGGCAGGTAGGCAAGACCATTCTCGTCGATCCGCTGCTGCGCTTCGTGCACGCTGTCGCAGGGCGCCAGTCCGTACTCACAGAACACCTGCTCGCTGGTGACGCGCCCGTAGTCCTGGCTCAGGCCATGCACCAGAACCGGTACGCCATGACGCCGCAGGAGCAGCGCCAGCAGCGGCGTCAGGTTGGCGCCACGACGGGCGCCGTTGTAGCTCGGGATGACGACCGGCTGGGCGCGGATGCCGGGGCGCTGCAGTTTCGGCAGCCGCTCGTTGGCAGCGGTGAGAAAGCCGACCATTTCGTCGACCGACTCGGTCTTCATGCGCAGCGCGATGGCGATTGCGCCGAGTTCGAGATCGGGAACCATCCCGTCGAGCATGGCCCCGTAAAGCTGCCGCGCCTCGTTGCCGGACAGGTCACGCGCACCCGTCGCGCCACGTCCGATTTCCCTGATCAAAAGCGCCAAATCCATGTTCCCCCCTCCCGGTGTCGTCAGATCACTGTCGCCGTCGCCCGCAATCGCGGCAAGACGGCAAACCACAGCGGTCAGCGAGCTGCGCCCCTTGCCGCCGACCACGATGCCATCGAGCCGGCATCCTACTATTTCCCGCCGATGGAAACACCCCTCGGGCCGACGCGCGCTGCACTTGTTCCCTTGGGCTCAAGCAATAGCCGTGCCACCCATCAGGGCATGGCTCATGGCGTGGCGGTCGGCGGCAGTACGTGCAGTCCCCGCAGATCGTGGGTGCTGGTTGCCGGAGAAGCGTTCGCCGGTACGCGTTGCCAATAACCGCCGGACCGGCAGTGTATGTAGAATGCCGGCTGCCGGGCGCCGTATCCGGCAGCACACAGTATCAACCGAAGAAGGAATCGACGAGCAGATGATGAGACTCTATACGATGGCAGTGGCCCTGTTCTTCGGCCTGGTTGGCAGCATCCAGGCGGAGAGAACCCCCTTCTGGGGAGCCAGGGAGCCCGTTCCGTTCGAGACGCCAGCCGATCAGTTGCGTAACGGCGAATTCACCTGGGCGCCGCAACTCGCGCCGAGCGGTCCCATCGTCGTCTTGGTCAGTCTCGAGGAGCAGCGCGCCTATACCTACCGTAACGGCCTGCTGATCGGCATCGCGTCGGTCAGCACCGGCAAGCCGGGCTACGAGACGCCCAATGGCGTCTTCCAGACCTTCCTCAAGGACAAGGACCACCACTCCACGAAGTACCACAACGCCGCCATGCCCTACACGCAGAAGATCACCCAGGATGGCGTGGCGCTGCATGCCGGTGGCGTCCCCGGCTATCCGGAATCCCACGGCTGCGTTCATCTGCCGAGCGAGTTTGCCCGCCTGCTGTTCGACGCCGCACCGACCGGAATGACCGTGGTGATCAGCAAGGCGGGCGCGGCACCCGAGGAGTTCAGGCATCCTCCTTTCCTCAGCCCGGTCACGGATCACGGCGAACTGGCGCAGCAGCGCCACTTGTCGGCCGAAGCGAGCTATCGCTGGCAACCGCAGCAGTCCCTGCAGGGTCCGCTGTCGATTCTCCTGAGCCGTTACGATGAACGCGTCCTCGTGCTGCGCAACGGGGTCGAGATCGGGCGCGCCAAGGTAGCTTTCCGCAATCCACGGAAGCCGGTTGGCAGCCACGTCTTCGTTGCCAAGGAAGGCGGTCAGTCAAGTGGGCTGTTCGAGCATCAGTGGGTCGGCGTCGGACTGGTCGGACACATGAGCGATGCCAACACGAGGCCGGACCCGCAGGTGGTGAACGAGATCACGATTCCGGCCGACTTCGCGGCGCTGCTCGCTCCCGAGATCAGGCCGGGGACGACGTTGATGGTGGTCGATGCACCGGTCCTCGAGCACACGACCGGGCTCGACATGGCAGTCCTGAGTTCCTTCCCCGATCACTGATCTCGCTGTTGCTGCGGCGGTTGCACGCGCTGCTCCCGGAGGTTGTGGACCCGTACCGCGCCCGCTGCGCTCTCGCCACCCGTTGCGAGTCGCAGCGGGCCTCTGGCGGCAGTCGTCCGCTGCCGTCCCGTTGCGGCTGACGCACGGCTTGACTTCCAGCACGCGCCGCCTATCCTGAATATTGCACTGCACCATGGTCCTGCTTTAACAGAAGTCCTGGCGCCGGGTCGGTCGGCTATTTGCGGATCGTGCCCGGACCGTGGGGATGAACGGACGTGGTGCATCCTCGAGACGAAGGCGAATGGGAGCAACATGATGTCACGGCATCCTATGAACAACCGCTGGGCACGCTGTCTGGCGACTGCTGCGGCAGGCATGCTGGCCATTGCGCAGGGCGTGACAGCGGCGCCGGCACTGGAAGAAGTCGTGGCCGGCGTCAATATCGATCCGGCGCAGATCTCGGTTTCCGGCATCTCGTCCGGTGGCTTCATGGCGCACCAGTTCCATGTCGCCCATTCGGACCGCATCATGGGCGTCGGTATCGTCGCCGGCGGCCCATACTACTGCTCGGCGGGGAGCATTCTCGACGCGGTGACGAAGTGCAGCCAGTTCGTCATGCTCGAATGCAGGCAACTCGGACTGGACGCGAAGTGGTGTGGCAAGACCGATCTGGCGCCGAAGAACACCCGGGAGGCCAGGCATGTGGCGCAGGCTTCGTTCACCGAGGCGAAGAAGCAGGAAGCGGCGGGCAGCATCAGCAAGCTTGCCGGCCTCAAGGGCGACAAGGTGTACCTGATCAGCGCCGAGTACGATGCGATCGTTCCACACGGCGTGATGGACGCGGTGTTCCACTTCTATGCCGACGCTGACAAGGCTGGCATCGAAGCGGGCAACATTGATTACAATCGGACCTTCCCTGCCCGTCACACGATGGTCCGCGATGCCTTCAACAAGCCTGCCGGTGATGTCGTCGGCAACTGTGCGCTGCCACCGGCGGTGGCGCCGCCAACCGACAGGAACGCCTTCATCGATGATTGCGAGGCAGTGGCGAGGCAGCGCCAGGCGCGGGACCAATGTGTCTGTCCGCCGCCGTCTGGGGCGTCAGGCGCTGCGGCAGGATGCCCCCCGGCGGGCAAGCAGGCGGCCTGCAAGGACCTGCAGGATGTCGATCTGGCGGGTGCCATCCTCAAGCGCATCTACGGCGAGCAGGCGCTCAAGGGCGGACGGGTGGCGGTGGCGGAAGGCGAAGTGAAGGCTTTCGACCAGCGGTCGGTCTTCAGCAGGTTTTCCGACATCCCCTACAACGAGTTGCAGAACGCGTCGATGGCCCGAGAAGGCTACGTGTTCATTCCCAAGTCGTGTCAGGATGGCCGCAAATGCAGGCTGCACGTCGCCTTCCACGGTTGTCTGCAAGGCGGCTCGACCGACCACAGGAGCGGTCAGTCGGGCAATCTCTTCGCCAAGTTCGCGGGCTACAATGAGTGGGCGCAAGCCAACGACATCGTTGTTGTCTATCCGCAGGTGCAGGTTCGCAACGGCACCCTGCAGAGCCCTCCGGTCAACCCGCGGGGATGCTGGGACTGGTGGGGACAGTATTACACGCACGCGGGCTACCATACGCAGGGCGGCCAGCAGATCAGAGCTGTGGCCCAGATGATCAACACGCTGGCGGGCGGGCAGAAGCTGCTGCCGGTGCCGACAAGATGAGGCTTGCGCGCCAGCAGTCCTGAAGCGCGGGCAGGCTGCCGGCAGCCCACAAGGCGTCGATTTTATTGGGAGAACGGAAATGACGGAGATGTCGAAACAGATGGCCGACTGGCTGCGGGCGTTGAGCAGCCTGGACATGAGCAAGGGAAGCGAGCAGTTGCTGAACGCACTCGCCAGGCTCGAGGTGCCGGGCCTCAACATGGACGCACTGGTGGCCAGCCAGCGTGACAACCTGGAGGCGCTCAACGCCGCCAACCGTGCCGCGATGGAGGGCGTCAAGGCGGTCGGCGAATGGCAGCTGAAAATCCTGCAGGAGACCATACAGGAGATGACGTCGGCGATCGGTGGCCTGAGCGGGGTCGGTTCGCCGCAGCAACTGGTGGCGGCCGAAACCGAGTTGGCGAAGAAGGCTTTCGAGACCGCCGTCAGCAGGATGCGCGAGCTTGCCGAGATCGTTGCCAAGGCGAATCAGCAGGCTGCCGACGCCATTGTCAAACGGGTTCCCGCCAGCCTCGACGAGATCCGTGACGTGCTGAAGCTCCCGCCGCCCCCGCGCGCCTGAGTTGGCGGACGCGGCTTCGCTGGCGACGGATCGCCGTTGCTGCTTGCCGGAGCCAGGAGGGCGTCCGTCGGGTGGGGCCAGGTCGCAGCCGGCGGTGCTGCGCGGTCTGGCCGGTTTCGGCCTGCCGTGGCGCGCGGCAGTCGTCGCTAGCTCTCGGCAACCATGACCACGCCGCCGCGCCGGCGGTCGCCAGCACCGCTCAGCTGTCCGTCGCTGCTGGCGACACAGTTCACGCCGCCAAAGAACATGCTTGCCGAGTCGAATCGGGTGGCGCCAGGCCAGACCGCTTGCAGCGCCGTGGCGGCTTCGGTATCGAGGCCGCCGCTTTCGAACCACAGCTGTCTGCCTTCGACGTGCTGGCGGGAGGCGTTCACCGCTTCGTCCAGTGGACGTCGATAGGCCAGCACATTCAGCAGCGCCTGCAGGATGGCGCTGCGAATCCGGTTCGAACCGCCGCTGCCAAGTGCCAGGCAGGGTCGGTCACCGGCGAGGACGATGGTTGGCGACATCATGGTGCTCATGCGGCTGCCCGCTGCCAGCCGGTGGAAGCCGAGGGGATTGATGTCGTCCTCGCCGAGGAAGTTATTGACGTGAATCCCGAGCCCCGGCAGCGCGTGCCCGCAGCCCTCGCCGTTGCTTGTGGTCATCGCCGCTGCCATGCCCTCGGCATCAATTGTCGAGATGTGGGTGGTCGCCCCGAGGCGGTTCTCGACGCAGAGCGCGCGGGCATGGCGGGTCCATTGCGGCAGCCCGCCGCCGGCGACCAGTCGCCGGATTGCTTCCGGGTCGGCGTGCAGGCGGTCGTCGTAGCCCGTACGACGCACTTCGGAAACCGTCGCCAGGACGGCTGCGATGACCAGTTGATGCGCCCGCGAAAGGAACTCCTCGCGACCGACACCGAGTTCCTCGGCGATGCGCAGTCCGGCGCCGATCAAGCCACCACCGGCCGACGGTGGCGGGTTCGTCAGCACCGTATGGGGCCCGAAGGGAATGCGCAGCGGCGCGCGCGTCACCGGCGCGTAGGCCGCGACATCCTGGTCCGTGAGCAGCCCCCCGTGCGCCGGCCCGAAGTGCTCGACCAGCGCGGCCCCGTACATCGCCACCTGGGCACTTGGACTGCCGTCTCCCAGTGCCTGCAGGAAGTCTCCGAGTTCCGGGTTGGACAGGCGGTCGCCCGCATGTGGTAGCCGCCCTGCGGGCAGGAACAGGCGCTGCACCGTGCGTGAGTGGCTGGCGATCGGCGCGATCAGGGCGGCAATCATCGCGATCTGCGGGCTGACCGGAAAACCGTCCCGCGCCCATGCCACCGCCGGTGCGACGACCTCGTGCAGGGGCAGGCGGCCGGCGCGTCGGTGCAAGGCGAGCAGACCGACGAGTTCACCCGGCACCGCAGCCGCTCCCTTGCCGATATGGAAGACCTGGCTGGTCTCGCCGAAGTCGACAGTGATCGGTGCGAAGTCCAGGACCGGCCAGGGTGTGAGCCCGATTCCCGGTGCCGCGGCGAAGAAGTCGAGCACTTCATAGCCATCGCGCGCGTCACCCCAGATGCAGGCGCCACCGCCGCCAAGCGAGGTCAGCGGCAGTTCGGTGACGGTCGCCGTCAGCTTGGCGGCGACGATCGCGTCGACCGCGTTGCCGCCGCGTCGCAGCAGGCGCGCTCCGGCTGCCGCCGTGTGCGGCTCCGACGCCGCGATCACTCCACGAATGCCCATTGGCCAAGGATACGCGATGCGGCGACGAGCGGGAAGCCGGTCGCTGGCCACCGCAGCGGCCCCTGGTCGTGGCTCGCGGCGGGCTCAGGCGGCGTGCTGCACGCCACCGATGCCACGGCTGTGGCCGCCGGGGTCGGCGCTTCCACTAGAATGGTGGCTTTTCCGATTGCGACCAGCGACCATGATCCGCACCCGCTTTGCTCCCTCGCCAACCGGCTTTCTGCATGTCGGTGGCGCACGTACCGCACTTTTCTCGTGGGCCTACGCCCGTCGCCACGGCGGCAGCTTCATTCTGCGCATCGAGGACACCGATCTCGTCCGATCGACTCCCGAGGCCGTGCAGGCGATCCTCGACGGCATGCAATGGCTCGGGCTCGCGCACGACGAGGGCCCCTTCTACCAGACGCAGCGCATGGTGCGTTATCGTGAGGTGATTGCCGAAATGCTCGCCGCCGGCACCGCCTATCATTGCTACATGCAGTCCGACGAACTCGACCGCCTGCGCGCGGAGCAGCGCGAGCAGGGTCGCAAGCCGCGTTACGACGGCCGCTGGCGCCCGGAGCCCGGCAAGGTGCTGCCGATGCCACCGGCGGGCGTGCAGCCGGTGGTCCGTTTCCGCAATCCCGTGGATGGCGTGGTCGCCTGGGACGATCTGGTCAAGGGACGCATCGAAGTCGCCAACGGCGAACTCGACGACCTGGTGATCGCCCGCGCCGATGGTTCGCCGACCTACAACTTCTGTGTCGTCGTCGATGACCGGGATATGGGCATCACGCACGTCATCCGCGGTGATGACCACGTCAACAACACGCCACGACAGATCAACATCCTGCAGGCGCTCGGTGCACAGGTGCCGCTCTACGCGCACCTGTCCATGATCCTTGGCGACGATGGCCAGAAGCTGTCGAAACGCCATGGCGCGGTAAGCGTCATGCAGTACGACGATGCGGGCTACCTGCCGGAGGCGGTGCTCAACTACCTCGCCCGTCTCGGCTGGTCGCACGACGACGACGAGATTTTCTCGATGCAGCAGTTCTGCGACTGGTTCGAACTCGACCACATCACGCCGTCGGCGGCCCAGTTCAACAGCGAGAAGCTCAACTGGCTGAACGCGCATTACCTGCGGCGGAGCGACGCCGGTCGCCTGGCTGCCCTGGTCCGCCCGCGGCTGGCGGCGCGCGGCGTCGTCGTCAGCGAGACGCCGTCGCTGGCGGCGATCATCGAACTGCACAAGGAGCGCGTCAGCAACCTCAACGAACTGGCCGATATCGCCGAGCTGTTCTACATCGACCTGCAACCACCGAGCGGACTGCTGGCCCGCCACCTGACGCCCGAGACGCTGCCGCTGGTGGAAGACTTCGCTGCCGCGCTCGCCGAAGTTCCCTGGCAGACGGCGGCGATCGGCGCGCTGATCAAGGACTGCGTCGCCCGGCACGGCGTCAAGATGCCGAAGCTGGCGATGCCAGTGCGCGTCCTCCTGACCGGTCTCGAGCAGACGCCATCGGTCGATGCGCTGGTCGCGCTTTTTCCGCGCGCCACTGCCCTCGAACGGCTCGCGCGCGCCGGCCGCGGCGCGTTGCCGTCTACGCGCAGTGCGTGATGCCGCGCGGCTTGCCGCGCCGGCCGGGCACGACCTGCTCGCGCCGGGCGCGGGAAGGGCAGCGATTCGCGCTTTACAGCGGCAGGTTGACTGCCTATAATCGCCGCTTCTTTCGGGCGGGGGTATAGCTCAGCTGGGAGAGCGCTTGCATGGCATGCAAGAGGTCCGCGGTTCGATCCCGCGTACCTCCACCACAAGCCGAAAGAAGTTCCGGGTCCCCATCGTCTAGAGGCCCAGGACACTACCCTTTCACGGTAGGTACCGGGGTTCGAATCCCCGTGGGGACGCCACCAGTTCCCCGCTTTTGACGAGCGGGCGGATGCGGTAATACCTCATCGCATCAAAGGTTTCTGGGGTTGATTCGATCCGATCGATCAGTCGGTGAATCGCGTCACGCAGCCCGTCCGGGTTGTTGTTCAGATCATTCAGAATCGTTCGGAGCAGCCTGTGCGCCGTGTCCGGCGTGATGACTGCACACACCGTCATCGCCGCCCCTTCCGATTCCATCGATACCAGCTCTTGCGGGTTGCGATGCCTGCCATGATGAGTTCGGCCTCTTCGTCCGTGATCAGCGAAGGATGTCAGGTGCGGGTGCCGGCGATTGCGAGGTGCTGCGGGGTTGTCGAGTTTGCTCAGGACGAGTTCGACATCTCTTCCGTTAGGCACACCCTCACAGCCAGCCAGAGTACCGCGCGAGTAGAAAGGGCTGGTGGTCAGCCGAGGCGGTGAGCCAAGAGCCGATGGCCAATGGCGTCGACCTCGAACAGGAGGCAAGCCTGGCCCGATCGAACATCGTGCGAGTTCACGGAATCTTGTGGGCTTTGGGCCTACAACCCCCGTGTCGAAGATCGCCGATGGTCGCCTGACGCTGGAAAAGCTGCTCAGTGGCTGCGTCCTCGCCGGCTCCAGAAACGTTCCATCAGCGGCTTGACGCTGATGCCGTGAACCAGGATTGACAGCGTCACGACAATCAGAGTCATGTGGATGAGTTCGAGTGCGATCCCCTCCGGCAACCCGTGCTCGATAGCGTACATCAGGTAGTAGAGCGAGCCGATACCGCGGACCCCGAACCAGCCCGCCAAGCCGCATATTCGCCATGAGTTGCCTGAGCCGAGCAGTCCCACGAGCACGCTCAGCGGGCGGGCGACCACGAAGAGGAAGGCGGCGAGAGCGACCGCCCGCCAACTCCACGAATCGAGGAACAGGGAGCCGCCGATGAGCAGGATCAACAACACCTCGGACAGCCGTTCGAGGTGCTCCTTGAATATCAGCGAGCCGCCGCTCACCGAAGGCGGTGCTCCGCGTATGGCGTCGGCGCCCTCAATTCGCTCGGCGACTCCCGCAGCCGGCGCGGCAACTTCGGCAAGCCTCTGCTCGGTCTGGCGCAAGGCGACCGCGGCGAAGAACACGGCCAGGAAACCCCAGGCGCTCAGCAAAAGGCACAGGCCGTAAACTAACCCGATCAGGCCAAGCCCGAGGAAATCGTCCATCAGCTGATGCTCGTTTCCCTCGCCGCGCAGTCGTTTTCCCAGATGAGCCAGCGTCACGCCGCACAGCACGCCGACAAGGATGCCCGCGGCCGTGGCCCACAGGACATCAACCAGGAGCCAGCGCAGCCCGAGGTCTCCCAACTGATGCAGGCCGAGCAGGCCGAGGCCGAGCATCACCAGTGGGAAGGCCGTACCGTCGTTCATGCCGGCCTCGCAGGTGAGCGTGAAGCGGAGTTGGTCGCGGTCGCCGGGATGGCGGATCTGCACGTCGGTGGCGAGCACCGGGTCGGTGGGCGCGACGATCGCCCCGAGCAGCACGGCGGCACCCAGCGGCAAGCCGAGCAGATAGTGGGCAAACGCCGCAACCAAGCCGACCGTCAACGCCATCGACAGGACGGCGAGCAGGATCGGTGTCAGCCAGCGCTGCCGTCTCACCGGCACCGGCATCTTGACGCCGGCAGCGTAGAGCGAGATCAGCACCACTGCCTCGGTCAGAACCTCGAGCAGCGCCGACTGCTTGAGCGGATTGAAATGAAAGACATTCAACACCGTCGGTCCGACGACCAGGCCGACGAGCAGGTAGATGATCGCCGAGGTCACCGGAAGTCGACCGAGCGTGGGCCGGCTCAGCCCCATGCTGAGCAACAGGCCGCCGACGAGCAGGAACCACTGAGCGCTGCTCATGGTATTCATCGCCGTTTCCTTTCGCCATCGTGACGCCGAGGCATGCCCGACCGCTGGTCACCAAGGGTGGCCACGTGGACTCGCCCAATTTGAGGGCGCTTGCTGCGTCGCCTCAGGCTTGGCCGTCGATACCGGCTCGACACGCACCCAAGAGAAGATTCTGCGGCAATCGGCCTCATTCACGCTGCCGCTGTACAATCTGGTCGCCAGGGAATCATATCCTTCTGCTGACCCCAGCATTGGACGGTCGAATGGTTGGCCAAATCGCTTCGATGCTACCCGCGAAAGGCGTCGTCCATTGGGCCAGACGACACCAGACGAAAGCCGACGTTGTCGACCTGCTCGCCGGGGTCATTCCAGTTGCGCTCGGCGCTGCGCACGGCGTCCGGATTGCCATACCAGGAGCCCCCGCGCAGTACGCGCGCATCGCCACTGGTATCGGGCTCGATTTCCTCGGGATGTTCATGTTTCTTCAGACACCATTCCCAGACGTTGCCGGCCAGGTCCAGCACGCCTTCGCTCGATGCGCCCTGCGGATACGCGCCGACGACTGTGGTCTGTTCGAGCTTGCACTCGCCGGCGTTGTCCCAAGTTTCATTGATGTTGGCGTAGCCCGTGCTGTAATCGTCGCCCCAGGGAAAGGCTCGGCCATCGCGGCCGCGGGCCGCGCGTTCCCATTCCTCTTCGGTCGGCAGCCGAACGGTGTAGCCGAGTTGCTCGCTGAGCCACCGACTGAAAGCCACTGCCTCGTTCCAGTTGACGCTGGTGCAGGGCCGTGTCGCTTGCGGCCAGCGCGACTCTTGCGGCTTCGTGCGCTTGATGCGGTGCCACCAGCGCTCGTCGTCATAGCCGCCGGCGTCGATGAAGGCTTGGTAGCGCACATTGGTGATCGTGTGGCGTGCCATATAGAAGGTCGGCAGCGTGCAACTCTTTCCGTCCTGGTAGATGTAGTCGCCACCGGGTATTTCGACCCAGTCGATGCCCGGCAGTGCGGCGACGGACGGGGCGGGAGAAATAGTCATCGTGAGGCGCACTCGCAGGGGTGGGTTGGCCCCATGATACCCGCAGTCCTTCTTCTTCTATGCGCGCTGCCGTACAGAATGACTCGGATTTAATTCAGATCCATTTGGCAATGAGCGATGAATTTGCCAGCAAGACGCTCTTGACCACCACTTCGCATGGATCAGGATGCTGCAGGTCCGGCCGGCGGTAGTTCCTCGCCAACCGCCCCAATCCGCTCCCGCTGCTCCTCCCACAACACCGGTGGACTGATTGCCAGCGCACGCACGGTGACGTGCCGAGGCAAGGTTTCATCCAGGATCGCCGCCACAATGTCGGGCGCCAGCGTGGTCAGGTTGAGCATGCGGCACATATGGCTGCTGTCGACCTTCTCGCCGGCAGCCAGTTCGGTGATCGATTTGGCTTTGCCGGATTCGAGCATCGCCAGCCAGCGATGGCCGCGGGCCCGCAGATATTTGCATCGGTGTGGCGGCCACATCCCAGGGTCGGGGCTTGGTGGTTTCCGCCAAAGGCCCTGTGATGCTATTCGTCTGTTGTGTTGGATCTCTACGCGCACGTCTGCCCTGAAAGCGGGGAACAGTTCGTCTTGCCGTGGGGACGCCAGCCGCTCGCCAGCTTCACGAGCCGGCGGATGCGCCGGCAGTGCCGTCGTGCAGCAACTCCTCCTTCGATCTCCCGGCAGCGCCTCGTTTACCCGGGTTCACTCGTGGCAGTGAGAGTCGCCCGATGGGCTGCCGCTGAAGACCAAGGCTTGGTGACGTCGGGCGCGGGTGGGTCGAGGCGCCAAAAGCGTACGCCGGGCGTGTCAGCGAGGCCGCCATGTCTTATCTTTTCAGGATTGCCGCCGACGATCGCCGCGCGCTGTTCGAGGCCCGCGCCAGGCCTGCACCGGTGCGCTGCCGGCGGTTACAATCGGCGCCGGACGAACGATGACCACACTAGCTCAACTGCATCTGGAGATCGACTCGCGCGTGCAGGCGATCCGCGGTAGCCGGCCCGACTGGCAGTGCGCGCAGGGCTGCGACGCTTGCTGTCGGCGGCTCGCCGCCGAGCCGCGGCTGACGGCCGCGGAATGGGATCTGCTGCGCGAAGGGCTGGCCAAGTTGCCGGTGGAACGTTTGCGTCAGTTCGCCGTCGACGTCGCGGATCTCGACGGTCGGCCGCAGGGTCCGCTCGTCTGCCCGCTTCTCGACCGGGCGGCAGGTGCCTGCACGGTCTACGCCTGGCGACCGGTCGCCTGCCGTACCTACGGCTTCTACGTCCAGCGCGAACTCGGGCTGTACTGCCACGACATCGAGGCACGCGTCGCCAGTTGTGCACTGGCCGATGTCGTCTGGGGCAACCACGATGCCATCGACCACCAGCTTGCCGGTCTTGGCGAAGTCCGCACGCTGAGCGAGTGGTTCGCGTGCTGGCAGGGCGGCGGACCCTGAGCAGTTGCGCCGCGTGCCGGCTGCGCCAGCGCGGCGCTACTGCTGGTGACCGGCCGCCCTGGCCGGATGATCACGCCGCTCCGCCGCGGCCTGGCCTCGGGTTGCACCCTCTGCCCTGAGCAGGTTCCGCGGCGCCGGTGGCTGGCCGGATGCCCCGTACGGGCGCGGTGCTATTCCGGCTGGCGGGAGTCGATCACGAGCGTCACCGGTCCGTCGTTGACCAGATGGACCTGCATGTCCGCGGCGAAGACGCCGGTCGGCACCGGGCGGCCGAGGACGCCCTCGAGGCGCCCGATGAAGCGCTCGAACAGCGGCTGCGCGACCGCCGGCGGCGCGGCGCGCTGCCACGATGGCCGGTTCCCCTTGCGGGTCGAGGCGAAGAGCGTGAACTGGCTGACGGCCAGGACCTCCCCGCCGATGTCGACGACGCTGCGGTTCATGACGCCGGTCGCATCGGCGAAGATGCGCAGTCGGACCAGTTTGCCGGCCATCCAGTCGAGGTCGCCGTCACCGTCGCTCTCCTCGAAGCCGGCGAAGACGAGCAGCCCGGCGGCGATGGCGCCGACGGTTTCGCCGGCGACATCGACACGCGCCTCGCCGACCCGTTGCACGACCACCCTCATGCCGGGCTGTCGGCGGCCAGTGTCCGCCGCATGCAGACTGCCGAGGCGGGACACAGCTCGCGGAACTCGCTGCACTGCGCGAGTTGGGGCGGCACTTGGCGGCGATCGAAGGGTTGAAAGCCGCGGGCGGCAAAAAAACCGGCGGCGCTCGTCGTCAGGAGAAAGATCTCGCGCTGGCCACGGTTCCGCGCGTGCTGCACGAGCTCGTCGACCAGCCGGCTGGCGAGTCCGCGCTGGCGGTGACTGGCTGCCACAGCCAGCGACCGCAGCAGCGCTGCCGCCGCTTGAAACTCCAAGCCGCCGCTGGCGACGATTCGCCCACCGTCGCGGCAGAGCAGGAAATCCGCCAGGTGTCGCTCATCGAGGTCGGCTGTCGGCAGGGAGCAGGCGGCGAGCAGGGCCAGCAGATCGGGCAGATCGCCGGCCAGCGCCGGCTCCGGCAGCAGAGCGCTCATGACGGCCGCGCTGCGCCTGGTTGCCAACCAGCGGCGCGTGGCAGCCAGCGCACCGGCGCCACAAGCGGCTCCGGTTGCAGCGTCACGTGCGTGATGCCGCTGGCGGCCAGAGCTTCCCGGCTGGCGGTCAGAACCGTCGGCCATTGCTCCAGCGAGTCGACGACGAGGTGCGCCGACAGCGCGACGCGACTGGAAGAGATGGTCCAGATGTGCAGATCGTGGACCGAAGCGACGCCGGGAATCCCCGCCAGCACGTGCGCCACCCGTTCGGTGGACAGACCGGCCGGTACGCCTTCCATCAGCGCCCGCAGTACCTCGCGCAGCAAGCGCAGGCTGGAGGCCAGCATCAGGGCACAGATCAGCAGCGAGAGCAGCGGGTCGGCGGTGGTCCAGCCGGTCCACATGACGACCGCACCGGAGACCAGCGCGGCGACCGAGCCGAGCAGGTCGCCAAGCACGTGCAGCAGCGCGCCGCGGGTGTTCATCGTCTGCTCGCCATGCATCAGCAGCCAGGCGACGGCGATGTTGAGGAGCAGCCCGAGGGTAGCCACCAGCGCCACGGTTTCGCCCTGGACGGCGACCGGCGTCAGGATGCGCTCGACCGCCGCCACCGAGATGCCGACGACGACGAGGACCATGAAGAGGACGTTGAGGAGCGCCGCCAGCGTCTCTACGCGACCGTAACCGTAGGTGTGGCGCTGCGTCGGCGGCCGCTGCGCGAGCCAGGCGGCGAAGGCGGCGAGGCCGAGCGAGGCACTGTCGGTGACCATATGGCCGGCGTCGCCGAGCAGAGCCAGCGAACCCGACCAGAAGCCGGCGGCCGCCTCGACGCCAGCAAACCCGAGCGTCAGCAGCAGTGCCCAGAGCAGGCGCGGGCCGGCGTCCGGTGCGTGTCGGTGCGTATGCTCGCCGTGTCCGTGTCCGTGTCCGTCGTGGTCGTGCGCGTGCTCGCAGTTCTCGCCCGATTGTGCGTCGTGTTGCTGCAGGTGTAATCCGCTCATGGTGGCGGAATTCTAACCGACATGGCCGTCCGTCCGGGCTCAGGGATGTGGGCGGAAGAGGCCGCCGCTGGCAACGCCACGGATGGTTCCTGTCAGCGTCGCCAGCCAGACGGCGAGCAGGAGACACCAGCAGGCGATGCCAATCCAGTCGACACCAGCCAGTCCCGTTGCGCCGCCGAGCCGCAGGCTGGCGGCGGCGAAGGCGCCGAGTGGAAAGGTGAACCCCCACCAGGACAGCGCGAATGGCAGCAGGCCGCGACGCTGTGCGGCGGCGGTCAACAGCGTTGCCATCAGCAGCCACCAGACGCCGGAACCCCAGAAGAGCAGGCCGACCAGGAGGAGCACGCCCTGCGGCAGGGCGAACGGCAGGTGCTCGGCGAGATTGAGCAGGCTGACGGGCATGACCCCGATCGGCGCCAGGTGGATCCAGACCGTCGGCGTCAGCATGCCGAAGGCCGGCTTGGCCAGGTACTTGCGCTGCAAGGTCAGCGCCAGTAGCGCCAAGTACATCAACGTCCCGGCGCCGAGGGCGACGATGTTGAGCAGCAGGGCGAGGTCGCGTGTCGCGCCCGTGAGCTGACCGACCAGCGGCGCGCCGGCGATGGGGATGACGACCAAGCCGACCGCCGGAATGAAGTTGGCCGGCGTCACGTGTTCGAGACCGAGCTGCTCGCCGGCGAATGTCGTGTACAGCACCGCCAGGCCGAAAGCAAAGGTCAGTACCGCCCCCGCCCACCAGAATCCGAGCGCCAGGCCGACATGCGAGCCGAAGGCGAGGAACTGCGCGGCGATGACCAGCATGGCGATGGGCAGGGTTGGATAGAAACTGGCCTGCACCGGATGCCGCAGCGTCGCCAGTGCGAGCTGCGGGTGCAGGAGGCAGCGCGCGAGCCAGGGAGGCAGCAGCGCTGCGAAGAGGAGCAGATTGAAGTAGTGCAGCGCCCAGGCCGGCGCCTCGAGGACCGGCCAGCGCGAGGCGAGAGCCAGCGTGTCGAGGCTCAGTACGCCGCTGCCCATGACGGCAGCGAACCAGCCGGGAGCGAAGTTGCGCACGGCTTCGGCAAGGTTGATCGGTGGCGAGTGGGCGGCGGCCATGGCTCGGGGTTCCTGTCCATCAGAGAAGGCTGATTATCGCTCAGGAAGCGTTTCCCCGCGGCTGCAGCCGCGGCCGGGCGTCGGTCCTGCGGCCTTGCGGGGGCACGCTTCCGGCTGCAGCGCTTCAGCATCGCCTCAGGTTTCGCGGGCATCATTCCTGCGTTAGACTGCTGGATATCAATCCGAAAGCCGCTA
This sequence comes from Candidatus Accumulibacter iunctus, assembly GCA_002345025.1. Lineage (GTDB taxonomy): Bacteria > Pseudomonadota > Gammaproteobacteria > Burkholderiales > Rhodocyclaceae > Accumulibacter > Accumulibacter iunctus. The sequence continues at coordinate 53,588 of DDUX01000140.1, read as the reverse complement.
TGACCGTCCTTCCGTCGCGCCACCAGATCGACCGTTTCTTCCTGCTCAGCTGGCTGTGGGTCGTGCTGCACGTCACCGCCTTCACCACGGGCAGCGCCTACAGCACGCCGGGACTGGTCGCGTGGACGCTGGCGACGACGATCAGCTATGCCTTTCTCTACCTGTTGCCGGCAGTCGTCCCGGGCTATCTCCTGCATCACTGGTTGCGCCGGCGCCCCGCCACCGGCGGCGCACGGCTGGCGCTCGCCGGCGTCGTGGTCGGCCTGACGGGCATCGTCCAGGTGCTGCTTTTTGCCGACCGCGTGATCCATGAGATGTACGGATTCCACATCAACGGATTCGTCATCGACCTCGTCTTCTCGCCCGGCGGCATCGATTCGCTCGGAGCCAGTCGCAGCACCGAGCTGACTGCGGCGCTGATCGTCCTCGCCTTGCTGACGCTGCAGGCGGCAACCTGGTGGTGGACGACGCGGCAGACCGAGCAGGCGCCGCCGCACCGACGCCTGCGTCTGCGCTGGGTGCTCTTGGCGATCCTCGGTTTTGCCCTTGGCGAGCGGCTGGCCTATGGCTACAGCGCTGCCGTCAACTATCAGCCGATCCTCTTTGCCAGTGAGCGCTATCCTTTCTATGTGCCGACGACTTTCCGCAAGCTCGCCGCCCGGCTCGGCGTCGAGGTGGGCGACGAAGCCGCCGAGGGAGTGCAGCTCAGGCATGGCGGCCTGAGTTACCCGCTCGTCCCATTGCACGTCGAAGCGCCGGCGCGGCCGCCGAACATCGTCTGGATGGTTGCCGAGTCGTTGCGCTTCGACCTGCTCGACCCGGCGATCATGCCCAATCTGTGGCGGTTCTCGACCCAGGCTCTGCGTCTCGAGCAGCACTACAGTGGTGGCAACGGCACCCAGATGGGCATCTTCTCGATGTTCTACGGCCTCTACGGCAACTACTGGTTCCCAATGATCAAGGCGGCGCGCTCGCCCTTGCTGATGGACGTGCTGCAGCAGCAGAACTACCAGTTCAGCCTGCATACCAGCACCGTATTCACCTATCCGCAGTTCGACCGCACGGTCTTCCTGAAGATGGACCCGGCCGACATGCAGCCGATCCCCGACGGCGCACCGCCCTGGGACCGGGACCGGATGAACATCGACCGCCTGCTCGGCTTCCTTGATCGCCGCGATCCGGATAGGCCGTTCATGGCCTACATGTTCTTCGAGGGAACGCACGCCAACTACAACTTCCCGCCCGACTGCGTCATCGCCGAGCCCTACCTCGACGACTTCAACTATCTGTCGGCCGACTTCAAGGGGCAGATGAGCCTGATCAAGAACCGATACCTCAATGCCGCACATCATGTCGACCGCCAGATCGGCCGGGTTACCGCCTACCTCGCCCAGAAAGGACTGCTCGACAACACGATCGTCATCGTTCTCGGCGACCACGGCGAGGAGTTCATGGAGCGCAGCGAGCGCTGGGGGCACGCCGCCGAGTTCAACCGCTACCAGACGAGCACGGTGGCGGTGGTGCGGGTTCCGGGAGCGAAACCGCAGGTGATCAGTGGCATCACGAGCCATCTCGACATCCCGGCGACGGTGATGCCGCTGCTCGGTGTGCGCAATCCAGCGCAGGACTACTCGCAGGGGCAGAACCTGCTGGCACCCGACTTCCGGCGTGACTACGCCGTTGCCGCCGACTGGCATCGCGTTGCCTACATCGGCGAGAAGTACAAGGTGGCCTTTCCGACCAACGTCAGGGGGGCGGTCCGTATGGAGGTCCTCGATGCCGACGATCGGCCGGTGGTCGATCGCGAGCAGGCCAAGGCCGAGATCCGGCAGGAGACGGTCGAGATGATGAACAACCTGACCCGCTTCAGCCGGCCGCGAGGCTGAAAGGCAGGCGGCGCGTGGCGACCCACCGCGAAAGTCGTGCCATCGGGCTGCCAGCGGAGTGGCTGTTCGACGTTGTCGCCGATGTCGAACGTTATCCGGACTTCGTGCCGCTGATGCGTGAAGCGCGCGTGCTGCGCCGGCATGCGGACGCCTACGAAACCGAGCAGAGCCTGGCCGTCGGCCTGTTGCGGCACCGTTTCCGGACGCGGACCGAGTTGTCGCGACCGAACGCGATCAGCATCGTTTCGGTGGATCGCTCATTCTGCCGCTTCGACATCCGCTGGGACTTCGCGCCGCTGGCCGACGATCGCTGCCAGGTGGACTTTGCCTTCGACTGCGAGCTGCGTTCTCTGTTTCTGATGCCGGTGCTGCAGATGCTGATCCTGCCGATGGCGGGCAGCATGGTGAGCGCGTTCGAGCGGCGGGCGCATTTCCTCGCGGCGCAGGCGGGAGCGTCTCCCGGCCTGACGCCGGCAGGACACCTGGCGGTTGTCGACCGGCAGCAGGAGTGAGCGGCATGCGGGCGACAGGTTGTCGAGATCTTGGGCTCGCAGGCGGGTAAAATGCCGGTCTTGTCGAACCGGGGGTTGCCACGTGAGCCAGGAGTCCAACAGCAGGACGGCGAGTTCAGCCGCACTCGTCAGTACCAACTTCATCCGCAACATCATCGAAGCCGACCTCGCTGCCGGCAGGCATGCACAGCGTCGCTGGTCGGGTCGCCCTGGGCTGGCCGCCGAGCAGCTTGCCGGGCCACCTGATCCGGCGCGCATCCGCACGCGCTTTCCGCCGGAGCCCAACGGCTACCTGCACTTCGGTCATGCCAAGTCGATCTGCCTCAATTTCGGGCTGGCGCAGGACTATGGCGGTCGTTGCCACCTGCGTTTCGACGACACCAATCCGGAGAAGGAGGAGCAGGAGTACGTCGATTCGATCATCGCTTCGGTACGCTGGCTCGGCTTCTCCTGGGAAGTTGGCGGTGACGACGACGGCCAGCAGGCAGAATGCAACCTCTACTATGCGTCGAACTACTTCGACTGGATGATCGCCTGCGCCGAATACCTGATCAGCAGTGGGCATGCCTACGTCGATAGCCAGAGCGCCGACGAGATGCGTGCCAGCCGCGGAACGCTGACCGAACCAGGCACCGACTCGCCCTATCGCCAGCGTGGTGTCGCGGAGAACATGGATCTCTTCCGGCGCATGCAGCGCGGCGAGTTTCCTGACGGAGCGCACGTCCTGCGGGCGCGCATCGACATGGCGTCGGCCAACATCAACCTGCGCGATCCGGCGATCTACCGCATCCGCCACGCCAGTCATCACAACACCGGCGACCGCTGGTGCGTCTATCCGATGTACACCTACGCGCATCCGATCGAGGATGCGCTCGAGAACATCACCCATTCGATCTGCACGCTCGAGTTCGCCGACCAGCGGCCGTTCTACGACTGGCTGCTCGAGCGTCTCGCCGAAGGCGGCCTGCTGCAGCGTCCGTTGCCGCAGCAGATCGAGTTTTCGCGCCTCAACCTGAGCTATATCGTCCTTTCCAAACGCAAGCTGATCCAGCTCGTCGAGGAGGGGCATGTGGCGGGCTGGGACGATCCGCGCCTGCCGACGCTGGTCGGGGCGCGCCGACGTGGTTACCCGGCGCAGGGATTCCGGCTGTTCGCCGAGCGCGTCGGTGCCTCGCGCTCGGATTCGCTGATCGAGTACTCGCAACTCGAGGACACGATGCGTGAAGTCCTCAACGAATCGGCCGCGCGGCGCATGGCGGTACTCGACCCGCTGCGCCTGATCATCGACAACTATCCGGAGGGCGAGGGCGAGGATTGCCTGGCGGCGAATCATCCACAGCAGCCCGAGCGGGGCAAGCGCGTGCTGCCTTTCGGCCGCGAGCTGTGGATCGAGCGCGACGATTTCATGCTGCAGCCGAGCAAGGGGTACCATCGCCTCCATCCGGGTAATCTGGTCCGCCTGCGCAATGCCTATGTCGTGCGCTGCACGGGTTGCGAGCACGACGCGAGCGGCGCCGTCAGCGCCGTGCATTGCGAATACCTGCCGGACTCCAGGAGCGGTACCGCTGGTTCCGACAACTACAAGGTGAAGGGAAATCTGCACTGGGTTTCGATTGCTGCCGCCTGCCGCGCCGAGGTGCGCCTCTACGACCGGCTGTTCGCGGTTGCCGCGCCCGGTGCGCGGCGCGAGGGTGATCCGGAGGGGGGCGAGCGCGACTTTCGCGACGACATCAACCCTGACAGCGTGCGCGTCATCGAGGCGTGGCTGGAGCCCTCGCTGCGCGACACACTTCCCGAGCAGTGCTTCCAGTTCGAAAGGCATGGTTATTTCGTCGCCGATCTCGTCGATTCGAAGCCGGGTGCGCTGGTCTTCAACCGCACCGTGACGCTGCGCGATTCCTGGGCGGCGCAGGCCGGGCCCCGTCGCTGATCCGGCAGCGCGAAGAGTTCGCCGGTGGCGTTGCGGCGGCCGAACGCGGCGCGCGGCACGTCTCGCTCAGTCGGCCTGCAGCAGTGCGAGCACCTTTTCCGGCGGGCGGCCAATGACGGCCCGATCACCACGGACGACGATCGGCCGTTCGATCAGGATCGGGTGGTCGACCAGCGCGTCCAGCCACTCATCCTCGCTCAGCGTCCGGGCGGCGTAGAACTCCCGGAAGACGGCTTCACCGCGGCGGACCAGTTCGGCTGCCGGCATGCCGAGCTGGCGCAGCAGCTCGCGCAGTTCGGCGCGACTCGGCGGCGTCGCCAGGTAGTCGATGATCTCGACCGGAACCGCGCTTTGCGCAACCATCTGGCAGACGGCACGGCTCTTCGAGCAGCGCCGGTTGTGATAGATGCGCACGGGGGTCTGGCTCATTCGCTTGCTCCTCAGGAGGTTGAGATGGCGATGTGGTCGCTGGTGCCGGCTGTACCCGCCTAGCGCCAGAGACTCAGCGGCGGATCGGTGACGACCGCGCGCAGGACGTCGCTGCGTGAAACGAATCCGACCAGGGCGTCGCTTTCGTTCACGATCGGCACGCCATCGACACCGTGCTCGAGCATGACCTGCGCGATGCGCCGGATGTCGGTGACGGGATCGGCGCTGACGACGGGAGTGCTCATCACGTCGGCCACCTGACGTGCCATGATGTCGCGTGGGCGACCCGTATCGACGTTGAGCGTCGTCAGCAGATCGCGCTCGCTGACGATCCCGACCAGCCGGTAGCCGGGATCGAGGACCGGTGCCTGGTGGATTCGCCGTTCGAGCAGCAGACGCCACGCGCGCTCGACGGCATCCTGGCTGAACACCGAAAAGACCGGCCGCTGCATGATCTGGTAGGCATGGTAGAGCGGGCCGCGATCCGCTTCGGCGCGCAGCATCTGGCGGTAGGCGCCGATCGCCTGGGCCGTTGGCGTGGCGAACGTGGTGGCGCGCGGCTCGTCCTCGCTGATCGGCTGCACGGCGCGACTGCGCGAGATCCCGGACACCTCGCCGAGTCTTTCGAAGGCGCCGCGGAAGATCGGGCCGCTCAGGCCGTAGACCGCAAACACGCTGCCGTCATTTTCGGGAAGGGAAAAGGAACACGGGGCGCGGCCGCCCGCTCCCCCGGGCAGCTGCGGCCGCAGCGCAGCAGGAATCCAGCGCCCTCGGCCCCGTCCCGGCTCCAGCGGTCTTCCACCCCTGATCCCTCCTCTGGTGAAAAAGTGTCGAAGACCAGCCGAGAAAATGGCCGGCCGCGTGCTCACGGCCGGCCGAGCTGTCCGCAGCGTGCCGCAGGAATACTCCGGATCTTGTTGTTTCCTCAATACCCAGCATGAACCGTACCAGAAAGAGAAAAATCATGATTTAGCGAGATTGTGCGCCATCGTACCGGGCCGCTCGACGATCTAGTGTAAAGTATTTCGACAGCTTTCGATCAGTCGCTGCGAGCTTCGTCTGGCGTTCGCTTCGCTCCACCGCTGCCGGCGGGAAGCGATCATTCGGCCCGCAGTGCGTCGACGGCATTCAGCCGGGCAGCGCGTCGTGCCGGCAGAACTCCCGCCAGCAGACCGATGACGATGGTCAGGGCTTCTGCAAGGACAACGAAGCTGAACGGGGTGTGCACCGGCAGCGCCGGCAGCAGCAGGTGAAGGAGTTGCGCGATGCCGACGCCCAGCAGCAGGCCGAGCAGTCCTCCGAGTGCTGAAAGGGCGACGGCCTCGCCGAGAAAGATGCCGAGGATGCTGCGCCGAGGGGCGCCGAGGGCAACCAGCAGGCCGATTTCGGCGGTTCGCTCGGCGACCGCGATGGTCATGATCGTGGCGATTCCGACGGCGCCGACGAGGAGCGAAATGCTGCCCAGAGCGGCCACCGCCATGGTCAGGACATCGAGGATGTTCGATAGCGTGCGCAGCATGTCTTCCTGCGTCGTGATCGTGAAATCCTCACGCCCGTGGCGTGCCTTCAGCGTCGCCGTGACCAGGGCGCTGACCGCCGCCGCCGGCACACCCTCTTCGTACGACAGGTCGATCTTCATGATGCCGTCGCGGTTGTACAGTTCGAGCGCGCGGGCGGTCGGTATGTAGGCGGCGTCGTCGAGGTCGATGCCGAGGATCTGTCCCTTCGCCTCGAGGACGCCAATGACGCGAAACTGCATGCCGCCGACGCGCACTTTCGCCCCAAGTGGATTCGCCGTACCGAACAGTTCCTCCTTCAGCCGCGCGCCGAGGACGATGAAGGCGCGTGCGCTGTCGGCATCATCGGCCGGCAGGAACTGCCCGCTGCGAACGCTGATGCTGAAAACCTTGAGCATCGCCGCGCTGACGCCGTTGACTGTCGTCCGCCGCAGGCGACCGTTGGCGGCGACCTCGGTGTTGCCCCAGACGGTCGCCGTCATCCCCGTAACATGCGGCAGGTGCGCGAGCGCGCGCGCATCGTCGAGCGTCAGCGGTCGCACCGAGGTCGGGATGCCGGTCGGCGCTGGACCGCTGGTTTTCGTCCTGCCAGGCGCAACGCTGATGACGTTGGTGCCGAACTGCGTGAACTCGGCGAGAACGAAGCGATGGATTCCTTCGCCGATCGAAGTCAGCAGGATCACCGCTGCGATGCCGACGGCGATGCCGAGCAGGGTCAGGAAACTGCGCAGCCGGTGCGCACTGACCGCGCGCAACGCGAGTTGGAGCATGTCGTTGGCGCGGATCATCGGATCATCCCGCGGGCTCCCGTCAGCGCTTCGCGAGCGCCTGCACGGCATCCAGCCGGGCTGCGCGCCGCGCCGGCAGGACGCCAAAGGCGAGGCCGGTTGCCAGCGCGGTAGCCACCCCTGCCAGCACTGCCCAGTCCGGCGGCAGCGCGGGAAAGGCCGGGTACAGCTGGCGGATGAGCGCCGCACCGGCGTGGCCGAGGGCGAGGCCGAGCAGGGCTCCGGCGAGGGAAAGCATCGCCGCCTCGGTCAGGAAGGCGTTGCGGATCGTCGCGCCCGTCGCACCGAGCGCCTTCAGCAGGCCGATCTCGGCCGTGCGCTGGGTCACCGACACCAGCATCACGTTCATCACCAGGATGCCGGCGACTGCCAGACTGATTGCCGCAATGCCGGCGACGGCAATGGTCAGCGTGCCGAGCAGACGGTCGAAGGTGGCGAGAACGGCATCCTGGGTGATGATCGTCACGTCCTGTTCGCCTTCATGCCGCAGCCTGAGGATCTCCGTCACCTGCGCCTTCGCGGGAGCGATCGCCTCCCTGCTGCTGGCCTCGACGAGAATGCGGAACAGGGTGTTGCTGTTGAACATCGCCTGCGCCAGAGCAACCGGGATGATCACCAGTTCGTCGGTGTTCATTCCCAACCCCTGGCCGGTCGCAGCGAGGACGCCGACGACGCGGAAGCGTCGATCGCCGATGCGCACCAGTTGGCCGAGAGCCTCGTCGCGGCCAAACAGCTCGTCGCGAATGCGCGCGCCGATGACCGCCTCCGATACCCCGCGGCGCCAGTCTCCGGGTGGCAGGAAGCGGCCCTGGGCGAGCGCCAAGCGCCGCACGGCGATGAACTCGGTCGTGGTCCCGGCCACCATCACTTCGCGCAGCCTGCCGCCGACGCTGATCTCCGAGGTGCCGACGGCCAGTGGTGCCACCCGGTAGACGGCGCTGGCGCGGCGCAGCGCCTGCGCATCGTCGATGGTCAGGTCACGTGGCGTGCTGGTGATGGCGTTGCCAGGGTTGAAGCCGCCAGTCTGCGAGCGCCCGGGGAGGACGATGACCAGATTGCTGCCAATCGCCGAGAACTGGTTGAGGACGTAGCGACGGGCGCCATCGGCGAGCGCCGTCAGGACGACGACGGCAGCGACGCCGATCGCCATCGCCAGGATCAGCAGGCAGGTGCGCAGCCGGTTGCCGGTTGCCGCGTCGCGCGCGAAACGAATCAGGTCGCCGGCGCGCATGACTCGGGACTGCTGCCGCTGCTGCTCTGGCGGTCCTGCTGCAGCATGCCATCCTGCATCAGCAGCTGCCGCCGCGCGCGTGCGCCGAGGGCACCGTCATGGGTGACGACGATGAGGGTGACGCCGCCGCGGTTGAGTTCCTCGAGCAGACGAACGACCTCCTCGCCGGTTGTGCGGTCGAGGTTGCCGGTCGGCTCGTCGGCGAGGACAACCGCTGGTCGCATGATCGTCGCCCGGGCAATGGCAACGCGCTGGCGCTGGCCGCCGGAAAGCTGATCGGGTCGATGGTCGGCGCGGTTCTCCAGCCCGTAGTCGCGCAGCGCCTGCCGCACGCGGAGGCCGCGTTGCGCTGGCGCGATGCCGGCGAGCAACATCGGCAGCGCGATGTTCTCGGCAGCCGTCAAGCGTGGTACCAGGTGGAAGCTCTGGAAGACGAAGCCGATTCGCTCACTGCGCACGCGTGCCTGTTCGTCGGCCGAGAGAGTGGTGACGTCGCGGCCGGCCAGGCGATAGCTGCCGGCGTCGGGCCGGTCGAGCAGACCAAGCAGGTTGAGCAGCGTCGACTTGCCCGAGCCCGATGGTCCCATCACCGCCAAATACTCGCCGGCGGCGATGCTCAGAGTGATCGACTGCAGCGCGTGTACCTGGCTGTCACCGAGATGAAAGACCCTTTCGATTCCCGACAGTTCGATCAGCGGAGTGCTCATCACTCACTTGCCGCTCGCCGTCGTTTCACGCTCGGCAATGTAGGGTGCTCCCGCCTTGACCCCGGACCGTTCGAGCGAGGTGACAACCCGTTCGCCGGCCTGCAGGCCTTCACTGATCTCGGTGAACTCCCAGTTGGCGAGGCCGGTTCGGATCCGGCGTTCGGCGAGCAGGCCGTCGGCCTGTGCGACCAGCACGCGGTTGCCCTCGAGCAGTGCCGACGTCGGGATGCGAAGAACATTTTCGCGAATGGCCAGAATCACCTCGACGTCGGCGCTGTAGCCCACCAGCAGTCTGCCTGCGGCCGACGGATCGGTGAAGGTGGCCTCGATGTCTACGGTGCGTGCCTGCTTCTCGACTGCCGAAACGTAGGGTGCCACCCGCCTCACCGTGCCTGGGAACGAGCGTCCGGGCAGGGCGTCGAGACTGATTCGTACCTTCTGCCCGGCGCTGATCTTCGGCGCGTCGACTTCATCCATCGGTGCCTTGATGTAGAGACAGGAGTCATCGATGAGGTCGATCGCCGGCGGTGTCGGTACGCCGGGTGGTGATGGTGTCGAGTACTCGCCGACCTCGCCGACGATCTTGGCGATGGTGCCGGCGAACGGCGCATGGAGTACGGTTCGTCCCTGTTCCACCTGGCTGAGCCTGACTCTCGCGTGCGCCTGGTTGAGATCGGCCTTGGCCGCTTGGCAGCCGGCGCGGCGGGCGAGCGCTTCGCTGCGTGCGCTTTCCTCGCGGGCTCCGGAGACGAAACCCTGTGTGCGCAGTGCCGCTTGTCGCGCTGCTTCGCTTTCGGCGTTGGTGGCCATGACACAGGCCTCGTCCACGCGCTGTCGGGCTGTCGCAACCTGGGCGAGAATCCACGCGCTCTGCGCCTGCTGGTCGTCATTCCAGAGCTTCATCAGCAGCTGGCCCCGCTGCACGCGGTCGCCTTCCTTTACCGCCAGAATTTCAATTCGGCCACCGGTGATCGTCGACAGGCGCGTGCGCTGGCAGGCCTCGACCGTTCCCGCACGGGTATTCGAGATCGTCGATTCGACCAGACCGCGGTCGATTTCCCTGAGTACGACGGCCACCGCCTGCGGCCTGCTCAGCCACCAGACGCCGCCGGCAATCAGCAGACCGAGAAGCAGGACAACCAGCAGGCGGCGCAGCAGGGTGGGTGACATGCGCGACTTCGCTATCGGCAAGAGTTGGCGTCAGGCACGGTCGCCGTGCCCGGACCGAGCGGCCGCTCTGGCCGCTGCGCGCAAGCCTGCCATCAGCACGCGGCGCGGCTCTCTAATGTCCGCACTGGCACGGAGACGGTGGCTACTGCTCCGTTTCTGCCCATGATCCGCTGCGCCGGACAAACTGTCGCGTGCCCCTCACCGGATGCCGCCAGCGGTGGGGGTGACGCTCAGTTCGCGCAGCCGGGCCTGCTTCGCCTGCATTGCCTTGTTCGCCGGCTCCAGTCGCAGCGCTTCGTCGTACGACTGGCTGGCGAGTCGCACGAGGACGTCGCCGAGGTTCTGGCGCGCCAGAGCGTAGCCCGGGTGGGTCCGAATGGCCATCTCGAGCAGCGTGCGTGCGCGCTCGAACTGCTGTTTCCGGGCGTAAAGAACGGCCAGATTGTTGTAGGGCTCGGGTAGTTCGGGGTAGTCGTCGCTGATCTGGGTGAAGACGGCGATGGCATCGTCGGAACGATCCATTTCCATCAGGATCAGCCCCTTGAGGAAGCGTCCCTGCAGCTCTCGCGGCTTGCCTGCCACATGAGCCTCAAGCTTTGCCAGGGCCTGTGGCGCCTGGCCCTGCTTCAGCAGACGCTCGGCCTCGGCCAACTCGCTGGCAACGGCTGTCGGGACGACAACGCCGAGCAGCAAGGCGAGGACCGTTGCGGGAAGTGTTGGCGGCAAGAGCCTTGGAACGATCGAGCGCATACGGGAGGTTTTCCTGGCCAGGCAGCGGCTGGCTGTCGCGTGAGCGTCGAATTCTAGCAAGAAGTGGGTATGAACCAAAGCGACGCCGTGCTTGCAGCGAGTTGCGCCGCTCCGCCCCGGCCCGGACCGTGAGCGGATCCTGCCGCCGCCAGTACGTGGCAGCGGCAGGTGGTTGGTGGCTGTGGATTGAAATTGCAGTCTGCGGAACGATGTGTTACAAGTTCGATTTATCGTCGCCATTCGATCAGCCGCTTTTTTGCCAGCCATGGTCTTTTCGTTCTTCAAGAAGCAGCCGGACAAGAAGATGGCTGCCCGGCCAGCCGCCACGCCACGCGCCAGCGAGGATCGCAGCGCGGTGGCCAACGCGCCGCCGGAGGAGAAGCCCCGGGCCGCGCAGGCGGCAGCCGTGGGGTTGAACCGGGCCGATCTGCCGTTTGCCACGCCGGTGACAAAGAGCGATGCGCCGCCGCTGGATCTGAGCGAGTTCGTGTTCAGCGCGATGGAGCCGAACTTTCAGCCCGAGACCGAACTCGACCCAATCGATGCCGAGGCCGAAGAAGCCGCCATGCTCTATGCCAACGGTCAGGATGCTGCCGTGCGGTCGCGACTCGAGAACGCGATTCGCGTCTATCGGAGCGGTGCCGGCGAGCGACTTTGGCTGATGCTTTTCGACCTCTTGCGCGTCAGTGGCCAGAAGGCCCAGTTTGAAGCACTGGGCATCGAGTACGCGCAGGTCTTCGAGGTGTCGCCGCCCGGCTGGCAGGATGCGGTCCGTGCCGCACCCGTGCTGAGCAAGGCAGGCACCGTACTCTTCAAGGGTGATCTGACGGGCGATAACGAGACCGCCTTCGCTGCCGTGCGGCAGGCGCTTGCCACCAACCAGCACCTGCGTCTTGATCTTGGCAAGGTGCGTCGGCTGGACGACGCAGGTTGCGAGCGCCTGCTGTCGCTGCTGCTGCAGGCGCAAAGAAGCCGCCAGGAGATCGAGTTGCTCAGCCGTGAGCATGTCGCCCGCCTCGTCGACAGCCGTGTCGTGCCGGGCGAACGGAGTGACCGGGCGTGCTGGCTGTTGCAGCTCGAGTTCTGTCAGTTGTACGGTCAGCAGGAGGTGTTCGAGGAGCTGGCGGTCCAGTACGCAGTGAACTTCGAGATTTCACCACCTTCCTGGGAGCCCCAGCGAGTGGCAGCGACCGGACCGGGGCCGCTGGTGCTGGCGGCAGCCGACGATCTGATGGCCGAGGCCTACGTCATCAAGGGCGAGGTCAAGTCCGCGCGCTTCGGCGACCTGCTGGCCTACTCGGCGGCCAATGATCCGGTGCTGATCGACTGCTCGCGGGTGACGCGAATGGACTTTCTCAGCGCCGGGGCCTTGCTCAACGTGCTGACGACGATCAAAGGGACCGGCCGCCAGATCGTCTTTCGCCATCCGAATCACTTGGTGGCCGAGTTGTTCCGTGTCGTTGGCCTCAGGGCCGTGGCAGAGGTCGTTCTCGCACGGAACTAGAAACCCCCGGAGGAGCAGTTTATGGACCAGTACCACGGCACGACGATCCTGTCAGTACGCCGCGGCGAGAGCGTTGCCATGGGCGGCGACGGGCAGGTGACGCTCGGCAATATCGTCGTCAAGGCGAGCGCGCGCAAGGTGCGGCGGATCTACCAGGGCAAGATTCTGGCCGGGTTCGCTGGCGGAACTGCCGACGCCTTCACCCTCTTTGAACGGTTCGAGGCAAAGCTCGACAAGCACCAGGGCAACCTGCTGCGTTCGGCGGTGGAACTGGCGAAGGACTGGCGGAGCGACCGTGCGCTGCGTCGACTCGACGCGATGCTGGCGGTAGCGAACCGCGATGCATCCCTGATCATCACCGGCAATGGTGATGTGCTCGAACCCGAGTACGGCATCGTCGCCATTGGTTCGGGCGGGGCCTTTGCCCACTCGGCGGCGCGAGCGCTGGTGGACAACAGCAATCTGACGGCTGCGGAAGTGGTCCGCAAGTCGCTGCAGATTGCGGCTGATCTGTGCATCTACACCAATCAGAACTTCACCATCGAGGTGCTGGAGTAGCCATGTCATCGATGACGCCACAGGAAATCGTTCACGAGCTCGACAAACACATCGTCGGTCAGCGGAAGGCAAAGAAGGCGGTTGCCATTGCCCTGCGCAACCGCTGGCGACGAGCGCAGGTGGCCGAGCCGCTGCGGCAGGAGATTACGCCGAAGAACATCCTGATGATCGGTCCGACCGGTGTCGGCAAGACGGAAATTGCTCGCCGCCTGGCACGTCTTGCCAACGCACCATTCATCAAGGTCGAGGCAACCAAGTTCACCGAGGTCGGCTACGTCGGCCGCGACGTCGAGACGATCATTCGCGACCTCGTCGAGATCGCCGTCAAGAGTGGCCGCGAGAAGGCGATGAAGGGCGTCAGACTGCGCGCCGAGGACGCTGCCGAGGATCGCATCCTCGACGCTCTGCTGCCGCCGGCCCGCGGCAGTTTCTACAATGATGCGCAGGCGAGCGAGGAGGGTGCCACACGCCAGAAGTTTCGCAAGAAGCTGCGCGAGGGGGAACTCGACGAGAAGGAGATCGAGGTTGATGTCGCCGCGCCATCGATGCAGGCGGAGATCTTCGCACCACCTGGAATGGAGGAGCTGACGGCGCAGATCCAGGGCATGTTCCAGAACATCGGCGGCGGCCGGAGGAAGTCGCGCAAGCTCAAGATTTGCGAAGCACGCCGGCTGCTGATCGACGAGGAAGCCGCCAAACTGGTCAATGACGAGGAAGTCAAGCTCGACGCGGTGCGCAACGTCGAGCAGAACGGCATTGTCTTTCTCGACGAGATCGACAAGATCGCCTCGCGCAGCGACACGCACGGTGTTGACGTTTCGCGGCAGGGGGTGCAGCGTGACCTCTTGCCGCTCGTCGAAGGGACGACGGTGTCGACCAAGTACGGGATGATCCGCACCGATCACATCCTGTTCATCGCCAGCGGAGCCTTTCATCTCGCCAAGCCGTCGGACCTGATCCCCGAACTGCAGGGCCGGCTGCCGATTCGCGTCGAACTCGAATCGCTGTCGGTGGCCGACTTCGAGTGCATCCTGACGCAGACGGATGCCTGCCTGACCAAGCAGTATCAGGCGCTGCTGGCCACCGAAGGGGTTTCCCTCGATTTTTCTGCTGACGGGATCAGACGCCTGGCCGAGATTGCCTGGTCGGTCAACGAACGGACGGAGAACATCGGCGCTCGCCGCCTGTACACGGTGATGGAGCGTCTGCTCGAGGAGATTTCATTCACCGCCGGCAAGGGAGCCGCAGAGTGCCTCGCGATCGACGCCGCTTACGTCGATGGTCGCCTCGCCGAACTCGCGCAGAACGAGGATCTGTCCCGCTACGTCCTCTGAGCATCCCAGGCTCGCGGATCGCGCGCACGGTGTTCTATAAGAAACAGATGCTTGCGATCCTGTTTCTTGAGAGCTGCCCGGCGACCTGAACCCGTCTCGCCGAACTACTTCACCACGACGACAGGCAGGTCGGTCAGGTGGATGACTCGCTGCGTCACCGATCCGAGAAGTAGACCGGCTACCGTTCCGAGGCCGCGAGCCCCCATGACGATCAGACCGCAATCGTGTTCGTGCGCGAAATCGACGATCGTCGGCGCCACCTCACCGGTCAGGACATGCACTGCATGGCCGATTCCCGCTGCCTCCAGTCTGGCTCGCGCAGCGGCGAGCGCGGTGTCACCGGTTTCGCGATGGTAATCATGGACAACGGCTGGGCTGACGAAGCGGCTGATGTCGGACGGTAGCGGATGCTGCACGTTCAGCAGCAGAATGTCGAGTCCAATGGGCGAGGAGCGTGCTTCGCCGATCACATGATCGACTGCACGCAAGGCCGGTAGCGACCCATCCACGGGAAGCAACCATCGTGTGGTCATTGTGCATCTCCTGATTGAGGACCTTGCGACTTGCCGGTCGCCAGTTCAATTTCGGCAGATCGCGTGGCGTTCTGTCGGCGGGCCAGCCAGTTGCCCATGGCGAGCACCAGCAGTGCGCCAAGGCCGGAAGCGATGTAGGTGCCGTACGGGACGATCTCACGCCACTGTGCCGGGAGTCCCGGGTCGCTGAGCAGCATGCCGCCACCGATCCAGCCGAGCAGGCCGCCACCGGCGGTGATGACGATCGGAAAGCGATCCATCAGGGTGAGCACCAGCTTGCTGCCCCAGACGACGATCGGGATCGAGACGACGATGCCAAAGATGACGAGGATGATCGATCCATGTGCTGCTCCGGCGACGGCGATGACGTTGTCGACGCTCATGACGGCGTCGGCAACGATGATCGTCTTGATCGCTCCGAGCAGCGTGCCGCTGCCGTGCACGTTGCCGTGCGCGTCCTCGTGCTCCGGCACGATCAGTTTGGTGCCGATCCAGAACAGCAGCAGACCGCCGACAATCTTGAGGTAGTGGATGGCGAGCAGTTGCAGGGCGAAATAGATCAGGACGACGCGCAGGCCGATGGCGCCAAAAACACCCCAGAAGATGCCCTTGTTGCGCTGCGCCTCCGGCAGCCTGCGGCATGCGAGAGCGATGACCACCGCGTTGTCGCCGCCAAGCAGGATGTCA
Organism: Candidatus Accumulibacter iunctus; assembly: GCA_002345025.1. Taxonomy (GTDB): domain Bacteria; phylum Pseudomonadota; class Gammaproteobacteria; order Burkholderiales; family Rhodocyclaceae; genus Accumulibacter; species Accumulibacter iunctus. Next base: position 38,052 of record DDUX01000140.1, on the reverse strand, counting down.
ATGGCGATGATCTGCAGGACGGAAACCCAGAACGTGGGAGAGCTGAGGTCGGGCATCGCGGGACTTTCCGGTCAGAGCAGTTCCAGCGGCGGCGAGCCGCTGCCGGAGTAGGCGGACGAACTGCCCTGGACTGCCGTCTGGCCAAGCTTGGCCAACACCTTGTTGGCCTCGCGCAGGCGATCGACAAGCTTGACCAGCAGCACCTTGTTGAAGCGGTCGCGCACCTCGTCGGAACTCAGACTGAGGGCCGAGCTGTTGATTTCCAGGAAGCGCGTCGCTTCGAGGGTGACGACCGTTGCCCGACGGCAGCTGTCGGTCGGGTGCAGGAAAGCCATTTCGCCAACCACCTCACCCGGGCCGAGCCGGCAGATCACACGACCGTTGGCGGACACCTCGACGAAGCCGTCGACGATGACGCCGAACTTGCGATGGCTCTCGCCTTCGCGAATCAGGGTCACCTTTTCCGAGAGTTCCCGCCAGACGCTGATGCGCAGCACTTCCCACAACTCAATGTCGTCGAACTCGACGAAGAAATCGACCTTGCGCAGACGTTCGAAGTGCGCCAGATCCTGCTGTGTCTGATCCTCCTCCTGCATCTGGTAGCGCACCGCCGACAGATCCTTGGCGAAGTCGGCGCCGTTTCGATAGCGGCTGTAGAGATCCTTCTCGAGCGCCTTGCGGATGATCGGATCGAGACCCGGCGGCAGGTTGGGGTTGAGCGCGCAGACCGACGGCGCGTCCATATTGACGATCTTGTAGACCAGCGTCGCCGGGTTGTTGGCGCGAAAGGGCAGGCGCCCCGTCAGTAGCTGAAACAGCAGGACGCCGAGCGAATAGAGGTCGGTCTTGTGGTTGAGCGGGTAGTTCTTGACCTGCTCGGGCGACATGTAAGCCGGCGAGCCGACGCCCATGACGAAGGTCGAGTCCCGGTTCATGTCCTTGAAGAGATTGAGACCGAGGCCAAAATCGGTGATCTTCGGATTGTCGTTGGCATCGATAAGGATGTTCGCCGGTTTGATGTCGCGATGGACCACTCCCTGGTGGAGCGCGTGGTCGAGCGCCAGGCAGCACTTGAAGATGATGCCGATGACCCGGTGCATCGGCAGCAGTCTGTTGATCGTGCAGAACCTGTCGAGCGCGACGCCGTCGACGTACTCCATTACCAGATAAGCCTGTTCGGACTCGACAACGGCATCGAAGATCTTGACGATGTTCGGATGGCTGAGCCGGCGACCGATCGAATCCTCGGTCTGGAACAGCTTGCGCAGGCGTCTCGACATGGCGGCGTTGTCGTCATCGAAGCGAATCAGCTTGATGGCGACGAGGCGGTCGAGGCTGGGATCGCGCGCCAGATAGACGATGGCAGTTGCCCCCTTGCCCAGGGAGCGAATCACCTCGTACTTTCCTATCCTCTGCAGCATACGGAACCCGATTCCAGCGACGACCGGCAAAGGCGGAATGCTAGCAGCAGAAGCCGCTCCTGCAGCAAAAATTGTGTCGCCGCTGCTCGCTGCCTCCTGATTGCGGAGTCGGCAAGGCTTGAAATCCGCCAGCATGCCCCCAGATACCGTTTCGTTTTCCGGGAGACCACGATCCATGCACACCAACGAGACAGTAACTGACGAAACAATAGCTGACGCAACGGCCGCTGCGGCGGAGTCGCCGGCGGTCAGCGAAGCACCCATCGCCGAGCAGCCGCAGGCGGAAGGCATCGGTGCCGCCTTCCTGGAGGAGTTGCAGCAGGCACGCCTGAAGGCCGACGAGTATCAGGATCAGTGGCTGCGCGCCAAGGCCGAAACCGAGAATGTGCGCCGGCGGGCGCAGGAGGACATCGCCAAGGCGGCGAAGTTCTCGATTGATCGCTTCGCCCGTGAGCTGTTGCCGGTGAAGGACAGCCTCGAAGCCGCACTGGCGGCTGACGGCGCGACCGTCGACAGCCTGCGCGCAGGCAGCGAGCTGACGCTGAAACAACTGGTCGCGGCGTTCGAGAAATCGGCGCTGGTCGAGATCAACCCGCTGGGCGAGAAGTTCGACCCCAACCGGCATCAGGCCATCAGTGTCGTCGAGTCCGCACAGGTAGCGAACACCGTCGTCACCGTTCTGCAGAAGGGCTACCTGCTCGCCGACCGCGTCCTGCGTCCGGCGCTGGTGATCGTTGCCAAGGCTGCGCCTTGAAATCCGCAGGCTGACCCCCAACTGAAGGACCATCTCGGGCATTTCGTCTGCGGGCGACGATGCAATCAAAAAACAAGAGCATAGTGAAAGGATTCAAGAATGGGCAAGATCATCGGCATCGATCTCGGGACGACCAACTCCTGTGTCGCCGTGATGGAGAATGGCAAGCCGAAAGTCATCGAAAACTCCGAAGGCGCACGGACGACCCCGTCGATCGTCGCCTACGCCGAGGATGACGAGGTTTTGTGCGGTGCCCCGGCCAAGCGGCAGGCGGTAACCAACCCGAAGAACACCCTGTACGCGATCAAGCGGTTGATCGGCCGGCGCTTCGACGAGAAGGAGGTACAGAAGGACATCTCGCTGATGCCGTTCCGCATTCTCAAGGCCGACAATGGCGACGCCTGGGTCGAGGTGCGCGGCAAGAAGATTGCGCCGCCGCAGGTATCGGCGGAGGTCCTGCGCAAGATGAAGAAGACCGCCGAGGACTATCTCGGCGAGGAAGTCAGCGAGGCGGTGATCACCGTTCCCGCCTACTTCAACGACAGCCAGCGGCAGGCAACCAAGGATGCCGGGCGGATCGCCGGGCTCGAAGTCAAGCGGATCATCAACGAGCCGACGGCCGCTGCCCTTGCTTTCGGCATGGACAAGAAACAGGGCGACAAGAAGATTGCCGTCTATGACCTCGGTGGTGGCACTTTCGACATCTCGATCATCGAGATTGCCGAGGTTGAAGGAGAGCACCAGTTCGAAGTGCTGTCGACCAACGGCGATACCTTCCTCGGTGGCGAGGATTTCGACCAGAGGCTGATCGACTACATCATCGACGAGTTCAAGAAAGAGAGCGGGGTCAACCTGAAGGCCGATGTGCTGGCGCTGCAACGTCTCAAGGATGCCGCGGAAAAGGCCAAGATCGAGTTGTCGTCCGGGCAGCAGACCGAGATCAACCTGCCATACATCACTGCCGACGCCTCGGGCCCGAAGCACCTGACGCAGAAGATCACGCGCGCCAAGTTCGAGTCGCTGGTCGATGATCTCGTCGAGCGGACCATCGAGCCGTGCCGCATTGCGCTGAAGGACGCCGGTTGTCGCATCGGCGACATCAACGACGTCATTCTGGTCGGTGGCCAGACGCGGATGCCGAAGGTGCAGGACAAGGTCAAGGAGTTCTTCGGCCGCGAGCCACGGCGCGACGTCAACGCCGACGAGGCGGTCGCGGTCGGTGCGGCGATCCAGGGCGGTGTCCTGCAGGGCGAGGTCAAGGACGTGCTGCTGCTCGATGTGACGCCGCTGTCACTCGGCATCGAGACGCTGGGTGGCGTGATGACCAAGCTGATCAAGAAGAACACGACGATTCCGACCAAGGCGACGCAGGTCTTCTCGACCGCCGACGACAACCAGTCCGCAGTCACCATCCACGTGTTGCAGGGTGAGCGCGAGATGGCAGTTGGCAACAAGAGTCTGGGCCAGTTCAATCTGTCGGACATTCCGCCGGCACCGCGCGGCATGCCGCAGATCGAGGTCACCTTCGATATCGACGCCAACGGCATCCTGCATGTTTCGGCGAAGGACAAGGCGACCGGCAAGGAGAACAAGATCAAGATTCAGGCTTCTTCCGGCCTCAGCGAGGACGAGGTGCAGCGCATGGTGCGGGACGCCGAGCTGCATGCCGAAGAAGACCGCAAGGCACACGAAATGGCTGAAGCGCGCAACCAGTGTGACGCCATGATCCATACCGTCAGGAAGTCGCTTGCCGAATACGGCAAGGAGCTTGAGGACAGCGAGAAGGCGACGATCGAACAAGCCATCAAGGATGCCGAAGAGGCGATTCGCGGCAACGACATCGATGTCATCCGAGCGAAGAGTGAGGCTCTGGGGACAGCCGCCCAGAAGCTCGGCGAGAAGATGTATGCCAAAACGCAGGAGCATGCGGCCGGAGCCGGTGCCAGCGGTGGTGCCGGGCCTTCGACCGGTGAAGCGAGGAAGGACGACAGCGATGTCGTCGACGCCGAGTTTACCGAAGTCAAGGACAAGAAGTAGGCAGTTGCCTGCAGGGGGGGGCGTATAATCGCGCCTCCCTTCGCCCCCCCAAAGTGCTCGAGAACCGATGGCAAAACGCGACTATTACGACATTCTGGGCGTCAACCGTGACGCTGCCGACGAGGACATCAAGAAATCCTACCGCAAGCTCGCGATGAAGTACCACCCGGACCGAAATCCGGATAATCCCAGGGCTGAGGAACACTTCAAGGAAGCCAAGGAAGCCTACGAAATCCTCTCCGATCCCGACAAGAGGGCGGCCTACGACCAGTACGGACATGCCGGCGTCGACCCGCAGTCCGGGATGGGGGGGGCGGGCGCTGGCGGTTTCTCCGATGCCTTTGGCGGCATTTTCGACGAGATCTTTGGCGGCCGGCGTGGTGGCGGTGGGCGCTCGAACGTCTATCGCGGCGCCGATCTGCGTTACAACCTCGAGATCAGTCTCGAGCAGGCGGCCTTCGGCACCGAAACCAAGATTCGCATCCCGACCATGGAGGTGTGCGAGGCCTGTCATGGCAGCGGCGCCAAGGCCGGAACCCAGCCGAAGACCTGTCCGACGTGTCAGGGGAGCGGGCAGGTCCGCCTGCAGCAGGGCTTCTTCTCGATTCAGCAGACCTGTCCCAAGTGTCACGGCACCGGCCGCTACATTGCCGACCCCTGTGGCGTCTGTCATGGTTCCGGGCGGGTCAAGCAGCACAAGACTTTGGCGGTGAAGATTCCGGCCGGAGTCGATGAGGGCGACCGGATCCGCCTGTCGGGTGAGGGCGAGCACGGTATCAATGGTGGTCCTGCGGGCGACCTCTACGTGCAGATCCACCTCAAGGCGCATGCCGTCTTTCAGCGCGAACAGAATGATCTGCACTGTGAGATGCCGATCAGTTTCACGACTGCTGCCCTTGGCGGCGAGATCGACATTCCGACTCTCGACGGTGCAGCGAAGATCCGGGTTCCTGCCGAGACGCAATCGGGGAAGGTGTTCCGTCTGCGTGGCAAGGGAATCAAGGGGGTGCGCAGCAATGCGCATGGGGATCTGCTGTGCCATGTGGTCGTCGAGACACCGGTTCATCTCACCGAGCGGCAGAAGGAGCTCCTGCGCGAGCTTGAGGATTCGAGCCGGGACAACGCCGGCCATCACAATCCGCGCGCGAAATCGTGGATGGACCGCGTGCGCGATTTCTTCGCCGCGACCTGAGCTTCGCTCACCGCCGCTGGTCGCCTGCGCCCGCGCGTCGTCGCCTGTTCCGGTGCGGCGATGGGGCAAGTGTAAGCAAGGTGTCAGCTTGTTTCGCCATTCTCCACGGGCGTTGCGGTCGTCGGCGGTCGATTGCGGCCAGCGCACCACGCGAGGAGGACGGCATGAAGCTTGCCCGAGCACTGTTGTTGGTTATCCTGATCTGGATCTGTGGCCCTGCCGCGGGCCAGGTCGGGGTTACCGACAAGAGCATCCTGATCGGCATGACGGCGCCGTTCTCGGGTCCGAGCGGACCCTACGGGCTGGACATGAAGATGGTCATCAACGCCTATTTTCGCCAGCTCAACGAAGCCGGCGGCGTGCACGGCCGGAGGCTCGACCTGCGCAGCCTCGATGATGGTTACGAAACCGACCGAACGATTGCCAACACCAGAGCGCTGATCACGCAGGAGCAGGTCTTCGCACTGCTGGCGTTCTACGGCTCGAGCCCGACGACGGCGGCGATGAACGAGGTCTTCGGTGCCGCCAAGGTGCCGCTGGTGGGAGCGATCTCCGGTGCCGACTCGCTTCGTCAGTCGCCGCACGACCATCCGAACAATCGCTACATGTTCAACGTCCGGGCGAGTTACGCGAACGAGACCGAAGCGATCGTCAACCAGCTTGCCTCGCTCGGGTTCAAGAGCATCGCCGTCTTCTACCAGAACGATGGCTTCGGGAAATCGGGGCTCGATGGGGTGCTGGCGGCGCTCAGGAAGCACAATCAGGTACCGGCGGTGGTGGCCACGGTCGAGCGCAATTCCGCCGACGTCAGCGGTGCCGTACAGACGATCGCCAAGGCGAATCCCCAGGCGGTGATCATGGTGACGCTGTACAAGGCCAGCGCCGCTTTCGTCCGCGAAATGCGGAAGGCGAAGCAGAATCCGCAGTTCATGACCTTGTCGCCGGTCGGTGCTGACCTGCTGGTGCAGGAACTGGGGGACGAGGCGCGTGGCATCGGCATCTCGCAGGTGATGCCTTACCCCTGGAACGACACCCTGCCGGTGGTGCGCGAGTACCAGAAACTGCTCGGCAAGCAGGCGAAGCCTTCGTACTACGGCATCGAAGCCTACGTCATGGCGAAGGTGCTCGTCGAAGCGCTGCGCAAGGCGGGCAAGGATCCGACGCGAGAGAAACTCGTCGCCGCGCTCGAGAGCATGCAGAGTCACGACCTCGGCGGCTATCGCGTCAGCTATTCGGCGAACGATCGGACTGGTTCGCGTTTCGTCGACCTGACGGTCATCGGCAGCGGTGGCCGCGTGCTGCGTTGACCGGATCTGCTGTCGGGTGACGTGGCTACCGGCGGCAAGCCCGAACGTGACTCAATGTGAAAGTCGCGTCAGCG
>DDUX01000140.1:10296-30933 GCA_002345025.1 Candidatus Accumulibacter iunctus | reverse complement strand
ACAGTCATGACCGTCAGGCGCGACGCCAGCTCGTTCCCTTGGCGCCGTCCTCGAGGATGACCCCGGCGGTCAGCAGTTCGGCGCGGATGCGATCCGCCTCTGCGAAGTCCCGGCGCTTCTTGGCGGCAGTACGTTCGGCGATGAGTGTTTCGATTGCCGCCACCGTGGTCTCGGTGCCGCGCGCCGGTGATGCCTGCAGGAAATCCTGCGGTTCGCGTCCGAGCAGCCCGAGCAGCCCGGCCAGTCCACGCAGCTGGCTGGCGAGCGGCGCTGACTGGCTGCGATTCACTTCAGCAGCGAGGTCGAAGAGGACGGCGCAGGCCTCCGGGGTGTTGAAGTCGTCGTTCATCGCCGCCGTGAAGCGCATTGCGTGCGGCTCGTCCCAGTCGACGGCCGCCGCTGTTGCTGCCGGCACCGCTTTGAGTGCGGTATAGAGTCTGCTCAATGCGTGCCGCGCGTCGTCGAGGTGCGCGTCGGAGTAGTTCAGCGGGCTGCGATAGTGCGCCCGCAGGATGAAAAAGCGCAGAACCTCGGCATCGTACTCGCGCAGGATCTCGCGGATGGTGAAGAAGTTGCCGAGCGACTTCGACATCTTCTCGTCATCGACGCGGACGAAGCCGTTGTGCATCCAGTAGTTGACGAAACGGCAGCCGTGCGCGCCCTCGGACTGGGCGATCTCGTTTTCGTGGTGCGGAAACTGCAGATCCTGTCCGCCACCGTGAATGTCGAAGTGCGCTCCGAGCAGGTCCGAACTCATCGCCGAGCACTCGATATGCCACCCGGGGCGGCCGTTCCCCCACGGCGAAGCCCAGAAGGGCTCACCTTCCCGGGCATGCTTCCAGAGCACGAAGTCGAGCGGATCCTCCTTCGTGCCATCGACATCGACGCGTTCGCCGGCACGCAGGTCGTCGAGCGACTTGCCCGAGAGCTTGCCGTAGCCGGGGAAACGGCGAACCGAAAAATTGACGTCACCGGCGGCCGCCCGATAGGCCAGCCCGTTCTCCTCGAGCCGCTGGATCAGGCCCAGCATCTGCGGCACGTACTCGGTTGCCCGCGGTTCGTGGTCCGGCTTGGCGACGCCCAGCGCCGCTGCGTCCTCATCCATGGAACGGATGAAGCGCGCGGTCAGCTCGCCGATGGTCTCGCCGTTCTCGACCGCCCGGCGGATGATCTTGTCATCGATGTCGGTGATGTTGCGCACGTAGCAGACCTGCAGACCACTTGCGCGCAGCCAGCGCTGCACCATGTCGAAGACCACCAGGACACGCGCGTGACCAAGGTGACAGTAGTCGTAGACGGTCATGCCGCAGACGTACATCCGTACCGTGCCCGGAACGATCGGGACGAATTCCTGTTTCTCTCGGGTCAGCGAGTTGTAGATTTTCAGCATCTTCGGGTCTGCGGGATTGCGCCGTGGGCGACTGGCTTCGGCGGAGGATTTTGGTTTTGGCCGGACTTCTTGCTAGAATCGGGCGGTTTCCTGCCTTCCGACCGCGCGTGGCCAAGTATACCATATCGATGCTCTCGAGCCTTCTGCCAGCCGTCCGCTCCCTGCTGGTCGCCTGCTTGCTCGCCGGGGTGGCGCCAGCTGCCCTCGCGGACAACGTCGCCGACGCACAGCGGCTGCTGAAGCAGGGCCAGCAGGCAGCGGCACTCGACAGGATCGAGGAGCATCTCGCGAGCAATCCGGGCGACGCGCGCGGACGATTCAGCAAGGGCCTGATCCTTGTCGAGATGGGGCGCCCCGCCGACGCCATGACCGTTTTCAGCAAGCTGATCGAGGACTATCCGGAGCTGCCCGAGCCGTACAACAACCTTGCCGTCCTCTACGCCCAGCAGAAGCAGTACGACAAGGCGCGGACGGCGCTCGAGATGGCGATCCGGATCCAGCCGACCTACGCCACAGCCTACGAGAATCTCGGTGACATTCATGCCCGGCTGGCGGGCCAGTTCTACGAAAAGGCGTTGCAGCTCGACCCGGCGAAGAAGGCTGCGCAGCTGAAGCTGTCACGCGTTCGGGAAGTTGGCAGCGGCGGCCTCGGCGAGGCCGGCCGCAGCGTTTCGCGGCTGGCGGCCGGACCGGACTCCACGGCGGCTGGCGTGCCAGCCGCCGCCGCCGACCGGGGGGCAGCGGCTGTCGGCGGCGCTGACGAGAAGGAAGTGGCGAGGACGATAGAGGCCTGGGCAAGGGCGTGGTCGCGCAAGGACGCAAAGGCGTATTTTGCCCACTATGCTGCCGACTTTCGCGCGCCGCGCGGGATGACGCGCAAGGCCTGGGAAGAGGGGCGTCGGCGCCCGATGCAAAAAGCTGGCCGGCTGCAGGTCGAGGTCGAGGACATCCGGGTTGCTTTCGCTGACGGCAAGGCCACGGTGCGCTTCCGGCAGACCTTTTCGTCGCCGTCGCTGACCTCGACGGTGGCCAAGACCATGGTTCTCGTCCGGTCCGGTGGGCGCTGGCTGATCCAGGAGGAGCGTGTCGGCTGAGCGGGGTGCGATGCGCCGGCAGCGGGGGCTGCCGGGCGTCCGCCGGTTCTTGTTTCTGATTGCAGCGCTGGCGGTGCGACACCAGCGAGCGGCGGTTGTTGCTCTGCCATGCTTCGGCGGTTCGCCGCGAGTCACTTGCCCGGGAGTTCCCTGATGTCGAGAAAGATCATTGTCGCGCTTGCCGGCGCCTTGCTGTCCGGTGCCGTCGGCGCTGCGCCGACCGTCGAGATGCGAACCAGCATGGGGCGCATCGTCATCGAACTCGATTCGGCGAAGGCGCCAAAGACCGTGCAGAACTTCGTGCAGTACGTCAACGAGGGCCTCTACAACGGCACCGTCTTTCACCGTGTCATCCCGGGTTTCATGATCCAGGGTGGTGGCTTCACGGTCGATATGGAGCAGAAGCCGGCGCCGCGAAAGGTCGAGAACGAAGCGAAGAATGGTCTCAGGAACGACCGGGGCACAATTGCGATGGCGCGTACCGCCGATCCGCATTCAGCGAGCTCGCAGTTCTTCATCAACCATCGTGACAACGGTGCGCTCAACCATCCGTCTCCCGATGGCTGGGGCTACACCGTTTTCGGCAGGGTCACCGAGGGTCTCGAGGTGGTGGACAAGATCGCCCGGGTGCCGACCGGTAACCGCGCAATGCATCAGAACGTTCCGCTCGAGCCAGTCACCATAGAGTCGGTCCGGATCATCTCCGAGAAAGGAAAACCATGATCAAGCTGCACACCAGTCTGGGCGTCATCGGCATCGAGGTCGACGCCGAGAAGGCGCCACTGTCGGCACAGAACTTCATCGACTATGTCGCCGCCGGCCACTACGACAACACCATCTTCCACCGTGTGATTCCCGGTTTCATGGTGCAGGGCGGGGGCTTCGAGCCGGGAATGAAGCAGAAGCCGTGTCGGCCTCCGATCAGGAACGAAGCCGACAACGGACTGAAGAACGACGCTTACACGGTCGCCATGGCGCGCACCGCCGAGCCGCACTCGGCGACCGCGCAGTTCTTCATCAATGCCGTGAACAACGACTTTCTCAACTTCCGTGCGCCGAACGCGCAGGGCTGGGGCTACTGTGTCTTCGGCAAGGTCGTCGAGGGGCAGGACGTGGTCGACCGGATCAGGGCGGTACGCACCGGAACGTCTGGCTTCCACAGTGACGTGCCGGTCGAGGATGTGCGTATCGAACGGGCGGAAGTCTGCTGACGCCGCGCCTCTCGACGAGTCCTGCCGCAGCAAGCCGCTTGCGACCGATCCTGTTCATCTCCGACCTGCACCTGTCCCCACAGGTGCCGGCCGTGACGCGGATATTCCTCGACTTTCTGCGCGGGCGGGCACGGGAAGCCGGGCAGCTCTTCATTCTCGGCGACCTCTTCGAGGCCTGGCCCGGGGACGACTGCCTCGACGAACCCGCTGATCCTCTGGCGACCGAAGTCGTTGCCGCACTGCACGAACTGGCCGCGGCCGGAGTCGGGCTGGCGGTCATGCACGGCAATCGCGATTTCCTGCTCGGCGAGCGCTTCGCCGCTGCGAGCGGTGCGCGCCTGCTGCCGGACCCGTGGCTGCTGTCGCTGCCCGCGGGCGAGTTCGTGCTCGCGCACGGTGATTCGTTGTGCACGGATGACCGGGAGTACCAGTCCTTTCGCGCGCTGGTTCGCCGGCCCGACTGGCAACAGGCTTTTCTCGCTCGGCCTCTGAGCGAGCGCAGGGCGATCGCAGCGGCTCTGCGGCAGCAGAGCGAGACCGCCAAGCGTGACAAGGCGCAGTACCTGATGGATGTCAATCCGGTCGAGACCGACGACTTCCTGCGCGCGCACGGCTATGTCGGACTGATTCACGGTCATACCCATCGGCCGGCGACACACGATCACATCGTCGACGGGATCCACGTCCAGCGCTGGGTGCTGGCTGACTGGCAGGCGAGCTCCGGCGAGTGTCTGTGCTGGGATGGCGAGCGCCTGGCTCGCGAGCGCCTGCGCTGAGTCGCGATTTCAAGATGCGCCAGCGGTATGCGAGGGCGACGGCTGCGGCTCCCGCTGCGCTTCGCCGGCAGCCGCAGGCGACGGGCGGCGCGCCCGGGCAGGGCACTGCACAATGAGTGCCGCCGCACGCGAAGTCCTCTCACGGGTCTTCGGCTATCCCGCTTTCCGTGGCCAGCAGGAGGAGATCGTCGACCAGCTCGTTGCCGGTGGCGACGCTCTCGTCCTGATGCCGACCGGTGGTGGCAAGTCGCTCTGCTATCAGATTCCGGCGCTGCTGCGCAGTGGTGTCGGTGTCGTCGTCTCGCCGCTGATCGCGCTGATGCAGGATCAGGTCGATGCCTTGCGCCAGGTTGGCGTCCGCGCCGCCTTCCTCAACTCATCACTGGATTATCGCGCGCTCGCCGACACCGAGCGCAGCCTGCTGGCGGGGGAACTGGATCTGGTCTATGTCGCTCCCGAGCGGCTGCTCGGCGAGCGCTTCATGGGCCTCCTCGAGCAACTGGTTGCGCGCCAGCGGGTTGCCCTTTTCGCGATCGACGAGGCGCATTGCGTTTCGCAGTGGGGGCACGACTTCCGCCCGGAGTACATTCAGCTCTCGGAGCTGCACCAGCGCTTCCCGGGCGTGCCGCGCATCGCGCTGACGGCGACTGCCGATCAGCTGACACGGCAGGAGATCATCAGCCGGCTGCACCTCGAGCAGGCAGGGCTGTTCGTCTCGAGCTTCGACCGCCCGAACATTCGCTACCTGATCGTCGAGCGTGACAATCCACGCAAGCAACTGCTGGCTTTCCTCGGCCGCCATCGCGGCGAGGCCGGCATCGTGTACTGCCTGTCCCGGCGCAAGGTCGATGAGACGGCTGCCTGGCTGCTGGCACAGGGGATCGCCGCCCTGCCGTATCACGCCGGCCTCGGCGCCGGCGACCGGCAGCGGCATCAGCAGAGCTTTCTGCGCGACGATGGCGTGGTGATGGTGGCGACGATCGCCTTCGGCATGGGGATCGACAAGCCGGACGTGCGCTTCGTCGCCCACCTGGACCTGCCAAAGAGCATCGAGGCCTACTACCAGGAAACCGGTCGCGGCGGGCGTGACGGCGATGCCGCCGAGGCCTGGATGACGTACGGACTGAACGATGTCGTGATCCACCGGCAGATGATCGAGAATTCGGCGGCGGCGAGCGAACAGAAGCGGGTCGAAAGGCAGAAACTCGACAGCATGCTTGCCTACTGCGAATCGGCGACCTGCCGCCGTGTCGTCCTGCTCAACTACTTCGGCGAGGATGCGCTGCCCTGCGGCAACTGCGACGTCTGCCTTGACCCGCCACAGGTCTGGGACGGCACGGTGGCGGCGCAGAAGGTCCTTTCGGCCGCCCTGCGTACCGGCCAGCGGTTCGGTGCCGGCCACCTGATCGACATCCTGCGTGGCAAGGCGACCGACAAGGTGCAGCAGTTCGGTCACGACCGCCTGCCGACCTTCGGTGTGGGTGGCGAACTCGACGAAATGGGCTGGCGCTCGGTCTTGCGACAGCTGCTCGCCGCCGGCATCCTCGAAGCCGACGCCGCTGCCTACGGGGCGCTGAAGCTGACCGATGGCGCGCGTCCGGTTCTCCGTGGTGAAGCCGCCCTGATGCTCCGGCGGCGGCTTGAAGCAGCTCGGAGCGGTGCTGCGCGGGGCAGTGCTGCGCGGGGCAGGAGCGCCGTCCGTGCCGTCGCCGACGCGCCGTCGCAGCGATCGCAGCAACAGTCGCCCCTGGTCGCCAGGTTGCGCCAGTGGCGCAGCGAAAAGGCGCGCGAGCAGGGCGTGCCCGCCTACGTGATCCTGCACGACCGGACGCTGCTCGAGATCGCCGCCCTGCTGCCGGACTCGCCGCAGGCGCTGCTGGCGGTACCCGGGATCGGTCTTGCCAAGGTGCAGCGTTATGGTGACGAGTTGCTCGCCCTGGTTGCCGGCGGCGAATGAGCGTCGCCGCGAGGGCCGGCCAGCGGCGACGGGCGGCTGGTAAACGCGGGCCGGAATCTGCCGGCGGCGGCGCTGCTGCCGGTATCAGGGGTCGTTGCGGGCGGGCGGCGCGGCGGCACCGCGTGCGCTGTGTTCCTGCTGCAGCGCCTGTGCCAGCTGGAAGACCGCCATCGCATAGAAGCTCGAGCGGTTGTAGCGGGTGATGACGTAGAAGTTGTTGAAGCCGAGCCAGTATTCGGTCGCCGCGCCGGGCGTGACGAGGTCGATCAGGGCTGCCGGTCGGTCGCCGTCGGCGACTGCCGCAACTCCCTGGGCGGCGAGTTCGCTGACCGTCAGCGTCGGCTTGATGCCGCTGGCGAGCACGGCTGCGGGATCGCCGGTGACCCTGGCCGGTACGGCGACCGGCTCGCCCTTCTGCCACCCATGCTGCTGCAGGAAGCGGGCAACGCTGCCGATCGCGTCAGGATAGCTCTGGCGCAGATCGATGCGGTCATCGCCGTCGAAATCGATGGCGAAGCGGCGCTGACTGCTCGGCATGAACTGCGGGATGCCGATGGCGCCGGCGTAGGAGCCCTTGATGCTGAGCGGACTGATTCCGTTCTCGCGGGCGAGCAGCAGGAACTGCTCGAGTTCGCCACGGAAGAATTCAGCCCGCGGCGGGTAGAAAAACGCCAGCGATGCCAGTGCCTCGAGGACACCGAAGCTGCCCATGTGCTGGCCGTAGATGGTCTCAACGCCGATGATCGCGACGATCACCTCGGCCGGCACGCCATGGATCGCTGCCGCGCGCTGCAGCGTGGCCGCATGCTTCTGCCAGAACGAGAGTCCTCCTGCCAGTCGCTGTTCGTTGACGAAACGCTCGCGGTAGCGCTCCCAGGAACGCTGCTTTTCCGGCACGGCTGGCGGGCGGATCGCCTTCAGGACCGTCGCGTTCGGCCGCAGGCCGGCAAACTGGCGCGTCAGGTGGGTGACATCGAAGCCGTGCTGCTCGTGCATGCTGGCGATGAAGGCCTGTACGTCCGGATTCTGGCTCAACCCGGCGCCTTGCTGGGCGGCCGCCGGTGGCGTCACGAGGCTCAGCGGCAGGGCGATGAGCAGGCTGCTGGCGAGGTGCTTCAAGCGTTCTTTCTCCATCTGGCTGGTAGTCGGTGCACACATTCCTGCAGCACGAGCAACTGCTCGCTGTTGCCCTGGCCATAGCGCAGCCCGGCATAGCAGCGCGCCGCTTCGCTGGTCAGTGCCGCCAGGTGCGGCCTTTCGACGGCGACGCGGCGGGCAAAATCCAGCGGTCCCTCCCATGCGGCGCGCGTCACTCCGCGCCGTGCGAGCGCCGTGCAGTACCTGTTCCACGCCCGCTGCGCCGGATCGGCGCGGCGACGACGCGGCAGGGTCCAAACGGTGACCAGCAGCAGCGCGACGCCGCAGAGTATGGCCAGCGATGCGCTCATGCTCTGCCAGTCCGCGTTGGGTATGCCGAAGCGGGAAAGGATCTCGCGCTGGCGCTGCGGATTGTAACCGAGGACCCACTGGTTCCAGGCGTTGTTCGCTGCCTCCCAGCGGTAACGCAGCTGGCGCAGCCAGTCGACGTCGAGGCCGACGATGCCGGGTAGCGGTTCTCCCTCCGGTAGGGCAGCGACGATTCCGTGTTCGATCCGCGAGGGGGCGACTGCTGCCGTCGGGTCGTAGCGAACCCAGCCCTCGCCGGCGAGCCAGACTTCGGCCCAGGCGTGCGCATCCGACTGGCGGACGATGAGATAGCCATCGACCGGATTCACCTCGCCGCCCTGGTAACCGGCGACCACCCGTGCCGGCACGCCGGCAGCACGCATCAGGAAGACGAAGGCCGAAGCATAGTGCTCGCAGAAGCCGCGGCGCGTACCGAAGAGGAAGTCGTCGATGGCATTGACGCCCAGCAGGGGGGGCTGCAGGGTGTAGTGGAAGTCCTCGTTGCGGAACATGCTCAGCACCGCATCGGCGATTCGCGCCGGTGGTCGCGATCGCCACCTGTCGGCCAGCGCGCGCGCGCGCGGGTTGAGCGCTTCCGGCAGGGTGAGAGCCTGCTGCAGGATGGCTGCTGCCTCGACGCGACTGACATGGTAGTCAACCGACGAAGTGAAGGAGAAGCGGGAGCGGGTGCGGACCGGTTCGCGCGCCAGTACTTCCAGTGTCGGTGCCTGTGTGGCCCCGGCAGGGAGGCTGGTAGCCAGGTCGAGCGCCAGCAGCCAGCGCTGATTGTGCGCTTCGATGATGCTGGTGTAGCTGTACTGCGCACCCTTGCTCTCGATCGCCGGTGCCGAGCGCGGCCGTCCCGTCTGCTGCGCGCTCGACCGCCAGGTCAGCCCGTCGTAGCTGTCGAGCACCGGCCCACGCCAGTACAGGTCGGCCCGCTCCGGCATCTCGCCGGCGAACTGGCTGCGAAAGGCGATCGCGCCCGAGAGGATGAGGCTGCTGATCGAACCAGGCGCCATCTCGCTCGAGAGGCCGCTGCGCCCGGCGTGCGCGTCCTGCGGCAGGCCCCACAGCGGGCCGGAGACGCGCGGAAACAGGAGATAGAGGATGAGCATGAAAGGCAGCGCCTGCAACAGCAGCAGGCCGGCCTGGCGGACGATGTCGGCGAGCGGCTGGGCGCCGCCGTGCAGGCGGATCAGCGCTGCCGTCAGCAGCGTGCAGCTGGCCAGCAGCCAGATGCCGGTGGGGATGCTCTGCGAATAGAAGTAGTGGGTCAGCAGGAGAAAGAAGCCGAGCATGACGACCACCAGTGCGTCGCGCCGTGTATTCATCTCGAGCGGCTTGAGTGCCATGAAGAGTACGAGCATGGCGACCCCGGAATCCCTACCGAGCAGGCTGCGATAGTGCCAGGCGATGCCGGCCAGCGCGCCGAGAACCAGCAGCGCGAGCCCCCAGCGCGGTGGCAGTGGCCGTCGCTGCCGCCATAGCCAGGCGCGCCAGAGGAGGGCGGCGGCAAACAGGAGGCTCAGCCATGGCGGCAGGTTCTCGGCATGCGGGCTGGCCGTAGCCAGCGCGACTGCCAGCAGCCAGGGGACCGCTCCCTGGTCGATCGGTGGTCGCTGTCTAAGCCGCATCCTGCGCTTCGCCTGTCGCGTACAGGGCCAGCGCCTGCAGGCAGTTCGCCCGGTGGACGCTGCCTTCGGCAGGCGCGATCTGCTGGCCCGGTAGCCTGAGGCCGTAGCACGCCTGCTGTTCGTCGGCAAGCATGACCCAGCCGGCGAGGATCGACAGGCGATCCTCGCTGTCACGGTCGGTCGGGGTCAGCGACCAGTCGAGCCACAGCTCATCACTCACGCCGCCGGCAAACTGCTTGACCAGCAGGGCCTGTTCGTCGGATCGGCGGGCGACTGCCTTCCAGGCAATGTGTCGCGTCGGGTCGCTGATCTGGCGAGGGCGCAGACCGGCGAAGTCCTCCTGGCCGGCGGATCCCTGGCGATGGTCCGTGGCGGTGGCGGGCGACGCTGGTGGCAAGGGTGTGCGCAGGGGCTTCGGATAGACGATGCACGACCAGGACGGATGGATGTAGCTCCAGGCACGGAAGAGACCGAGCGGGTAACGCGTGGCAAGCGTCACGCGGCCGGGATCAAGGCGGCCGCGTCGGCTTGCGAGGCAGGGCAGGGCAATCGTCGCCCTACCCTCGGCCGGCAGATCGACGGTGACCACCGGCTGGTCGCTGAGCGACAGGTCGAGTGCCCGCCGCTGTTGCCGGCGCGGGTTCTCGAGTTGCAGCGGAAAGCGCGCCAGATCGCCGGCGAAGGCCGCGTCGGCGCGGCCAGGCGTCAGCCGCAGCCCGAAGAGGTTGTGAAAGCTGTGCACCATCGCCACCAGGCCAAGCCCGGCAAGGAGGAAGATCAGCGCGTGTCCGAGGCTGAGATCGTAATTGATGGCGCCGATCAGCATCACCAGGAGCACCAGTGCAAAGAGCAGTCCGGCAGCGCTTGGAACGATGAAGATCCGCCGCTGACCGAGGACGAGCGGCCATTGCTCGTCACGGTGGCGGCCGAACAGCCAGCGGTGCAGGCTCGGCAGCGGGCGCATCAGGGCAGCGGTACCGATCGAATCAGGGCGGCGATGTCTTCGGCGTCGGCATGGCTGCCGCTGATCAGGCGCAGGCGGTGGCGTGCAACTGCCGGCAGCACGGCCTGGACGTCCTCCGGCAGGACCATCTGGCGGCCGTCGGTGAAGGCCCAGGCACGGGCGGCGGCGAGCAGCGAGAGGGCGGCACGCGGGCTCAGGCCGTGCACGAAGCGCTGCTCGCGGCGGCTTGCCTCGATCAGCAACTGCAGGTAATCGAGCAGCGCCGGCGAAGCGTAGACTGCGGCCGCCTGGCGCTGCAGTGGTGCGAACTCTCCGTCGCCGAGGCAGGCTGGCAGAGCCGGCAGTTGCTCCCGGCTGCCGCCACTCTCGAGCAGTGCGCGTTCGGCATCACGATCGGGGTAGCCGAGGTCGAGACGCAGGAGAAAGCGGTCGAGCTGAGACTCCGGTAACGGGAAGGTGCCGATCTGATTCGATGGATTCTGCGTGGCAATGACGAAGAAGGGCTCCGGTAGCGGCCGGGTCTCACCCTCGGTGGTCACCTGGCCCTCTTCCATCGCCTCGAGCAATGCGCTCTGGGTCTTCGGTGTCGCACGATTGATCTCGTCGGCCAGCAGTACCTGCGAGAACACCGGGCCGGGCAGGAACCTGAAGCTGCTTCGTTCGCGGTCGAATATCGAGACGCCGAGGATGTCCGCCGGGAGCATGTCGCTGGTGAACTGGATGCGTGCGAACTGCAGGCCGAGCAGGCGGGCCAGCGTGTGCGCCAGCGTCGTCTTGCCCACTCCGGGCAGATCCTCAATCAGCAGGTGGCCTCTCGCCAGCAGGCAGCAGAGTGCGAGGCGGGTCTGATTGCTCTTGCCGAGGATGACCGAGTTGGCTGCGGCAAGGATTCGGTTGACCGGGGAGGCGTTGTTGGTGGCGGGCATGGCTTGTCGTCGGGAAGCGATTGGGATGATAATAAACCATCAGTCCTCAACCCGTTCCATCGCCGGACACTACGCCCTTGGCGGCGTTCCCGTTGCGGCAGAAAGACCACAGTGACCGTCACTGCATTCATCACCCATCGCGATTGCCATTTGCACGACATGGGTTCGTATCATCCGGAAGCACCCGAGCGGCTGAGTGCGATCAGTGATCACCTGATCGCGCAGGGCCTGGATGCCTACTTCATGTATCACGACGCGCCACTGGCCACCTTCCAGCAACTCAGGCGGGTGCATACGGCAGCGCACCTCGAGCGGCTGAAGCGTGCCTCACCCGATCTCGGAATTGTCCACCTCGACCCCGATACGGCGATGAACCGCCATACCTGGCAGGCAGCGCTGCGTGCCGCCGGGGCGGGTGTCCTGGCGGTCGATCTGGTGCTTTCCGGTCAGGCCGAGAATGCGTTCTGCGCCGTGCGACCGCCCGGCCACCACGCAGAACGCGCGACGGCGATGGGTTTCTGTTTCTTCAACAACGTCGCCGTCGCGGCGGCGCATGCGCTGGCAGCGCACAACCTCGCACGCGTTGCGGTGATCGACTTCGACGTGCACCATGGCAACGGCACCGAAGACTGTTTCCGCGGCGACCAGCGGGTACTGATGGTCAGCTCGTTCCAGCATCCCTTCTATCCCTACAGCGGGACCGAGAGCGCGGCGGCAAACATGGTGAACGTGCCGCTGCCTCGCGGCACCGACGGCGAGGAGTTCCGGCGCGTCGTCAGTGATCTCTGGATGCCGAGATTGCGCGAGTTCCGGCCCGAAATGCTGTTCATTTCGGCCGGCTTCGATGCCCACTACGAGGACGAAATGGGCGGTCTGCGGCTGCTCGAGCAGGACTACGCCTGGGTGACCGGGCAGCTCAAGGAACTCGCCGACGACTGTGCGCAGGGGCGGATCGTCTCGATACTCGAGGGGGGTTACTCGCTGTCGGCTCTGGCACGAAGCGTCGCCGCGCATATGCGCGTCCTCGCCGAGCTCTGATTCGCTGGCGTCGCGCGGCAGCGGGTTGCGCTGGCCGGTGGCTGCGTTTTTCGTCGCCAACGCGGTCGCCTTCGGTTAGAATCCGTGCTTCTGACCTCCCCGCTCGGAATCTCCCCGGGGTCTTGACTGGCGGGCACGAAAACTCATGATTACTGGCTCGATCGTAGCGATTGTCACCCCGATGCATGCAGACGGCAGCCTCGACCTGCCGGCGCTGCGTCGCCTCGTCGATTTCCATGTAGAGCAGGACACCGACGCCATCGTCGTCGTCGGCACGACCGGCGAGTCGCCGACGGTGAGCCTCGAAGAGCACTGCGAGCTGATCCGCGTTGCCGTCGAGCAGGCGGCCGGTCGGCTGCCGGTGATTGCCGGCACGGGCGCCAATTCGACCGCCGAGGCGATCGAGCTGACGCGTTTCGCCCATCAGGCGGGGGCCAGTGCGGCGCTGTCGGTCGTTCCGTATTACAACAAGCCCGGGCAGGAGGGGCTGTATCGCCATTTTCGCGCGATTGCCGAAGCGGTCGATATCCCGGTGATTCTCTACAATGTGCCGGGGCGCACGGTGGCCGACCTGGGCAACGAGACGACACTGCGCCTGGCCGAGGTGCCGAACATCGTCGGCATCAAGGACGCGACCGGCAACATGGACCGCGGTATCGAGTTGATCACGCGTTCGCCCGCGGGCTTCGCCGTCTATAGCGGTGACGACGCCAGCGCCTGCGCGTTGATGCTGATGGGCGCCAAGGGGGACATTTCGGTGGTTGCCAACGTCGCGCCACGGCTGATGCACGAGATGTGCAGCGCGGCAGTCGCCGGTAACGCGGCTGCGGCGCGCGCGCTCAATGCGCGTCTGATCGGCCTCCATCGGCAGCTTTTCTGCGAGGCCAACCCGATTCCGGTCAAGTGGGCGTGTCGGGAACTCGGCCTGATCGGTGACGGTCTGCGCTTGCCCCTGACGCCACTGTCGCCCGAGAATCACGCTTGCGTCCGTGCTGCGCTGTCGCAGGCCGGCGTGCTCGCCTAGAGCCACAAGGTCAGCCGATGAGTCCTCTCGCTTCGCGTCTGCAGATCGTCCTGCTGCTGCTGCTCGCCGGTTGCACCGGTTCGCTTCTCGAACCGAAGAGAATCGAATACAAGACGGCGGGGTCAAGCAGCGTGCCACCCCTCGAGATCCCGCCCGACCTGACGTCGCCGACGCGCGATGACCGCTATGCGGTTCCCGATGTCGCGGGCAAGGGCACGGCGACGTACTCGCAGTACGCCGCCGAGCGGTCGCCGCAGGCGCGGGCGCAGCAGAAGAGCGAGGTCTTGCCGGAGGTCGACCAGGGGCGCATCGAACGTTCCGGGACGCAGCGCTGGCTGGTCGCGGCCGGGACTCCGGACAAGCTCTGGGGGACGGTAAAGGAGTTCTGGCAGGAAACCGGCTTCCTGATCAAGCTCGATCTGCCCGATGCCGGCGTGATGGAGACGGACTGGGCGGAGAACCGCGCCAAGATCCCGCAGGACTTCATTCGCAATGTCCTCGGCAAGGTGATCGACTCGGTTTACTCGACGGCTGAACGGGACAAGTTCCGCACGCGCATGGAGCCGGGCAGCACGCCGGGGACGACCGATATCTTCATCAGTCACCGCGGCATGTACGAGATTTTCGTCTCCGAAGGCAAGGATCAGACGAAGTGGCAACCGCGTCCGGCGGATCCCGAACTCGAAGCCGAAATGCTGCGCCGCCTGATGATTCACTTGGGCAGTGAAGAGAAGCGCGCGAGCGCGGCCCTCAAGGCGGCGCAGGAGAAGCCTTTTGAACGGGCGCGGCTGACGCGCGGTGCCGATGGTGCCGGCGCGCTCGAAGTCGAGGAGTCCTTCGATCGTGCCTGGCGGCGGGTTGGCCTCGCTCTCGACCGGGTTGCCTTCACCGTCGAGGACCGCGATCGATCCCGCGGCCTGTACTTCGTTCGCTACGTTGATCCGGAAAGCGACAACGAGAAGAAGGAAGAGGGTTTCCTGTCGAAGCTCAATCCCTTCAAGGGCAGTTCTGCGGGCAAGGTGCAGACGCAGTATCGCATTCTCGTGCGCGCGACGAGCAGCACCCGGTCGACCGTGCAGGTGGTCTTGCCGGAAGGCGCGGTCGACCAGTCGGATACGGCGAAGAAAATCCTCAACCTGCTTTACGACCAGTTGAAGTGATCCGTTTCGCCTCGCTGGGCAGCGGCAGTCAGGGCAACGCGCTGATTGTCGAGGCGGGCGGGACCAGAGTGTTGCTCGACTGTGGTTTCTCGAGTCGCGAGGTGACGGCCCGGTTGGCCCGGCTTGGCATCGATCCCGGCGGGCTGGCGGCGATCCTGGTGACGCACGAACACGCCGACCACGTCGGCGGCGTCTTCGCTTTTGCGCGCCGCAACCAAGTAGCCGTCTATCTGACCCACGGCACGCAGAAGGCGGCCACGCGTGGCAGGGCGGCTCCGGCCGATTGCCACCTGATCGACGGGCACGCAGTCTTTGCCATTGACGGCCTGGAGATCAGGCCGTATCCGGTACCCCATGACGCCCGCGAGCCGGTGCAGTACGCCTTCAGCGACGGTAATCATCGTCTTGGCGTGCTCACCGACAGCGGTTCGATCACGTCGCACATCGTCGACGTCCTGCGTGCCTGCGACGGACTCGTTCTGGAGTGCAATCATGACCGGGAGCTGCTCGCCGCGTCACGCTATCCGGCGCAGCTCAAGCAACGAATCGGCGGGCGTTTCGGCCACCTCGAGAACGGGCAGGCAGCGGCGCTGTTGCAACAGGTCGACACGCGCCGCCTGCAGCATGTGGTCGCAGCCCACCTCAGCCAGGAAAACAACCGGCCGCATCTGGCTGCGCGGGCTCTGGCGTCGGCCCTTGGCTGTGGCGACGAGTGGATCGGCGTTGCCGATCAGGACGGCGGTTTCGGCTGGCGGCAGCTCGGCTGAGAGCTGGTGAGGCAATCGTCGTCAGCAAGGCAGCGCGATGATGCGGGGGCCGGCGAGGCAAGCAAACGGTCATGACTCTTGACACACCCCTGATGATGAAAGTCATGACCGCTTCCCTCATCGCCGGCCCTTCTACCGCGCACTAGAAAAGGGAGATTCGCGAGTCGCAGACGCGACTTTCACATTCACATCAAGAAAAAGCCGGCTTGCGCCGGCTTCTTCCTTTCGCCATGCAGGCCTTACTTCTTGACTGCATCCTTGGCGGCGTCGACAGCGGCACCAGCAGCGGCACCAGCAGCGGCACCAGCAGCGGCACCAGCAGCGGCACCAGCCGTCGCAGCGGTGTCGGCCGGCTTGGCAGCAGCGTCGGCCGGCTTGGCGGCGTCGGCAGGAGCAGCAGCGGGAGCAGCGGCCGGAGCGGCAGCCGGAGCGGTAGCGGCAGGAGCAGCGGCGGGAGCGGCAGCCGGCTTGGCTTCTTCCTTCTTGCCACAAGCGGTGATGGCCAGGGCGAGCAGCGCAGCAACGAGGAGGGAGTTCTTCATCGTGGGGTTCCTTATGGACGGTAAAAAATGATTACAACGAGCCAGAAGCTTGATGGTTGACCGGCAAGCGCGTCGACCAACTAAAGATCTTACCACTTTAATCCCCGGATGCGGCCATGAACAGCAAAAAGCAGCGATCGTCGCCAGCGACTCAGAGCGCGTGCCGTTGCAATAACTCCGGCTCGATCCAGCCGAGCGCCAGCGACATGAACAGCAGGATGCCCAGCACGAGGAGCAGCGAGGTGATCCCGCCAAGGATCACGGTGTCGCTGCACAGCTGCCTTGCCCTGCCGTTCAGGCCGAGGTAGTCGGCCATCGACAGCGGGCGCTGCTGCCCGGCTGTCTGCGCCTCCGTGGCGATGAAGCGGCTGCCGCAGGCCGAGCAGCGATAGGGTGCCAGCTGCTTGCGGCGCAGGCTCAAGCCCTCCCTGAGACCGCGGCGACGCGAGCGGTGGATTTCTTCCGAGTGGCAGTTGGGACATTTCATGGCGGCGTCAGAACTCCGGTCGATTGCACTGTCGGGGCGTTTGCTTCGGTCCGTGGGAAGTGGGAGACAACCAAAATCTACGCTTGGTGGCGAAGATTATCCGTGCGGCTTGTCACACTTGGCAGGCGATTGCAGCTGCATGGCGGGTGGCAGCAGGTGCTACACTGGCTGTCGATGCGTACCCATTCCCTGCTTGCTGCCGTGCTTTGCTGCCTGATTGCGGAAGCTGCCGCGACAACCGTCGTCGTCGGTGGCGAGTGGATTGCCGGCCCCGGTCCGGCACCCTATGGGCCTTGGCTCGGACCTTATGGTTATCCGCTGCCGGCGGCGGGCGCCCATGATGTTTTTGGCCGCTGTCTCGCTCCGCGCAACTGCGCCGATTATGAACAGATGCGACGTTTCCTCGATCGCTATCAGCGCAACTATGGCGCGCGTTTTGCTCCCGACATGCCGTCGCCGGCACAGCCGCTGCAACAACGCGACGTCCCGCCGACACCGGCGGCCCAGATCCAGCCGGCGTACCGCAATGCCAGCCAGATTCGGCCCGAGTTCGAGCCCGGCGTACCGCTGCCGGCAGCTCCGGCGGGTCGCCGCTAGCCGGCGAGTGCAGGCGGCTGCCCGGTCGATGAGCCAAGCGCTGGTGCCGGGCGGCGGCAGATCGCTCGCCGTCTCGCGCAGCGGCGCGCGACGGTCTCGGCAGCGGCTCGGCCGAAGCGGGGGGCGACCGTGAATCCGCTGTTGCAGGCCGTTCTCGGTTACCTGATGCTGCTCGCGCTGGCCTGGGCGGTTTCGGCACGGCGGGCAGCGATTCCCTGGCGAACGGTGTTGGCGGGAGTCCTGCTGCAGGGGTTGCTGGCGCTGCTGATCTTCCGCCTGCCGGGGGCCCGGGCTTTCTTCGCCGCCTGTAACGATACGCTACTGGCCGTTGCCGCGGCGACGCGTACGGGAACGGCTCTGGTCTTCGGTTTCCTCGGCGGGGGGCCGCTACCCTACGCCGAGATCGCTCCCGGGAGCAGCTTCGTTCTCGCCTTCCAGGCCTTGCCGGTGGTGCTGGTGATGAGTGCGCTGTCGGCGCTGCTCTACCACTGGCGCGTGCTGCCCCTGCTCGTTCGCAGCTTCTCGCTGCTGCTCGAGAAGACGCTCGGCGTCGGCGGCGCCGTCGGCATGTCCAGCGCGGCGAACGTCTTCGTCGGCATGATCGAGGCGCCGCTGTTGATTCGGCCGTACCTCGCAGCCGTCAGCCGCGGCGAGCTGTTCATCATCATGAGCAGCGGCATGGCCGGTGTCGCGGGTACGGTGATGGCGCTCTACGCCAGCATCCTCGGGTCGCTCGTCCCCGATGCATTGGGCCACATTCTTGCCGCGTCGTTCATCAGCGCGCCGGCCGCGATCGTCTTCGCCGTCATCCTGGTGCCGCCTGCAGGTGCTCCCAGCGGACGTCATCTGGCGCTGCCGCCGACCGACCGCAGCAGCATGGAGGCGATCACCCGCGGCACCGGCGAGGGGGCAACCCTGCTGATAAACATCGCCGCCATGCTGATCGTCCTGGTGGCTCTGGTCAGCCTCGCCAATCAGCTTCTCGGCATGTTGCCGCTTGTCGCCGGCGCTGCCGTCACGCTGCAGCGCCTTCTTGGCTGGCTGATGGCACCGCTGGCGTGGATGGCAGGCATCCCCTGGGCCGAATCGGCGGTTGCCGGCGAACTTCTGGGGACGAAGACGGTGCTCAACGAACTGCTTGCCTATCTCGACCTCGCACGTCTGCCAGCGGAGGCGCTGTCCGCGCGCAGCCGGATCATCATGACCTACGCGCTGTGTGGCTTCGCCAATCTCGGCAGTCTCGGGATTCTTCTCGGCGGCATGTCGGCGATGGTGCCCGAGCGACGTGCCGAGATCGTCCAGCTCGCCCCCTGGACGCTGCTTTCGGGTACCCTGGCGACGCTTTCCTGTGGCAGCGTCGTCGCCATGCTGCTGTGATCGGCTCAGCGCTGCTCGCTGACGCCGGCGGCAGCGAAGCTCGCCATCTCGTTGAGAAAAGCCGCTGCCGCGCGGACCAGCGGCCACGCCAGCGCGGCACCGGTTCCTTCGCCGAGGCGCAGGCCAAGATCCAGCAGCGGCTCGGCGTCGAGGGCGCGCAGCTGTGCGCGGTGGCCGGCTTCGGCCGAGCAGTGGCAGAAGATGCAGTAGTCGCGGATTGTCGGCGCGTGGCGGGCGGCGACCAGCAATGCCGAGGTGACGATGAAGCCGTCGATCAGCAGCACCATTCGGTGCGCCGCCGCGGCAAGCATGGCGCCGCTCATCATGGCGATCTCGAAGCCGCCGAACTCTGCCAGCACGTCGAGCGCGCCGGCCGTCGGCGGCAGGCTGGCACGGCTCGCCGCCTGCGCCAGCAGCCGCTGTTTGCGCTCGAGACCGGCATCGTCGAGACCGGTGCCGCGACCGACGCAGTCGGCGAGTGGCGCGCCGGTGAGCTGGTGCGTGAGCAGCGAGGCAGCGGCGGTGTTGCCGATCCCCATTTCGCCGAAAGCGATCACCCGACATCCCTGGTCGGCCAGTCTGTCGACGATCGCGGCGCCGCGGCCAAGCGCCTGGTCCCGCTGCTCGCGGGTCATCGCCGGTTGCACGAGATAATTGCGCGTCCCGAAGGCGATCTTGGCATCGATCAGCCCGCTGCGGGCGCCGAAGTCGTGGGCGACGCCGGCGTCGACGACCTGCAGCTGAAGCCCGTTGTGGCGGGCGAAGACATTGATTGCGGCGCCGCCGGCAAGGAAATTCATGACCATCTGCCAGGTGACTTCCTGCGGGTAGGCGGAGACTCCGGCAAGCGCCGCCCCGTGGTCGCCGGCGAAGACCAGCATCTGCGGCTGCTCCAGGCGCGGCGTCAGTGACTGCTGGATCATGCCGATCTGCAGCGCCAGACGTTCGAGTTCGCCGAGCGATCCCGGCGGCTTGGTCTTGCCGTCGATCCGCGCCTGCAGGCCGGGAACGGGAGTGATCGGTTCGATCGTGAAGTGCATGGAGCGGCCCGTGTCGGGATTGAAGCGGCGGATTATACTCGTCGCCCGCTCATGATAAGCTCGCCGGCATGCGAGAACTGATCATTGGCGGCGCCCGTTCGGGCAAGAGTCTGCTGGCCGAACGCCGGGCCGGCGAGTGCGGCCTGCGTGTCATCTATGTCGCGACGGCGTTGGCGCTTGACGCCGAGATGTCACGCCGCATCGAGCATCACAAGGCGCGGCGTAGCCCAGACTGGGGGCTGGTCGTCGAGCCGCTCGAGCTGCCTGTGGCACTGCGACGGCACGCGGCGTCGGATGTCTGCCTGCTGGTTGACTGCCTGACCGTGTGGTTGTCGAACCTGCTCTTCGCTGGTGACGCCGCCAGCCAGGCTGAGGCCGGCGAGGCGATCGGCTGCCGGCGTCTCGCCGGTGCCACGCAGGCGCTGGTCGAGCTGCTGCCGGAGTTGCCCGGGCGCATCATCCTGGTTTCCAACGAGGTCGGCTGCGGCATCGTGCCGATGGTCCCCGTGTCGCGTCTGTTCGCCGACGAACAGGGTCGCCTGAACCAGCGGGTGGCGGCGGTCTGCGAGCGGGTGACGCTGGTTGCCGCCGGTCTGCCGCTGACGCTCAAGTAGAATCTGCTGTTGGCCGTCCAGCGGTGCTATTGTTGAGCTTGTCAGACAACTTGCCGAACGAGGAGCCGGGATCATGTACAAGAGAATCATGGCCGCCGTTGACCAGAGCTTCATGACCAGCCAAGTGATGCAGGTGGCGATTGAGATGGCACGGACGAACGGCGCGCAGCTGGCGATCTGCCATGCGGTCGACGAGACCCTGCTGGCGCAGCGCGAAGTGGCGATGATGTTGCCGAACAGCGTCGGCAAGACCGAGGCGCGCATGCGTCTGGGGGCACAGGGTTTTCTCGATCGCCTGCTGCAGGATGCCCGTGCCGCCGGCATCGACGCCGAGACCAAGCTCGTCGAATCGGAGGAGAAGCACGTCTCCGACATGCTCATCGAAGCGGCCGTCGACTGGCAGGCCGACCTGCTGGTCGTCGGCACGCACGGGCGACGGGGGATCGAGCGGTTTTTCGTCGGCAGCGTCGCCGAGCGTCTGGTGCGCAAGGGACAGACTTCGCTGCTGCTGGTGCGCGGCGAGGAGACGGAAGCCTAGCGCGCCGGCAGTCGCCAGCCGACGCCCGGCCGGCTAACGGTCATGACTGTCG
>DDUX01000140.1:483-9961 GCA_002345025.1 Candidatus Accumulibacter iunctus | reverse complement strand
CGCAGGCGCGACTTTCACATTAACTGCGTGCCGTCAGCGGTAGCCACTCGGCGAGCCGCTGCAGATCGATGTTCTGCTCGACGGCATCGGCGAGCCGCTCGATGTCGCTCTCCCGCCGCTGGCGCGCGTCGAATTCGTGTGCCGGTCGGTGGCCCGCCCAAGTCAGCAGCGCAGCCAGAGCTGCCGGCGAATCGAAGAGCCCGTGACAGTAGGTGCTGAGGATGTGACCATCCGCCGACAGCGCGCCATCGGGGTGGCCGCCGAGCATCGTCGCCGGTCGCTGCAGGGCTTCGCCGCTGGTGATTCCCATGTGGATGCGATAGCCGGTGAGCGGCGCCGAGCCCGGCAGCAGCAGGTTGCCGCCGACGTTC
The DNA here is from genome assembly GCA_002345025.1 of Candidatus Accumulibacter iunctus. Taxonomy (GTDB): domain Bacteria; phylum Pseudomonadota; class Gammaproteobacteria; order Burkholderiales; family Rhodocyclaceae; genus Accumulibacter; species Accumulibacter iunctus. The sequence continues at coordinate 9,590 of DDUX01000140.1, read as the reverse complement.
TCAAGCGTCTTCTCGGTGGCCAGCGTCGTTTCGTAGTCCAGCCAGCCGAGTCCCGGCTGGCTGCCGGCCGGGCCCTCGAGCCCGAGCGGGTCGTGCAACTGACGGCCGAGGATCTGCAGGCCGCCACAGATGCCGATCAGCTTGCCGCCGTAGCGCAGGTGACGGCGAATCGCCTCTTCCCAGCCCTGGGTACGCAGCCAGGCGAGGTCGGATTGCACCGCCTTCGAGCCGGGCAGGACGATCAGGTCGCAGGGTGGCGGCCGCTCGTTGGGCCCGACGAAGTGGAAATCGACTTCCGGGTGAAAGCGCAGCGGGTCGAGATCGTTGTGATTCGAGATTCTCGGGTAGGCCGGAGCGATGACGCGCAGCGCGGGCGCAACCTTGCGTTCGGCCTGCCGCGGTACGGCATCCTCGGCGTCGAGATAGAGGCCGTGCAGATAGGGGAGAACGCCGAGCACCGGCTTGCCGGTGCGCCGTTCGAGCCAGCGCAGGCCGCTTTCGAGGAGGCCGATATCACCGCGAAAGCGGTTGATGACGAAGCCCTTGACGCGCGCCTGCTCGGACTCCGAGAGCAGGTCGAGGGTGCCGCAGAGGTGGGCAAAGACGCCGCCGCGGTCGATGTCGGCGATCAGGATCACCGGACAGTCGACCGCCTCGGCGAAGCCCATGTTGGCGATGTCGCGATCGCGCAGGTTGATTTCCGCCGGGCTGCCGGCTCCCTCGACCAGCAGGCACTCGTACTGCCCGCAGAGGCGTTGCCAGGAGGCGAGAACGGCCTGCATCGCCAGCGGCTTGTAGGCGTGGTAGTCGCGCGCATCAAGGTCGCGCAGCGCCTTGCCGTGAATGATCACCTGCGCCCGCCTGTCGGTCGCCGGCTTGAGCAGCACCGGGTTGAAGTCGGTGTGCGCCGGCACACCGGCGGCGAGCGCCTGCAGCGCCTGCGCGCGGCCGATCTCGCCGCCATCGACGGTCACCGCCGAGTTGAGCGCCATGTTCTGTGGCTTGAAGGGTGCGACGCGGACGCCGCGGCGGTGCAGGATACGGCAGAGGGCCGTCACCAGGACGCTCTTGCCGGCGTCGGAAGTGCATCCCTGCACCATCAGGCAGGGGGTTCGCTGCTCGTTCATGCTGGAAGCTCGGGTTGGACGTCGCGATTGTCGCACGTCCGCGATGCGAACTTGTGTTGACGGATGTCGCCGCCATCGGCATTCTTGCTCGGTGGCCGCTGACGGCTGCTGGCGCTCGCGGCGGCAGGCTGCCAAGGCGCGGCATCTGTCATCGGTCCGTGAAGCCGGGTCAACACCAACGACAACCAAGGAGGAAGGCGATGGATTTCGATTACGAGGAATGTTCAGGCAAGTGCCACCGCAGTGGCGCGCTCTACCAGATCAAGGTTTCCGAGCTGCATCCGACGCAGTGCGCCGTCGGCCTCGACGAGGTTTATGCGCGGGTGGAGTCGATGCGCAGGAAGAGCCGCGATGATCTGACCGCCTACCTGCTCACGCGGCCGGTACCGGTCGTCATCGGCCGCGACAACAAGTTCTGTCTCACCGATCATCACCATCTGGCGCGTGCCGTTTGGGAAACGGCGAAGGGCAAGAACGATGCCGGTATCACGACGGACAGCGCGCGGGTGGTTGTCGAGGTTCTCTACAACTGGAGTGTGCTCAAGGAGTACAACTTCTGGAAGTCCATGCACGACGCCGCCTGGGTCTACCTCTTCGATCATACCGGTGGCGGGCCATTGCAACCAGCGCAGCTGCCGACGCACATCAAGGATCTGGCCAACGATCCTTATCGCGGGCTGGCCTGGTACGTGCGATCGCATTTCGGCTATTCCAAGAGACCGACCGACTTCGCCGAGTTCCGCTGGGCGCAGTACTTCCGCATGCGCATGATTCTTGACAATGACATTCTGCGCAACGAGACCCGGAGTACCGACGTGCTGCTCTCCAGGATGAAGGAGGAAGACCGCAACCGGATCGTCGAGGAGGCCATCGCCTACGCGAGGTCGCCCGAGGCTGCCGGTTTGCCCGGCTATTCCGGTTTCGTCAGCCACGCCTGAGGTGCCGGCAGCGGGGGCGCGGCGAGACTGCCGGCGCTGCCAGTCAGCAGCGGTTCGGCTGCCGTGATCAACTGTCCAACGAGGGAGCGCGAGAATGGAAAACACGCTGGCCGACCGCCGCTACACCGTTGACCGGCCACAACTGATCAGGCGCCTGCGCGCCGTGCTGCCGGCGAGCGCCCTGCTGGCGGAGGAGGAGGAGATGCGGCCGTACGACTGCGATGGCCTCACCGCCTTCCGCCAGTTGCCGTTGCTGGTCGCATTGCCGGAGAGCGAGGCGCAGGCGCAGGCGATCCTGCGCATTTGCCATGAGTTGCAGGCGCCGGTCGTGCCGCGTGGCGCCGCCACCGGCCTCTCGGGGGGCGCGACACCGCATCCGGACGGGGTGTTGGTCTCGCTGGCGAAGCTGAAGAAGATCATCGCCGTCGACCCGCTGTCGCGCACCGCCATCGTCCAGCCCGGCGTGCGCAACCTGGCGGTCTCCGAGGCTGCGGCGCCCTATGGCCTCTATTACGCGCCCGACCCGTCGTCGCAGATCGCGTGCACGATCGGTGGCAATGTCGCCGAGAACGCCGGCGGCGTGCATTGCCTGAAGTACGGACTGACCGTCCACAACGTGTTGCGGGTGCGCGGACTGACGATTGCCGGCGACATCGTCGAATTTGGCAACGCGGCTCTAGATGCCCCCGGCTACGATCTGCTGGCGCTGCTCAACGGATCGGAAGGACTGCTGGCGATGATCACCGAGGTCACCGTCAAGCTGACGCCGAAGCCGGAACTCGCGCGGGTGGTCATCGCCTCGTTTGACGACGTCCGCAAGGCTGGCGACGCCGTTGCCAGCATCATTGCTGCCGGCATCATCCCGGCCGGGCTCGAGATGATGGACAGGAAGGCGACGCAAGCCGTCGAACCCTACGTCAACGCCGGCTATGACCTGCAGGCCGAAGCGATCCTGCTGTGCGAATCCGACGGCACGCCGGAGGAGGTGGCCGAGGAAATCGGTCGCATGCAGGCGGTGATCGAGAATAGCGGCGCCACCGGCATCCGCGTGTCGCAGAACGAAAGCGAACGGCTGCGCTTCTGGGCCGGGCGCAAGGCGGCCTTTCCGGCGGTCGGTCGCCTGACTCCGGACTATCTGTGCATGGATGGCACGATACCGCGGCGGCGACTGGCGGAGATGCTCGAAGCGATCGACGCGCTGTCCGCGAAGTACGCGCTGCGCTGCGCCAATGTCTTCCACGCCGGCGATGGCAATCTGCACCCGTTGATCATGTACGACGCCAACCAGCCCGGGGAGCTCGATCGGGCGGCCGCTTTCGGGGCCGAGATCCTCGAACTCTCGGTCCGTTTCGGTGGCACCATCACCGGCGAGCATGGCGTCGGTGTCGAAAAGATCATGCTCATGGCCGAGCAGTTCAGTCTGGCGGAGATCGACACCTTTCACCGTCTCAAGGCGGCCTTTGACGAGCGTGGCCTGCTCAATCCGGGCAAGGGTGTGCCAACCCTCGCACGCTGTCGTGAATACACGCAGGCGCGCGTCGGCACCGCAGCTGCGTCGGCGAGGTCGTGATGGACGCGCTGATCGACAGCTGGCTTGGCCGAATCGGCGAGGCTGGTGCGCGCGGTGGCAAGCTTGCGATACGCGGCGGCGGCAGCAAGGCGTTCTACGGCGGTGTCGAGACCGGCGAGCCCTTCGCCGTTGGCGAGTACCGGGGGATCGTCGCTTACGAGCCAACCGAACTCGTCGTCACTGCGCGTGCCGGTACCCGTCTCGCCGATCTGGCGGCGACGCTGGCCGCGAAAGGACAGTGGCTGCCGTGCGAGCCGCCGCATTTCGGCTCGCAGGCGACGGTCGGCGGCATGCTGGCGTGTGGTCTGTCGGGACCACGGCGGCAGGCAATGGGCGCCGTGCGCGACTTCGTCCTCGGTGTCCGCCTGCTCGACGGGCGGGGCCAGATTCTCACCTTCGGCGGTCAGGTGATGAAGAATGTCGCCGGCTACGACGTGCCGCGCCTGCTTGCCGGCAGTCTCGGCACCCTCGGGGTGATCCTCGAGGTGTCGCTGAAGGTCCTGCCGCAGCCGGTCGCCGAATGCAGCCTGCGCTTCGCCATCGACGAGGCGGCGGCACTGCAGCGGCTCAATCAGTGGGGGGGGCGACCGTTGCCGATTTCGGCTTCCGCCTGGCATGAGGGCGTCCTCACGCTGCGTCTTTCGGGAGCAGCGGCGGCCGTCGCGGCAGCGCAGCGGACGCTGGGCGGCGAACTGCTGGCCGCTGCCGATGCCGCTGCCTTCTGGCAGGCCCTGCGCGAGCACGAGCACGCCTTCTTTGCCGGCGAAGGTCCGCTCTGGCGCCTCGGTCTGCCGTCGGTGGCGCCACCGCCGGGGCTGGGGCCGACCCTGATCGAGTGGGGCGGCGCGCAACGCTGGCTGCGCGGCGCTGACGCGGCAGCCGTCCGGGCGGCTGCCGCCAAGGCCGGTGGGCATGCCACCCTGTTCCGCGGCGACGCGGCGCTGAAGGCCGCGGTGGGCGTCTTCCAACCGCTGTCCGAGCCGCTGGCGAGGATTCATCGCAACCTGAAGCAGGCCTTCGATCCGCTGCGGATTTTCAATCCCGGCCGGATGTATCCGGACCTCTGAGAGATCGCCGACCATGCAGACCAATCTAGCCGATTTCATCAGGGACACGCCGGCCGGCCGTGAGGCCGACGCCATTCTGCGCAGCTGCGTTCATTGCGGCTTCTGCACCGCCACCTGCCCGACCTTCCAGTTGCTGGGCGACGAGCTCGACGGGCCGCGCGGCCGCATCTACCTGATCAAGCAGATGCTCGAAGGAGAATCGGTCAGCAAGACGACGCAACTGCACCTCGACCGCTGTCTGAGCTGCCGTTCCTGCGAGACGACCTGTCCGTCGGGCGTGAAGTATCACCGACTGCTCGAGATCGGGCGCGAAGTCGTCGAGCAAAGGGTGCCGCGTTCGCTGGCGGCGCGGGCGACGCGCTTCCTGCTCTGCGAGGCGCTGCCGCGCAACTGGATCTTCCGGCCGGCAGTGCGTGTCGGCCAGCTGATACGGCCGCTGTTGCCGCGCGTGCTGGCCGACAAGGTGCCGACCGCCGCTCCTGGTGGCGCCAGGCCGTGGCCGCGACCGGCCGGGCATCGGCGCCGGATGGTCGCGCTCGCCGGCTGCGTGCAGCCAACGCTGACTCCCAACACCAATGCCGCGACGGCACGTGTCCTTGACCGTCTCGGCGTCGAGCTCGTCGAGGTTCCGGGGGCTGCCTGCTGCGGCGCTCTGCGCTATCACCTGCATGCGCAGGAGAAGGCGCTCGACGACATGCGGCAGGTCATCGACGCCTGGTGGCCGGAAGTCGAGAGCGGCCGCGTCGAGGCTTTCGTGATGACCGCTTCGGGTTGCGGCGAGCACGTGCGGGCCTACGGCGAACTGCTGCGGCATGACCCGGCCTATGCGGCGAAGGCGGAACGTATCGCGCAACTGACGCGCGACGCGTCCGAGATCCTCGCCGGCGAGCGCGACCGTCTTGTCGAACTGCTGCACGCGGCCGCTGGCGGCGGTGGTCAGCGGGTCGCCTTCCATTCGCCGTGCACGCTGCAGCACGCGCAGAAGATCCGCGGCGTCGTCGAGAGCCTGCTCGTCGCCGCCGGCTACGAGTTGTCGCCGGTTGCCGACCCGCACCTGTGCTGCGGTTCGGCGGGCACCTATTCGATCAGCCAGCCGGTGCTGGCGACGCAATTGCGCAACAACAAGCTGGCGGCGATGAACGCCGGCGGGCCGGCATTTCTCGTCACCGCCAATATCGGTTGTCAGACGCACCTGCAGAGCGGTAGCGCGACCCCGGTACGCCACTGGATCGAGCTCATCGACGAACGCCTGAACATGGCTTCCTGAGTGGCAGCACGGCGGCGACGAAGGGCAGGCAGACGATGACGAGCGACAGCCAGGCGGGCGATTGTCCTGAGGGCTGCCGCGACTTCCGCTGGCGCGTTCCCGAGCATTTCAACATCGCCGCCGATGTCTGCGGTCGCTGGGCCGGCGACCGCGGTCGTTTCGCGCTGTACTACGAGGACGCGAGCGGCTTCACTTCGGCGCACAGCTTCTGGGACATCCAGCGCGAAGCCAATCGCCTCGCCAACGTCCTGGCGGCGCTGGCGACGGTAGCGGGCGACCGCGTCGCCGTCATTCTGCCGCAACGCCCCGAAAGCGCCATCGCGCATGTCGCGATCAACCAGATGGGTGCCATCACGGTGCCGCTCGCACCGCAACTCGGGCCGGATGCGCTTGAACACCGGCTGGGTGATTCGGCAGCCCATCTGGCCATTGTCGACGAGACGGCGCTGCCACGACTGGCGCAGGTCCGCCACCGGCTGCCGGCCTTGCGGCATGTGGTCGGTGTCGGCGCCGCCGTCGGCAAGGCAGTCAAGCCCTGGGCCGAGGTGGTCGAGCACGCTTCGCCACGCTACACACCGGCACGCACGGCAGCTGGCGATGCGGCGCTGCTTCTCTACTCAGGAGCCGCTTCGGGCAGGGCGCAGGGGGTGCTGATGGCGCAGCGGACGCTGCTTGGCAATCTGGGCGCCTACGTCTGCGTGCACGACTCGTTCCCGCAGGCGGGCGATCTCTTCTGGTCCCCCCTTGACTGGGCGAGCAGCGGTGGCCTCTGGCAGGGCCTCCTGGCGACCTGGCATTTCGGTCGGCCGCTGCTGGCGTACAACGGGCCCATCGAAGCCGGCAAGGCGTTCGCCCTGCTGCAGCGCTACGCGGTGCGCAACTGCCTGCTCGAGCCGCTGGCGCTGCAGATGATGCAGCACACCGTGCCGGAGCCGCGGGCGACCTACGATCTCGACCTGCGCACACTGGTGAGCAGCGACGGGCCGCTGACCGAGCCGACCCGTAACTGGGCGCAGGAGCAGCTCGGTCTGCCGATCAGCCAGCTCTGGTGTCGCACCGGGATGACCGGCCTCCTCGGCCACTGCGCGTCGCGCTGGCCGACCAGTGCGGGTTCGCTCGGGCGACCGTATCCCGGTCATCGGGTCTCTGTCCTCGACCGCCAGGGCAGGGTTCTCGGGGCCGGGGAAGTCGGCGAGCTTGCGGCGCATCGGCAGTGTGACGGCGAAGACGATCCGGCGCTGCTGCTGGGCCACTGGCAGGGACCCGACGCGACCGCCGCGAGCCCTGTCGGTGATGGCTGGGTCCGTACCGGTGACTTGGCGGTCGTCGATGCGGCGGGCGACTTCTGGTACCGCGGGCGGGTCGGCGATGTCTGAATCCGGATCCGATTCACTCCCCCCATGGTCCGCCGAAAGCGCTAGAATTCGTCGCCAGGAGGGCAGAGCAGGACCACCGCGATCCTGCGGCGGAGGCTGTGCGCGCAGGGACAACGGTTGAGCCGGTGCTCCCGGAGGAACAGGGGAATGAGCGTGGAAGACGTTGGGCAGCCAGCCGGGCACGAGAGCGAAAGGCGGTACAGGCTGCGCCTGCGTTCGCTGTTCGACGCTGCGTTCGAGATGATCGAACCGTTCTTCGATCCCGACCAGGGCTGGGCTGGCCAGCCGCTCGAGCATCTCGCGTACCGCATCGTGCGTGAGAACTTTCCCGAGCTGAGCGCCGAGGAGGTTCATTTGCTCGTTGTCGCTGCCCATCGCGTATTCATCGAGCGCAATCCGGATCGCAGTGGCCATCTGCCACGGCCGGAGGAACTGCGGCGGGTGTCCCTCTGAAAGTCGATCGGGTCGGCAGACGGCGGCGCGTTCAGACTGCTGTGGGACGGGCGAGGGGGGCGCGGACCGTGCGGCAGTGGCCAGTAACAGCAAGAGACGAGGGACATGGGGATTTCAGTTGATGCCTGCGTCGCCCAGCATCAGGGCGATCGCCGCGAACAGCAGGACCGCGCCGTCATCGTGCCGCATCCCCGTGGCGGCGGGGTCGTCCTCGCCGTGGTGGCGGACGGCATGGGAGGCCATACCGGCGGGGTGATCGCCGCGAAGCAGGTGATCCACACCGCACGCAACAATCTCGAGGGGTTTTCGGCACGTACCGATTCGGCTCGGACGCTGCTCGAGTCGAGCTTCAATGAGGCGCACATGCTGATCAAGGCGTCGCGTTTCATCAACGAGAAGGACCCGCACAGCACCGCGGTCATGCTGCTCCTGCAACCGGGCAAGGTGAGCTGGGCGCACTGCGGTGACAGTCGCCTCTACCATTTTCGTGGCGACCGCATGGTCTTTCGCAGCACCGACCATTCCTATGTCGAGCAACTCGTCGTGCAGGGTCGGCTGACACCCGAGCAGGCGCTGGTTCATCCCAACCGCAACATCCTGCTGACTTCGCTTGGTGGCGTCGAGCTGCCAAAGATCGCTCTTGGCGAGACGACCAGCCTGCAGCCCGGCGACACCTTCCTGCTCTGCTCGGACGGCCTGTGGGCCTATTTCAGCGATCAGGAACTGGCGTGGGTGATCAGCGGTTGCTCTTCGGCGCGCGAAGCGTCGGAACTCCTGATCGGGCGCGCACGCGCACTCGGCAATGGCGACGGCGACAACATCTCGCTGGCGATCCTCAAGATCGTCGACGCGGCGGCATCGGAGCAGGCAGCGGGGACAGCGGCCCAACCAGGCTTACTTGCGTCCCAGGCCGCCCAGTAAGGCAGCAACCGGACGGCGGGTCTTGTGCGGATGTTCGCCGTGTGCCGGGAGCCTGCCGCCTTCGCCAGCCGCGGTGGTCGAAAGCGGATGCGGCACGGCGCTTTCGTACGGCTTGCTGAAGTCGAAACCGTCGGCGGCGACCTGCTGCGGGCGTTCACTGCCGTGCCTGTCACGCCCGTCGCGCCGCTCGCTGCTGCGGCCTGACGGCCGCCGTTCGTCGCGCAGCCCCGATACAAGACCGAGTTCCGACGCGGACAGCGCCAGGCGTTCAAGGTGCTCCTCAAGGTGCAGCGCCCACGGGGCGCCGTCCGAGCCAACACCCCCGGTCAGCGACTCGAACAGACCTACCCCGTGCTGCAACCCCGCGTCAAAGGCCGAGACACGGGCT
>DDUX01000140.1:0-225 GCA_002345025.1 Candidatus Accumulibacter iunctus | reverse complement strand
GCGTCAAAGGCCGAGACACGGGCTTCATTCTGGCTGATGAAACGACCGTCGAGAAAGACCGTGGCCATGGACGACCCTACGCCGCTCCGCGAGCCGGGGCGACTCCCGGTCGGACGAGGATGCCCGTGCGCCAGCACATGCCCGGATCAAAGAAAAAACGCCGCGGCGAGGCCGCGGCGCGAAAGTTCAAGGGCGGAGGGAAGAGGATCAGTGGACAGCGAGCCA
>DDUX01000163.1 GCA_002345025.1 Candidatus Accumulibacter iunctus | reverse complement strand
CGCCGTCTGCCCCCGGCGTACCTGTTCCGGCGGCCGTTTCGTCCAGCAACTCGTCCAGACTCTCCCCGCTGGCGATCGCCTTGATCACCCTGCTGACGTCGGCTGCTCCAGAAGTCAGGGCAGCTTCTGTGCGGTCCGGCGGCAGCGCCACGCTGACTTCGCCATCCATCGTCAGCGTCTCGTTCGCACGCAGGACAAGAACGCGGCCATCAGGTGTACCCAACTCGACACNNCCGCGAGGCTGATCTCAGCCAACGCCAGGAGTCCCTCCCCGGCACTGACCGCGCCACCACCAGCCTCCTCGATGACGCGGCCTCGTCCAGTGCCGAACTCGAAGGCAAGCGGGTCCACACTCTCGGCAATCCGCAGCAGGCGGACAAAGCTCGGTCCGCCGTCTGCTCCCGGCGTACCTGTTCCGGCGGCCGTTTCGTCCAGCAACTCGTCCAGACTCTCCCCGCTGGCGATCGCCTTGATCACTCTGCTGACGTCGGCTGTTCCAGAAGTCAGGGCAGCTTCTGTGCGGTCCGGCGGCAGCGCCACGCTGACTTCGCCATCCATCGTCAGCGTCTCGTTCGCACGCAGGACAAGAACGCGGCCATCAGGTGTACCCAACTCGACACGGCTGGCGCTGGCGGCGACGATGATGTCGCCTTCGAAAATCACGTCGCCCACCTGCAACGGCCGCAGACTGCCATCCGGCTGCTTGATGTATGCCTTGCCCTGGATTGCGGACACGCGTGCCACCGGGATCAGATCAGCCATGGCGAACTCTCGAGACGAAGTTGGGGAACGCACACGATAGGCCACAACGCCGGGCGCGCCTACTGTACTGAAGTACGGGAGCCGCTACGGCGCGGCACAGGTTCAAGCGCCGATGTCTACGCCATTGACGATCAGCGAAAGCTGCAGACGGTCGCGCACGGCCAGCTTGTCGAGCAGGGCGCTGACGTGAAACTTGACGGTCCGCTCGCTGATGTCGAACTGGCGAGCGATCTCCTTGTTGCTGGCTCCTTTGGCAAGCGCCAGGGCCACCTCCTGCTCGCGCGGGGTGAGCTTGCCGCGCCACGCCGCACTCGCCGTCTCGCGCTCGCCGAACAGCCTGGCAGTCGCCGCCAGCAGGCGCTTCATCAAGTCCTGACCGATCCAGATGCCACCGCTGCCGACGACGGCCGCCACCTGCTGCAGGACGGCCGCCGCGGCATGGCCGTTGCAGAAGCCGGCAGCGCCGGCATTGAACGCAGCCAATGCCGATTCCTCGTCCGGCTCGTCAGCCAGGATGACGAGCGGGCGCCCAGCGAGAGCAGGCTGCAGTTGCGCCACCAGTGCGGCTGCATCCCGCCCGGCTGGCAACAGTACCCAGACGATCGCAGCATCGGCTGGCACTGCCTCCAGGTAGCCCACGACCAAGTCCGGGAAGGCTTGCCGCCAACAGTCACGCTGCCGCGCGTCGGATGAGACAAAGACCTGGCGCATCAATCAGCGTTCCGAGAAGGCACGTGCCCTGGCGCGAAGAACCGGCTTCAGGAGGTACGAGAGGACGCTCTTCTCGCCGGTGACGATGTCGACCTCGGCCACCATGCCGGGGATGACCGGCAGGTTGTTGCCGAGTGTCGGTTGGTGCGTCCGCACGCGGACGATGTAGAAGGCATTGCCCTTGTCGTCGATCACGGTGTCGGCACCGATGTGCTCGAGTTGGCCTTCGAGACCACCGTAGATGGCGAAGTCGTAGGCAGTGAACTTGACGACGGCTTTCTGACCGGGATGCAGGAAGGCGATGTCGCGCGGATGGACCCGCGCTTCGAGCAGGAGGTTGTCTTCCAGCGGGACGATTTCGACGATGTCCTTGCCCGGCTGGACCACACCACCGACCGTATTGACCAGCAGGCGCTTGACCGTCCCCTTCACCGGCGAGCGCAACACCGACCGGCTGACCTTGTCGGAGAGGCCGACACCACCCTCGGCGAGGCTGTTCAGGCGGGCCATCGTCTCGCCCAGTTCCTTGCCCGCTTCATTGCGAAAGGCGAGGGCGACCTCCTCGATCTTGCGGTTGGCCTCGTTGATGGCCGACTGCAGCCGGCCGATCTGCGCCGCAGCCATCTCGCGCTCGCCACGGAAGCGCGCAACGTCGCGCTCGAGGCGCAGCAGTTCGACTTCCGAGACGGCGCCCGAGCCGATCAACGGCTTCGTCACCGCGAGTTCCCGTGCCGCCAGTTCGTGCGCCTTGGTCGCCTGTTCGTGTCGGGCGCGCACCTCGACCAGTTCCTGCTGACGCTGCGCCAGTTGCTGGCGAGCGATCGAGATCGTCGTTTCGAGTTCGCTGCGCCGGGACTCGTACAGGCGCCGCTCCTCTTCGGCAGTCTTCGGGTCTTCCTTCAGGACCTCGTCCGGGATCGTGAACACGACACCTTCGGCGAGGGCCCGCAAGCGCGCGGCCTTGGCCACCAGCGCCGTGTATTGCACGCGACTCTCGCGCACCGACGAAACAAAGCGCGTCTGGTCAATGCGCAGCAGGATCTGCTCGGGCTCGACGATATCACCCTCGTGAACCAGGATCTCGTCCACGACACCACCGTCGAGACTCTGCAGCACCTGCAACTGGCGGGACGGAATGACCTTGCCCTCACCACGCGTCACCTCGTCAACCTGCGTCACCGCTGCCCACATGACGAACACCGCGAAGGCGACCGCAATCGACTTCAGCAGAACACGCGCCCGCAGCGGCTCCTGCTGCAGGATGGCGTAGTCACTGTCGGCCTCGAAACNNCCCCCCCCCCCCCCGCGCACGCGGGGGGGGGGGGGGGGGGGGGGGGGGGGGGCCCCCGGGCGGAGCGCAAGCGGGGGGGGGGAAAGAGGAAAAAAAAGGGCCGGGAGGGGGGGGGGGGGGCCCCCCGGGTGGGGGGGGGGGGGGGGGGGGGCGGGGGGTTGCTTTTCGGCGCGGGCGGCCGCGCCCTCCCCCCCTCCCCCCCCCCCCCCCCCGCCCGCCCCGCCCCGACTGCAGGGCAGCGACGACTTGTTCGCGCGGTCCGTCGGCGACGATCCGCCCGTCGTCAACGACGATGATCCGCGTCGCGAGGTCGATCAGGCTGGTCCGATGGGTGACGACGACCACCGTCTTGTGGGCGGCAAAGCGCATCAGGCGTTCCTTGAAACCCTGTTCGGTCGAGAAATCCATCGCGCTGGTCGGTTCGTCGAACAACAGGATCGGCGGATCCAGCAAGACCGCGCGGGCGATCGCCACCTCCTGCCGCTGACCTCCCGAAAGCGATTCCCCGCGCTCGCCGATGAGCATGTCGAAGCCCTTCGGATGGCGATTGACGAACCCCGCCAGGCCAGCGACCTCGGCCGCGGCAACGATCGCCTCATCGTCGGCATAAGGTGCGCCGATGGCGATGTTTTCCCGCAGGGTGCCGTAGAAGAGGGTCGCATCCTGGCCGACGCAACCGATGTTGCGCCGCAGGTCGGCCGGGTCGAGCTGGCGCAGGTCGATGCCGTCGATGCGGACGACGCCGCTGCTGGGCTGGTAGAGCCCGAGCATCAGTTTCTGCAGCGTGCTCTTGCCCGAACCGGTGCGCCCGATGATGACGACGCGTTCCCCCGGCGCGATATGCAGCGAGACGTTGCGCAAAGCCGCTTCGCCCTGTTCGGGGTAGCTGAACGAGACGTCGCGGAATTCGATCTCGCCGCTCAGTTCCGGCCGGTGCACGAATGCCGTCGCGTCCGGGCGTTCGATCGGCTGCGCCATCATCCTGTCGAGTGTGGACAGTGCCATGCGCGCATTCTGGTACTGCATCAACAGTCCGACCGCCTGCGCCAGCGGCGCGATGGCGCGGCCGCCGAGCATGCTGATGGCGATCAGCCCACCCATCGTCAGCAGGCGTTCCTGGATCAGGTAGACGCCGGCGATCACCAGTGCGACGCTCACCACCTGCGTCACCGCCGCCGCGCCGTTGCTGGCCGACGACGACAGCAGGCGCAACTGCACGCCACTGCGAGCGAGGAACGCCGTCGTCCGCTCCCACTTGTCCTGAACGACGCCTTCGGCACTCTGCGTCTTGATCGTTTCCAGCGCCGTCAGGCTCTCGATCAATGCGGCATTGCGCTGCGCCGTGGCGCGGTAGGTCGTTTCAGCCAGTTCGTGCATCCGGTGCTGGACGAGATAAGCGTAGACCACGCCAACGATCAGACCAAGCAGCGGGATCAGGACCAGAGGCCAGGCAATCCAGACGATCAGCAGCAGGAAGATCAGCGCGAAGGGCAGATCGATCAACGCCGAGACGGTGGCCGAAGCGATGAAATCGCGAACCGACTCGAACGAACGCAGGTTGGCGGCGAAGGAGCCCACCGATGCCGGTTTGGTCTCGAGGCGCATGCCGAGAACCCGCTCCATGATCAGCGCCGACAGCTTGACGTCGATGCGGGCGCTGGCGAGGTCGATGAAACGGCCGCGCAGCAGACGCAGCATGTAGTCCATGGCGATCACCAGGAGCACGCCAAGCGCCAGCATCCAGAGGGTGTCGGTGGCGTTGTTGGGAACGACGCGGTCGTAGACGTTCATGACGAAGAGCGGCATCACGACGGCGAAGACGTTGACCAGCAGCGCGGCACCGAGGACGTCGCGGTACAGGCCTCGCTGTTCGAGCAGGGCCCCCCAGAACCAGTGGCGATCCGCCACCTGGCCGACCTCCGGCGTACGGGCATCGAAGCTGAAGCGTGGCCGGGCAAAGATGGCGATGCCGAGATAGCGCTCGTTCAGTGTTGCTCGTCGCAGCAGTACCTCTCCCTGCCCGGTCTCGGCGAAGAGCAGGCGAGCCGTCTCGCCGGCGTCGTCCCAACCGAGGAGAACACAGGCTTCGTCACCCTCGAGCAGCAGGATCACCGGCAGCAGGCTGCCATCGATGCGGTCAAGAGAGCGGCGGACGATCCGGCTGGCCATTCCCGCGCGTGACGCCGCGCGGGCAAAGAGCGAAGGCGTCAGCCGCTCGGCGCCCAGCGGCAGCCCGGCCGACAACGCTGCGCGTGTACTCGGTCGGCCATAGAGTCGCGTCAACTCGACGAGGCACGCCAGCAGCGGGTCGTGGTGCAGGAGATCCTCGCGCAGGCCAGCCGCGGAACGGCTCCCGCCGCCGCCGGCAGCCGCCTCCTCGGTGGGTGTGGCAGGCATCACGCCCGTTCCGGCCGCGGCATGAGCAACCGCGGCCCGCCACGCGGGACGGCATGGTGACAGGTTGCCATCTGGATTGTTTCCTCCTCGTCAGACCACTGAACACGCGCTCGTGCCGGCATCTTAGCTTACGGCAGCGAGACTGCAATGCTTGAGGGTTGCGGTTGACGGCAACCCGCGAGTCCTGCGATGCTGCATTGCAGTACGTTAGAATGCGCCCTTTGGCAGCGGCCGGGAACATGCATGAACGCACGCCTGCGCGAGATTCCCTACAACTACACTTCGTTTTCCGATCGCGAAATCGTCATTCGCCTGCTCGGAGACCACATGTGGGCACTGCTCGACGAGTTGCGCGCCGAGCGAGTCACCGGCCGGTCGGCACGGATGCTCTACGAGGTGCTCGGCGACATCTGGGTGGTGCAGCGCAACCCCTACCTCGAGGACGATCTGCTCGCCAATGGCGCGCGCCGCGATGCGCTGGTCGAGGCGCTGCGCCATCGCCTGCGCGAGATCGAAAAGCGCCGGCACGGCAACAGTCGCGTGCAGCAACTGCTGGTCGCTGCCCGCCAGGCAGTGGATGACTTCGAACGGCACTTCGCCGAGACGGCCCGGCTGCGCGCCCGGGCCGCCCGCGTACTCGTCAGGCACACACGCCGCGACAACATCGCCTTCGACGGACTGGCGCGCGTTTCGCATGTGACCGACGCAACCGACTGGCGCGTCGAGTATCCCTTTGTCGTCCTCCATCCGGACACCGAGGCGGAGATCGCGCCGCTGGTCCGTGACTGCATCGAACTCGGCCTGAGCATCATCCCGCGCGGCGGCGGCACCGGCTACACCGGCGGCGCGATTCCGCTGACACCGTTCGCAGCCGTCATCAACACCGAAAAACTGATCGACCTCGGCGCCGTCGAGGAGCTGGCGCTGCCCGGCTGCGACCGGCCCTGCGCCACCATCCGCACCGGCGCCGGAGTCGTCACCGCCCGCGTCGCCGAGGCAGCCGCCGCTGCCGACCGCGTCTTTGCCGTCGACCCGACGTCGGCCGAGGCCTCGTGCATCGGCGGCAACATCGCGATGAACGCCGGTGGCAAGAAAGCCGTGCTCTGGGGCACCGCGCTCGACAATCTGGCCTGGTGGAAGATGGTCGATGCCACCGGGCACGAGGTGGAGATCACGCGCCTCGATCACAACCTGGGCAAGATCCACGAACAGGAACTGGTGCGCTTCGAGATCCGGCGCCTGCGGGGTGATGGACGGACCCCCTATGGCGAACCCGAAATCCTGGCGGTTCCCGGAGCGCAGTTTCGCCGCAGCGGTCTCGGCAAGGATGTCACCGACAAGTTCCTGGCGGGTCTGCCCGGGGTGCAGAAAGAGGGAACCGACGGCCTGATCGTCGCCGCCCGGTGGATCCTGCATCAGATGCCGCGGCACACGCGCACCGTCTGCCTGGAGTTCTTCGGCCAGGTGCGCGAGGCGGTGCCGGCGATCATCGAGATCACGGATCACTTCAAGCCTGGCGGGGCCGGCAGGCAAAGCGGGGTCCTGCTCGCCGGCCTCGAACACCTCGACGAGCGCTACCTGCGCGCCGTCGGCTACGCCACCAAAGCCAAGCGCCGGGCGGAAACGGCCGGGCGGCCGAAGATGGTGCTGCTCGGCGACATCGTCGGTGACGATGAAGCGGCGGTGATGCGCGCCGCCTCGGAGGTCGTACGGCTGTGCAACCTGCGCAGCGCCGAGGGCTTCATCGCCGTCGACGCCGAAACGCGGCGCAAGTTCTGGCTCGACCGCGCGCGCACCGCCGCCATCTCCCGTCATACGAACGCCTTCAAGCTGAACGAGGATGTGGTGATCCCGCTGCCGCGCATGGGTGAGTACTGCGACGGCATCGAGCGCATCAACATCGAGCTGTCGCTACGCAACAAGCTGGCCCTGTGCGATGCGCTGGAGCGTTTCCTGCGCGGCAGCCTGCCGCTGCATCAGGGCGACGCCGCCCTCGACGCGGAGGCGCTGGTCGGCGAGCGGCGAGGTACCGCTCTCGAGGCGGTGAGCAGCGTGCGCGGTCGCTGGCAATGGCTGCTCGACCACCTCGACCTGCCGCTGGCGGAAGCGGAAAAGCACTTCGACCGCTTCGGCATTCGCGCCGGGCCGCTGCGCAACCGGGCACCAGCGGCAACACTCTTCCATCGCCTGCAGGACTACTCGGTGCGCGCTTCGTGGAAAACCGAACTCAGGCCGCAGCTCGCGGGAATCTTCGATGGCGTCGTCTATCGCCCGGTGCTCGAGGAGGTCGCGACGATCCAGCGCCGCGTGCTGCGCAGCCGCCTGTTCGTCGCCCTGCACATGCACGCCGGTGACGGCAACGTGCACACCAACATACCGGTCAACTCGGATGACTACGAGATGCTGCAGGCGGCCTACGCGGTCGTCGAACGCATCATGCGCCTGGCGCGCGAACTCGACGGCGTCGTCTCCGGCGAGCATGGGATCGGCATGACCAAGCTGGAGTTCCTCAGCGACGCCGAGATGCAGCCGTTTCGCGACTACAAGTCGAGAGTCGATCCCGCCGGTCATTTCAACAAGGGCAAGCTGCTTCCCGGCGGCGACCTGAGCAGGGCGTACACACCTTCCTTCTCGCTGCTCGGCACCGAATCGCTGATCATGGAGCAGTCCGAGATCGGCAACATCGCGGCGATGGTCAAGGACTGCCTGCGCTGCGGCAAGTGCAAACCGGTGTGCTCGACGCACGTGCCGCGCGCCAACCTGCTCTACTCGCCGCGCAACAAGATCCTCGCGACGTCGCTGCTGATCGAGGCCTTCCTCTACGAGGAGCAGACCCGACGCGGCGTCTCGCTCCGCCATTTCGACGAGTTCAGCGACGTCGCCGACCACTGCACGATCTGCCACAAGTGCGTCAACCCGTGCCCGGTCGACATCGACTTCGGCAACGTCTCGATCGGCATGCGCAACCTTCTGCGCGAACAGGGACGAAAGAGGTTCGTCCCCGCCAAGGCGGCAGCGATGGCCTTTCTGACGATGAAGGACCCGGCGACGATCAGGCTCGTGCGCAAGCTGATGATCGACTGGGGATACCGGGCGCAGCGCCTCGCACACCGGGGTGCCACCTGGCTGGGCCTGCTGCGGACCCAGACCCGGCAGCCGCCGGCAACCCTGGGGACTCCGCCGCTGCGCGCGCAGATCATCCATTTCATCAACAAGCCAATGCCGGGCGGGCTGCCGAAGCGGACGGCGCGCGCGCTGCTCGACATCGAGGACGACCGGATCGTGCCGATCATCCGCGACCCGCGCAAGCTTGCCGCCGTCGATTACGACGGCGACGCGGTCTTCTACTTCCCTGGCTGCGGCTCGGAGCGGCTGTTCTCGCAGGTCGGTCTGGCGACCCAGGCAATGCTCTGGGAGATCGGCGCCCAGACCGTTCTGCCCCCGGGCTACCTGTGCTGCGGCTATCCGCAGACTGCGGCCGGCGAAGCCGACCAGGGCCGGGCGATCACGACCGACAACCGGGTCCTCTTTCACCGCGTTGCCAACACGCTGAATTATCTCGACATCAGGACGATCATCGTCTCCTGCGGCACCTGCATGGACCAGCTCGAGAAGTATCACTTCGAGCAGATTTTCCCCGGCTGCCGCCTGCTCGACATTCACGAGTACCTTCTGGAGAAAGGTGTCCGTCTCGACGGCATCGCCGGCAGCCGTTACCTGTACCACGATCCGTGCCACGCGCCGATGCGCACGATGTCGGGAATCCGGGTGGTCAACCAGTTGATGGGGCAGCCGGTCGAACTCTCCGAGCGCTGCTGCGGCGAGTCCGGAACCCTGGCGGTGACCCGCCCCGACGTCTCAACGCAGGTGCGCTTCCGCAAGCAGGAAGAGATCGAAAGGGCTGCCGGCAGGCTGCGCGGCACGGGTTTCTCTGGTGAAGTCAAGCTCCTGACCGCCTGCCCTTCATGCTTGCAGGGCCTGTCGCGCTACAACGGCGACGCCGATACCGTGGCCGACTACATCGTCGTCGAAATCGCCCGCCGGCTGCTCGGCGAGGACTGGATGGCGCGCTACGTCCGCGCTGCCACCGACGGCGGCATCGAGCGGGTCCTCCTCTAGGACCTGCCCGCACACCCCGCCGGCGCGCGCACCCTGCCGCCGCCGACGCCCGCATCGCCGTCGTGCAACGCGGCCTGCGGCGAGGCCGGCCGCTTGCCAACCGCCATTCTCCGCTCGCCTGCCAGGCGGCGTGCTGCTCTGGCAGCGCGGACACGCAACGGCTCGCACGGCCACGCGCAAGCGGCGCCGCACGCGCGAGGGCCACGTGACCGACGGCGTGTGACTTCTGTCGCAAGCCTTTGCTTTCCCTGTTCAGGTCTGTGACCTATTTCCTAACGCCCGTCGACCGGCGTGCGTATCGTTCGCCTCAAACCGGCGCCGTAGCGCCACCAGATTAACAAGGAGTCTGCAGGTGCTTGAACACCGAGTCGAGGATTGCGAGCTGTGCCAGTCACCTGGCGGTGAGTTGATCTGGGAGAGCGAACTGTGTCGCGTCGTGGCCGTCGGAGATCCCGACTACCCAGGCTTCTGCCGCGTCATCCTCAACCGCCATGTGCGCGAAATGACCGATCTGAGCGAAGACGAACGGATACGCCTGATGCATGTCCTGTTTGGCGTCGAGAAGGCCATTCGTGCCCTCTACCAGCCCGACAAGATCAATCTTGCGAGCCTTGGCAACATGACTCCGCACTTGCATTGGCACGTGATTCCTCGCTGGCGCGATGACAGGCACTTCCCGAATCCGGTCTGGGCCACGCCGCAGCGCGCACATGCCCCACGCCGCCTGGAGATCGAAGGGCGCTGCCTGGCGGACCAGATCATCAACGCCCTGCGCACCCGTTAGTCCGCCGACCGTGGAACAGAAAGGAGAGAACAGGATGAATGCAGCTCTTGCGGAAGTCCCGGCGGGGTTGAGAATCGCCGACCTGCAGAGCGGGTTCGAGCTTCTTTCCCGCCTTCCTCTCGCCAACTCCGAGCGTGCCGAAGGGGAGCTCAACCGCTTTCTCGACAGCTTGTTGCAAAGCCCGCCAGCCGCCGACGTGTACCTGCAGCTCCTCGAGCAGACGCGGATCTCCCTCTGCTTCATCGAGGAGGAACTCGCACGGCGCTACACGAACAAAGCGCTGCCCTTGGGCCGTGGTGAGGAAGAGGCTTTCCGGCAGGTAGTCGCGACCTGGCTGAAGGCCGCCCGCGCCTATGCCCACTGCGCGCAGCTGCAGGGCCCGGGCGACAGCGTCGCGCACGCCGAGCGCCTGGCGCTGATCCTGCATCGCTGCATCTACTACACCGGCATGGCGATTACCGAGCACTTCCGGGCTCGCCAGCAACTGCCCGCAGGGCTGTGGCTGAACGTGCATGGATACTACGCGAGTGCCGAGGAATGGGGCATCGCCACCCTCCCGGTCGCCGACTCCCTCGACTGCCATGGCCGCAGCACGCATTGCATGGCGGCCACCGTCGCCCTGCTGCTGGTCGAGCTTGCCGGCCCGTACAGTCTTTCCACCGTCGATCTCGGCCTGGTACGCCGCTGGGCGAACAACTGGGCGCCGCTGGTCAGCCTGCAGCAACCCGTCGACGGCGAGCCACTTCCCGCCCTGGTCGTCGATCTGATGCACGATGCCGGGTTGCGGGGCGCGCCGACAGGCCAGCGGACCGACAACCTTCGCCGCCTCGACAGCTCTCGCCTGGCGATGCAGATCAGCGCCGCCAGGGCGCAACTGCAGCAAAGGGTCGCGCCGGCGCAACTCGGTCTCGGCGAGGACTGCAGCAGCGCACAGTGCCAGCGCCTGCTCAACCGACTCCATCGCCCGTGGTGCCTCATGCGCTCCGGACGCCGGTTCCGTCGCCATGATGCTGCCGGAACCGCGGCGGTGAGTACCGGCTTTGCTGGCATGCACTTCCATGTCTCGGGCAGCGAGTTCGCTCAGCCGGAAAGCGGCAGCGCCTATTCGCGCCAGGATTTCGACAACCTGTTCGCCTTTCGCCACATGCTGGACCCAACCCAGATGCTGGAGGTCCGCCAGTCCCAGCTCGGACTCCGCCTCGACAGCTGGAGCGTTCTCGATCAGTGCGCCAATGGCTTCCGCCTGCTGCGCTCGCTTGCCGGTGGCAGGATCGAGGCGGGTCAGCTTCTCGCCCTCTGCCCGCACGATGGCCACGCGTACCTGCTGGCGCAGGTGGTCTGGCTGATGCAGGAGGCCGACGGCAGCCTGATGGCCGGTGTCGCTGCCCTGCCGGGCAAGCCACAAGCCATCGCTGCCCGGATGGTGGGTGTTGACGCCGACGCATCCGCCCTCTTCAGCCGTGCCTTCCTGCTGCCCGCATTGCCGGCGATGGGTTCGGAGCCGACGCTGATCATTCCCAGGGGCTGGTACCGCCCGCAACGGGTGCTCGAGGTCTACGAGCAGGGCATGACGCGAGTCCGGCTGCAGCACCTGACAGGCGATGGGCCAGATTTCGAACGGGTAAGCTTCGTCACTTTCTAGCCAGAGCAACAAGACGCGCGCCGCTGCCGACGCGGCCGCAGCCGAGCCGCCGGCTGCCGCCAGCGCCATGCCGATGCGTGGCCGGCGCCGCAGCCGGCTCGCCTGCGCTGGCTGTAACAGTCGAGCCGCAGTCAGCCAGCCTGCTTTTGCGCTATCATGTCGCGTCGCAAATCACCACCGAGACACGCATGGCTGGCCTGGACGCAAGCACCAGAATCCCGATCGAGATAAGGCTTCATCAGCGCTCGCGCGTCCTCGAAGTGAGCTTCGAGGATGGCGAGTCGTTCCAGTTGAGCTACGAGTTCCTGCGTGTCTTCACCCCTTCGGCGGAAGCACGCGGGCACGGTCCCGGGCAGGAGGTTCTACAGGTCGGCAAGCGCAATGTGGACATCGAACGGGTCGAGTCGGTCGGCAACTACGCCATCCGGCCGATATTCTCGGATGGGCACGACAGCGGGCTGTACTCTTGGGATCTGCTTTACAACCTGGGCAGGAACCAGCAGCAGCTCTGGCAGGCCTACCTTGATCGGCTGCAGCTTGCCGGTGGCAGCCGCGATGCCCCGGAACCGCCGCCACTCGCCGCCAAGGCTCAAGGCGGCTGCAATAAACACTGACAGCGACAACGCTGCCGAGCAAGGAAGATGACGAGCGACAGGAACACGACCCACTTCGGCTACCAGCAGGTCGCCGAGGACCAGAAGGCGCGGCACGTCGCGGACGTTTTCGATTCCGTGGCCGAGCGCTACGACCTGATGAACGATCTGATGTCGGCGGGACTGCACCGCATCTGGAAAGCGTTCACCATCGCCCGGAGCGGGGTGCGACCCGGCTGGCGCGTACTCGACGTCGCCGGCGGCACCGGCGACCTGGCTCTGGCGTTCGCCAGGAAACTGGGCGATGACGGGGAGATCTGGCTCACCGACATCAATCACGAGATGCTCGCCCGCGGCCGTGACCGTCTCTGCGACAAGGGTTTCATCGTCTCCGTAGCGCAGTGCGACGCCGAGAAGCTGCCGTTTCCGGATGATCATTTCGATTGCGTGACCGTTGCCTTCGGCCTGCGCAACATGACGCACAAGGATCTCGCGCTGGCGGAAATGCGGCGCGTTCTGCGTCCCGGTGGGCGCCTGCTCGTTCTCGAGTTTTCCCGGGTCTGGAAGCCTCTGGCACCAGCCTACGATTTCTACTCGTTCAAGCTGATCCCGCGCCTCGGCCAACTGGTCACCGGTGACGAGACGAGCTACCGCTATCTGGCGGAGTCGATTCGCGTCCATCCCGACCAGCAGGCCCTCAAGGAACTGATGGAGGACGCCGGCCTCGAGCAGGTCGAGTACTTCAATCTGGCATTCGGTGTCGTCGCCCTGCACCGCGGCTTCAAGTTCTGAAACGACCCGGCAGCGCGATGTTCGCCAGGGCTGCGCTACCTCTCGTCAACCACGTGCTGGCAGCAGACGACTGGGCACGCGAGCGTCTGGCCACCTTTGCCGGAAAGACCGCCAGCGTGCACGTTGGAGCGCACGAGCTGCTGCGGGTAGCCATCGACGAGCAGGGCCTTCTGCGGCGAAGCCCTCCCGGGACGACCATGACGGTTCGCATCGAGCTCCCCAGCGATGCCCCGGCGCGTTTGCTTGGCGACCGGGCGACACTGTTCTCTGCGGCAACGATCGCCGGCTCGGCCGATCTGGCGGAGACCCTTGGGCTGGTCTTTCGCAACCTGCACTGGGATGTCGAGGAAGACCTGTCGCAGGTGTTTGGCGACATCGTCGCCCGTCGCGGGCTGCAGCTTGGACGACAGGTCGCGCGCTGGCACTGGCAAGGGGCGAACAGGCTGGCCGCAGCGGTCGCCGAGTATCTCACCGAAGAGCAACCGGAAGTCGCCCATCGGCGGGACGTCGAGCACTTCTGCGGGGACGTCGACACGCTGCGCGACGACCTCGCGCGCCTCGAGAAGCGGCTGGCCCGCCTCGAGGCGGGTCGCGCGACGCGCTAACGGTCATGACTTTCGACACACGCCTGCGGATGAAAGTCATGACCGTTTTCCTCATCACCGGCCCTTCTCCCGCGCACCGGCGAAGGGAGATTCGCGAGTCGCAGTCGCGACTTTCACATCCAAAAAGAAGGGCAGCCCTGAGGCTGCCCTGATGCCCGCTGACCGAGACCGCAGGCGCTAGTGGCGATTGCGCAGTTTCTTGATCGCCTGCAACTGGGCAACCGCCTGCGCCAATTCTGCTTCGGCTGTCGCCAGGTTGATGTCGGCGGTGCGATCGCGCAGGGCCTCTTCCGCGCGACGTTTCGCTTCCGCCGCCTTCGCTTCGTCGAGGTCGTGCGCCCGGATCGCCGTGTCGGCCAGAACGGTGATCAGTTCCGGCTGCACCTCCAGCATGCCGCCTGACACGTAAACCAGCTCGTACTCGTCGCGATCCGGGACCTTCAGACGAATAGTGCCCGGCTTGATGCGGGTCAGCAGTGGCGTGTGCCTCGGGTAGACGCCCAGCTCGCCGGCCTCGCCGGGGAAGACGGCAAAGTCGGTCTCACCTGAGAAGATCAGTTCCTCGGCGCTGACGACGTCAACATGTACTCTGATTGCCATGGTATTTCCTTGCTGGGTCGCACCCCCGATCGGAAAGGACCAGGGGCACGATGTTGCTGCCCGATCGGCGCCTTAGAGGGTCTTGGCCTTCTCGAATACTTCTTCGATGCCGCCCACCATGTAGAAAGCCTGTTCGGGAATGCTGTCGCACTCGCCGTCGACGATCATCTTGAAACCCTTGATGGTGTCCTTGAGCGAGACGAACTTGCCCGGCGATCCCGTGAAGACTTCAGCGACGTGGAAGGGCTGCGACAGGAAGCGCTGGATCTTGCGTGCGCGATAGACCGCCAGCTTGTCCTCCGGCGACAGTTCGTCCATGCCGAGAATCGCGATGATGTCGCGCAGCTCCTTGTACTTCTGGAGGGTCATCTGCACCGCGCGGGCGACGGCATAGTGCTCCTCACCGACCACCTGCGGGTCGAGCTGGCGCGACGTCGAGTCGAGCGGGTCGACAGCCGGATAGATACCGAGTGAGGCGATGTCGCGCGACAGCACGACGGTCGAATCGAGGTGCAGGAAGGTGGTCGCCGGCGACGGGTCGGTGAGGTCATCGGCTGGCACGTAGACGGCCTGGATCGAGGTGATGGATCCGACCTTGGTCGACGTGATCCGCTCCTGCAGACGACCCATCTCTTCAGCCAGGGTCGGCTGGTAGCCCACGGCCGAAGGCATCCGGCCAAGCAGCGCCGAGACTTCAGTGCCGGCCAGCGTGTAGCGATAGATGTTGTCTACGAAGAAGAGGATGTCGCGGCCGTCATCGCGAAAACGCTCCGCCATCGTCAGACCCGTCAAGGCGACGCGCAGCCGGTTGCCCGGCGGCTCGTTCATCTGGCCAAAAACCATCGCCACCTTGTCGAGAACGTTCGATTCCTTCATCTCGTGATAGAAGTCGTTGCCCTCGCGAGTCCGTTCGCCGACACCGGCGAACACCGACAGACCCGATCGCTGCTTGGCGATGTTGTTGATCAGCTCCATCATGTTCACGGTCTTGCCGACGCCGGCGCCACCGAAGAGACCTACCTTGCCGCCCTTGGCGAAGGGACACACGAGGTCGATGACCTTGATCCCGGTTTCCAGGAGATCGACGGATGGCGACAGCTCGTCGAACTTGGGCGCCAACTGGTGAATCTCCCGCCGCTCGTCGGTCGCGATCGGGCCGGCTTCATCGATGGGCCGGCCAAGAACGTTCATGATCCGGCCGATGGTCGCGTTGCCGACCGGCACGGCAATACCGCTGCCCGTGTTGTTGACCTTCATGCCGCGACGCAGCCCGTCCGAAGAGCCCATGGCAATCGTGCGCACGATGCCGTCGCCAAGCTGCTGCTGCACTTCAAAGACCAGATCGGTCTCGCACATGTCGGACTCTTCCGCCTTGTCGAGCTGCAGCGCGTCGTAAATCCTGGGCATTGCGTCACGCGGGAACTGGATATCCACCACGGCGCCGATACACTGAACAATGTTTCCTTGACTCATCGTCGTATCCCTAAACAAAAAACTGATTATCCGTGGTCAGACAGCCGCTGCGCCGCCGACGATCTCCGAAAGCTCTTTGGTAATGGCTGCCTGGCGAGCCTTGTTGTAAACCAGCTTGAGCTCGCTGATGACGTTCTTTGCATTGTCCGAAGCGGACTTCATCGCGACCATGCGGGCACTCTGCTCGGAAGCCATGTTCTCGGCAACGGCCTGATAGATCATCGCCTCGACGTAGCGCACAAGAAGGTCGTCAATAACCGTCTTGGCGTCAGGCTCGTAGAGGTAGTCCCAGCGGTTGCCGTGGCCGCCCACCAGGTCACCGCCCAGCGGCAGCAGCTGGTAGAGTGTCGGCTCCTGCTTCATGGTGTTGATGAAGCGCGTGAAGGCGATGTAGAGAACGTCGATCTCGCCTTTCATGTAGGCGTCGAGTTGCACCTTTACCGGGCCGATGAGTCGCTCCAGGTGAGGCGTGTCGCCGAGACCGGTGAGCTGCGAAACAAGGTTGGCACCAGCACGCTGCATGAAGCCGAGGCCCTTGTTGCCGATCGCCGTCACCCGCAGCTTCTTGCCTTCCGCGTCCCACTCCTTCATCTTCGTCAGAGCAAGGCGCAGCACGTTGGTATTGAGGCCGCCGCAGAGGCCCTTGTCGGAAGTGATGGCAATCAGGCCGACTGACTTCACCTGCTCACGGGTGGTGAGGAAGGGATGCCGATAGTCGGTCAGGGCGTGCGAGAGATTGCCGGCGACAAGCCGGATCTTCTCGCCATAGGGGCGGGCTGCCCGCATCCTGTCCTGCGCCTTGCGCATCTTGGATGCGGCCACCATCTCCATGGCCTTGGTGATCTTGCGCGTACTCTCGACGCTCTTGATCTTGGTGCGGATTTCCTTGCCGCTAGGCATGGCGATCTCCTCGCTCGATCAGGCCAGGGTGGCCTTGAATTCCTCAATCGCCTTGCTCAGCTTCTGCTCGGCGTCGGCGTCCAGATCCTTGCTCGTCTCGATCTTCGTGATCAGCTCAGGATACTTCTGCTTGACGAAACCGTGCATCTGCTTCTCGGTGGCGAGCGCCTTCTTGACCTCCACATCATCAAAGTAGCCCTTGTTGACCGCATGCAGCGTGATCGCCATCTCCGAGATGGTGAGCGGCGAGTATTGCGGCTGCTTCATCAGTTCGGTCACCAGTCGGCCACGGTCGAGCTGCTTGCGGGTAGCCTCGTCGAGATCGGACGCAAACTGGGCGAAGGCAGCAAGTTCACGATACTGGGCCAGCGCCAGGCGCACACCGCCACCCAGCTTCTTGATCACCTTCGTCTGCGCCGCACCGCCGACCCGTGACACCGAGATGCCGGCGTCGATGGCTGGGCGGATGCCGGAGTTGAAGAGGTCGGTGTCGAGGAAGATCTGGCCGTCGGTAATCGAGATGACGTTGGTCGGCACGAAGGCGGAAACGTCGCCGGCCTGTGTTTCGATGACCGGCAGAGCGGTCAGCGAACCGGTCTTGCCCTTGACTTCGCCGTTGGTAAACTTCTCGACCCATTCTTCGGAAACGCGCGCCGCGCGCTCGAGCAGACGCGAGTGCAGATAGAAGACGTCGCCCGGATACGCCTCGCGACCCGGCGGCCGGCGCAGCAGCAGCGAAACCTGCCGGTAGGCCCACGCCTGCTTGGTCAGATCGTCGTAGATGATCAGCGCGTCCTGGCCGCGGTCGCGGAAGTATTCACCCATCGTGCAGCCCGAGTAGGGTGCGATGTACTGCAGCGCCGCCGATTCGGAAGCGGTCGCGGCGACGATGATCGTATACGCCATCGCGCCGTTCTCTTCGAGCTTGCGAACGACGTTGGCCACCGTCGAGGCTTTCTGCCCGACCGCAACGTAGATGCAGATCAGATCCTGGCCCTTCTGGTTGATGATCGTGTCGACGGCAACCGCGGTCTTGCCGGTCTGGCGGTCGCCGATGATCAGTTCGCGCTGTCCGCGGCCGATCGGCACCATCGCGTCGATCGACTTGAGACCGGTCTGCACCGGCTGCGACACCGACTTGCGCCAGATGACGCCAGGCGCGACCTTCTCGATCTTGTCGGTGAGCTTGGCGTTGATCGGGCCCTTGCCGTCGATCGGCTGTCCCAGCGAGTTGACCACCCGGCCGAGGAGCTCAGGTCCGACCGGCACCTCGAGAATGCGGCCCGTCGTCTTGACGGTGTCGCCTTCACTGATCTGGTCGTACTCACCGAGGACCACGGCGCCGACCGAATCGCGGTCGAGGTTGAGCGCCATGCCGAACGTGTTGCCCGGGAACTCGAGCATCTCTCCCTGCATGACGTCGGTCAGGCCGTAGACACGGCAGATACCATCGGTCACCGATACGACGGTGCCCTGGGTGCGCAGATCGGCGCTGATCGCAAGATTCTCGATCTTGCTCTTGATCAGTTCGCTGATTTCGGAAGGATTCAACTGCATGGAAATTCTCCTAGTTCTTGAGCGCCAACCGCAGGCTCTCGATCTTTCCGCGTACGGAGGTATCGAGCACCTGGTCGCCAACCACAATCTTGACGCCGCCGATCAGCGATTGATCGACGACCACTTCGGCTGTCAGCCGGGTCTTGAAGCGTGCTTCCAGGTCGCCGACCAGAGTCTTGCGCTGCTGCTCGTCAACGGGGAAGGCGCTGTAGATCGTGGCTTCCTTGACGCCCTCCTGCGCTGCTCTGAGCCCTTCGAAGAGACCAGCGATCTCCGGCAACGCGGCGAGCCGCTCGTTGCTGGCGAGGACATCGATCAGATTGGCTTCACCACCTTCCAGCGCCTTGCCGGCCAGAGACTTGAAGAGCGCACTCTTCTGTCCGGCAGACAGTTCGGGGTTGCCGATGCAGACGCGCATCTGCTCATCCGAGGCGATCGCGGAAAGCAGCGACAGCCGCTCGGACCAGGCTGCCAGCTCCTTGTTTTCCAGCGCAATGCGGAATACCGCCTCAGCGTAGGGGCGCGCGATGGTAACGAGTTCGGCCATGATCTCAGAGTTCCTGCCTGAGGGCAGCCAGCATCTCGGCGTGGGCCTTGGCATCGACCTCACGCTTGAGGATTTGCTCGGCGCCCGCCACCGCGAGGTCGGCAACCCGGCCGCGCAACTCTGCCCTGGCCTGCTCGACCTGCTGGGCAATCTCCGCCTTGGCCGCGACAACGACCTTGTCGGCCTCGACCTTGGCCGCGAGCTTCGCTTCCTCGACCATCTGCGCGCCACGCTTCTCGGCGGCTGCGATGATCTCGGCAGCCTTCGCCTTGGCGTCGCGCAGGGCATCGGCGGAACGTTTGCCAGCCAGCTCCAGCTCGTGCTTGCCGCGCTCACCGGCAGCAAGCCCGTCAGCAATCAGTTTTTGGCGATCAGACATGGCCTTCGCCAGTGGTGGCCAGACGTACTTCATCGTGATCCAGATGAAGACGGCGAACCAGATCGCCTCGCCAATCAGCGTTGCGTTGATGTTCACGCTAACCTCCTGTCAAAAGTTAGTCCGCAAGGAGTAGCGATCAGCCCTTGACGACGGCGATGAAGGGGTTGGCGAACAGCATGAACAGCGCGATACCGACGCCAATCATGGTGACCGCGTCAAGCAGACCAGCAACGATGAACATCTTGACCTGGAGAGTCGGGATCATTTCCGGCTGCCGGGCTGCACCTTCGAGGAAGCGGCCACCGAGCAGACCAAAACCGATGGCGGTACCAAGAGCACCCGCACCAATCAGAATGGCGACGGCGATGGCGGTGTTACCAAGCAACATTGACAGAGCAGCTTCCATTAGTCTCTCCTAGTAAGACATGCTAAATGGGTTAAACAAGGACAACGTGAATCAAACGGGCGATCGGGGCAGTGCAATCGGGACGCTAGCCATGCGACTCGCTGGCCATCGACAGGTACACGATGGTCAACATCATGAAGACGAAGGCCTGCAGCGTGATGATCAGGATGTGGAACAGCGCCCACGGCAGAGCCAGCGGCAATTGCCAGAGACCGAGCAGCGCAATCAGGATGAAGACCATCTCGCCGGCGTACATGTTGCCGAACAGACGCAGGGAGAGCGAAATCGGCTTGGCGATGTCCTCGATCAGGCGGAAGAGCAGGTTCACCGGCGCCATCTTGGCACCGAAGGGCACGGTGAACACCTCGTGCATGAAGCCACCGAAACCTTTCACCTTGAAGCCCATGACGATCATGACGACGAAGACACTCAGCGACATGCCGAAGGTCAGGTTCGGGTCGGTGGTCGGGACGATCTTGAAGTACGGGACTCCCGCCAGGCCGAGCAGCATTGGCACGAAATCGACCGGGATCAGGTCCATGCTGTTCATCAGCAGCACCCAGACGAAGATCGTGATCGCCATCGGCGTTACCAGCGGGCTCTTGCCGTGATAGGTATCCTTCACCTGCTGGTCGATGAACGAGACCAGCATCTCGACGAAGGTCTGCATCTTGCCCGGAACGCCCGGCGTCGCGTTGCGCGCCAGCATGGCCATGCCGACGAAGGCCACCAGGCCGAGCAGACCGGAGACGATCAGCGAATCGAGATGAAGGGCCCAGAATCCCTGACCGACGGTCAGGTTGGTCAGGTGGTGAACGATGTAAGCACTCGATGTGAGCGGTTCGCCCGAAGCCATGAATTCCCCCTGTTCGACTATTGCTGCCGCAGCAGCGCCATCCAGTAAACGACAATCGTTGCCGCATAGGCCAGGAAGAGCGGCAAGGCGGCGAGCTGCGCATAGCCCTTGAAGACCAGGGCAAACAGCAGAAGGCTCACAGCGAACTTGTAAGCCTCGCCAGCCACCTGCGCATTGAAGGCCTTGCGCGCGTCCGCCGCGATGTCGCCCGATGACCGCAAGGCACGCCAGGCATAGGCGAAAGCGCTTGCCATGGCGATGCCACCACCGAGCATTGCGGAAACGGCCGCATCAAGGCCTGCTGCAAGTCCAGCCAGGACAGCCGCCGCCAGCGTAACCAGAAACTGGCAGCGGAGGATCCAGCGGACCTGAGGATGCACAGCTAGCCCCTCCAAAACGTTCGCAGGATACCAGACTCGCAAAGAGGAATCAAACCGCACATGCAAA
The DNA here is from genome assembly GCA_002345025.1 of Candidatus Accumulibacter iunctus. GTDB lineage: Bacteria > Pseudomonadota > Gammaproteobacteria > Burkholderiales > Rhodocyclaceae > Accumulibacter > Accumulibacter iunctus. Next base: position 47,265 of record DDUX01000163.1, on the reverse strand, counting down.
AAAGTTCGAATTCCTTGATGTAATCAGGCTTGCAGCCCTGTTCGAAGGCCTTCGCAGGAGCCCCCATGGTGCGCCGCATCAATGACGCAGGCGTTGCAGGATGCCGTCGAGCTGATCGAGATCGCCGAACTCGATCAGTATCTTGCCGGCTCCCTTCCGGTTGGCCCGGATGGCGACCTGCGCACCGAGCAGGTCGGCAAGCTCTTCCTGCAGCCGCAGCAGGTCGCGGTCCGGCCGCACCGGCATCGCCGCCTTCGGCGGCTGCAATGCGTGCTGCACCAGGCGCTCGGTTTCCCGCACCGAGAACCCCTTGTGTACCACCCGCTGCGCCAGTTGCACCTGCAGGGCACCGGCCAGCGGCAACAGCGCGCGCGCGTGCCCCATGTCGATCTCGCCCTGCAGCAGCAATTCCTGCACCGGCGGCGCGAGCTGCAACAATCGCAGCAGGTTCGATGCGGCCGGTCGCGACCGGCCGACGGCATCGGCTGCCTGCTGGTGCGTCATCGAGAACTCGTCGATCAGCCGCTGCAGACCGAGCGCCTCCTCGAGCGGATTGAGGTTCTCGCGCTGAATGTTCTCGATCAGAGCCATCGCCAGCGCCGCCTCGTCCGGGATCTCCCGGATCAGCGTCGACACCTCGCTCAGGCCAGCCATCTGCGCCGCCCGCCAGCGCCGCTCGCCGGCAATGATCTCGTAGCGCTCGTCGGCAATCGGGCGGACGAGAATCGGCTGCATCAGCCCCTGCACCCGGATCGAGGCTGCCAGCTCTTCGAGCGAGGCCGCATCCATCCGCGTCCGCGGCTGGTACTTCCCAGGCTGGATGACGCCGACCGGCAGCGTCCGCTGCTGCTCGCGGTTCGGCGCCTCGTCGCCGGCCAGCAGCGCATCGAGTCCGCGTCCCAGCCCCTTCGGTTTCATGGCCGGCCTCCGGCGGCAGCAGGCGCGATCTTCGCGGCAGCCAGAGCACGCTGCCGCGCCAGCGTTTCGTGTGCCAGCGCGAGATAGGCCTGCGCTCCCTTCGAACTGCGATCGAAGGCAATCGCCGGCTTGCCATAGGAGGGCGCTTCGGCGAGCCTGACATTGCGCGGGATGATCGTGCGGTAGACCTTGGTGCCAAAATGGCCCTCAAGATCGCGCGAGACCTGCTGCGTCAGGGTCGAGCGCGGGTCGAACATCGTGCGCAGCAGGCCCTCGATCTCGAGTACCGGATTGAGATGCGCGCGCACCTTCTTCAGCGTCGCGACGAGGTCGGTGAGGCCCTCGAGAGCGTAGTACTCGCACTGCATCGGGATCATCACCCGATCGGCGGCCACCAGCCCATTGACCGTCAGCATGTTGAGCGCCGGCGGACAGTCGAGGAGAACGAAGTCGTAGTTGCCGCGAACCGCCGCCAGCGCCTCGCGCAAGCGATACTCGCGCTGACCGAGATCGATCAGGTCGATTTCGGCACCAGCGAGTTCGCGATTCGCCGGCAGCAGGTCAAAGGCGAAATCGGTTCGCAGGCACGTGTCCGCCAGGGTCGAGCGCCCGATCAGCACCTGGTAGACGGTCGGCATCGCTTCCCGCTTGACGACGCCGCAACCGGTCGTCGCGTTGCCCTGCGGATCGAGATCGATCAGCAGCACCCGCTGCGCGAGTTCGGCGAGACAGGCGGCGAGATTGACGGCGGTCGTCGTCTTGCCGACCCCCCCCTTCTGATTGGTTACTGCGAGTACTGTTGCCACCTGGATTCTCCCCTGCATGCTGCTGCCTCACTCTCGATCACCACCAGATGGCGTTCGCCGCCGACCCCGGGTACCGGCAGGCGATGCACACCGGCCAGCCGGACGCCGGCGGGCAAACGAGCGATCTCTTCATCCGGCCGCAGCCCCTTCATCGCCAGCCAGCGCCCGCCGGCCTGCAGCAGGTGACGCGAGGATGAGACGAGTGTGCCGAGGTCAGCGAAGGCACGCGCCGTGATGGCCGCAAACCGCAGCGTCGGCTGGTAGGCCTCGACCCGACCACAGTGTACGGCAATATTGCCCAGCGCCAGCTCGATCGCCACCTGTTGCAGAAAGGCCGCCTTTTTCGAATTGCTGTCGATGAGGACGACCCGCAGGTCCGGGCGGGCGATCGCCAGCGGGATTCCCGGCATGCCGCCGCCGCTGCCGACATCGAGCAGCGGCGAGGCCTCGACGAAGGGCAGTACGGCCAGCGAATCGAGCAGATGATGGCTGACCGCCTGCGACGATTCGCTGATTGCCGTCAGTCGATAGACCCTGTTCCATTTCTCGAGCAGCTCCAGATAGTCCAGCATCTTCTGCCGTGCTGGCGGCGAGATCTCGACGCCGAGGCTGCCGGCACCCTCTGCCAACTGCTCCTGCAGGCTCATCGGGCAGAGCCGGCGCGGCGCTCGCCGTCGCCAGCCGGCTGCCCGCGTTTCAGACAGACGAGCAGAATCGAGATCGCTGCCGGCGTCACGCCCTGGATGCGCGATGCCTGACCGAGCGTCTGCGGCCGTTGCTGCTGCAGCTTGTCGCGCACCTCGCGTGACAGTCCGCCGACTGCGGCAAAATCGAAATCTCCCGGAAAGCGCAGTTCCTCGCTCGCCAGGTTCCTCGCCACCTCGTCGTGCTGGCGCTCGATGTAGCCCTGGTATCTGGCCTGAATCTCGACCTGTTCGACGACCTGCGGGTCGTCTACGCCGGCATCGACGGAGACACCGTCAAGGCGCAGCGTCATCAGTGCCGGGTAGCCGACATCCGGCCGCCGCAGGAGCTCGTGCAGCGAATACTCGCGCTCGAGCACCTTGCCAAAGACACGCAGCGCATCCGCAGCGGGCAGCTTCGCGGGATGCACCCAGGTGGACCGCAGGCGCTCCTGTTCGCGGGCGATGGCTTCGCGCTTGGCGCAGAACGCCGCCCAGCGCTGATCGTCGACCAGCCCCAGGCGGCGTCCAACCTCGGTCAGCCGCAGGTCGGCGTTGTCCTCGCGCAGCGACAGGCGATACTCGGCGCGACTGGTGAACATGCGGTACGGTTCGGAAACGCCGCGGGTGATCAGGTCGTCTGCCAGCACACCGAGGTAGGCCTCATCACGGCGCGGCGTCCACGCCTCCCGCTCCTGCACCTGCAGCGCCGCGTTGGTGCCGGCCAACAGGCCCTGCGCAGCAGCCTCCTCGTAGCCGGTGGTGCCGTTGATCTGGCCGGCGAAAAACAGACCGCCGATGGCACTGGTCTCGAGCGAAGCACGCAGGCGCCGCGGGTCGAAGTAGTCGTATTCGATCGCGTATCCCGGGCGCAGGATGTGGCAGCGCTCGAGACCATGGATCGAACGAACGATCGCCAGCTGCACGTCGAACGGCAGGCTGGTCGAAATGCCGTTCGGGTAGATCTCGTTGGTCTGCAGACCCTCCGGCTCGAGAAAGACGTTATGGCTGTCCTTGGTCGCGAAACGATGGATCTTGTCCTCGATCGACGGGCAGTAACGCGGCCCGACGCCCTCGATGACCCCGGTGTACATCGGTGAGCGATCGAGGTTGGCGCGGATGATGTCGTGCGTCTGCCGGTTGGTGCTGGTGATCCAGCACGGTAGCTGACGCGGATGCTGGCTCGCCTCGCCGAGAAAGGAGAAGACCGGCAGCGGATCGTCGGAATGCTGCTCGGCCATCGCCGAAAAGTCGATCGTACGGCCATCCAGCCGCGGCGGCGTACCCGTCTTCAGCCGGCCCACCGGCAACTGCAGTTCGCGCAGCCGCGCCGCCAGCGACAGCGACGGCGGGTCGCCCATGCGCCCGCCAGTGAGGTTTGCCAGGCCGACATGGATCAGCCCGTTGAGGAAGGTCCCGGTCGTCAGCACCACCGCACGCGCCGGAAAACGGACGCCCAACTGGGTGACCACACCGGCGACCCGCCCGTTCTCGAGCAGCAGGTCGTCGCAGGCCTGGGCGAAGATCGTCAGATTCTTCTGCTTCTCCAGCCGGCGGCGGATCGCCTGCCGATAGAGCACGCGATCCGCCTGCGCGCGTGTCGCGCGGACCGCCGGGCCCTTGCTGGCATTGAGGATGCGAAACTGGATCCCGGCCTCGTCGGTCGCCGCCGCCATCGCCCCGCCAAGCGCGTCGACCTCCTTCACGAGATGCCCCTTGCCGATGCCGCCAATCGACGGATTGCAGCTCATCGCACCGAGCGTCTCGAGGTTGTGCGTCAGCAGCAGGGTTTTCACCCCCATGCGCGCCGAAGCAAGCGCCGCCTCGGTGCCGGCATGGCCGCCACCAACGACGATGACGTCGAAACGGTCGGGAAATAGCATCGGCTGTCCGCGGTTCAAGACGGGATGGGAAGGGGGCGAGAGCGCGCGATTCTACGCCAGTTCGCTGCAAGCCAACAGCCCGCCGGGCCGGCCGGCTCACCTTGGGTCAGGGCGCCGGCGATGCGATGATCGGCAGAGCGCGCCGTTGCCCGCCGCTGGCTGCGTCGCGCTTGCCGGAGGCGCAGCACCCCTGTCGGCAGCCCAGCGACCTCAGCGGTACGCAGCCGAGGCACGGCCCGATCGTGCCGGCGGCAAGACGATCGAACAACGGAGATCCACTGAAGGCAAAAGAAACGGGCGCCGAAGCGCCCGTTTTCACGATCGGGAAGAGCCGTTACGCCAATCAGAAGCTGTGACGAATGCCAGCGCCGAGGGTGTAGTTGCTCTCGCCGAGTGCGCCAATGCCGAAGCCATCGCCGGCAACCTGCGTCTGCACGGGAACCGAGTAGCGATCATTGTCAAAGTACGAATAGGCGGCGTAGAGAGCCGTGCGCTTCGACAGGTTGTACTGATACATGGCGCCCCAGCCCCAGCTGTCGCCATCGGGCATGTTGCGGTTGTCAACCGAAAGCTTGCCGTAACTGATGCCGAAAACCCCGTTGCCCAACGGTGCGCTGAGGCCGACCGTCCAGATGTTGTTGTCGCTGATCAGCGCGGCACGATTCTGGTTGTTCAGCGCCTGGTAGCTGGCATAGGCCTTGACGACCTTGAAATCCCAGCTGCCGCCGACATACCATTCGTTGATGTTGTCACCCTCGCCGGCGACCACTGGCACGGTCAGCTTGACGTTCTGACGGCTCTGGTAGACCGCGTCGAGGTTGACCGGGCCATTGGCATAGTTCAGGCCGAGGCCGATCTTGCCGTTATCGCTAACCGACACGAAGTTGTCGTTGAACGTACCCAACTGATCCCTGGTCTCGCCAAAGCCGTAGATTGCGCTGGCGGTGAAGCCGGCCATGCTGTTGCTGGTGTAGGTGATGGCGTTGTTGTACCGCGCCGGGCTGTTCGGGGTGATCGAGTTGCCGGCGTAGACGCTGAGGCTCGACTGGATGCCCATATCGGTCGCTTCGAGCGCGTCGTTGTTGGCGGTGGCGTTGAAGCCGGGTGCGTACTGACGACCAAGGGCGACCGTGCCCCAGTTGCCCGACAGGCCGACGAACTGCTGGCGCGCATTCAATCCGCTCGTGCCGATGCCCTCGTTGTTGTCGAGGTGCAGACCGTATTCAAGCGTGAACACAGCTTTCAGGCCGTTGCCCAGAGCCTCTTCACCCTTGAAGCCCAAGCGGTTGCCCGCCGTACCGCCACCACCGTTAAGACCGCTGAACTTGTTGGTACCGCCGCCGATCCCTGCCTTGCCCTGGCTGTACACGTACATGTTGTCGACCACGCCATACATCGTGACGTTGGTCTGCGCAACGGCGACACCCGAAGCCAGACTGGCGACGGCAAGGGCGATGATTTTCTTGTTCATGAGCTCCACTCCACTAGATCAATTAGGAAAGGCCGGACTGATTTCTCTCACCAGTGCAGTCGCCTCGGTTTCCTGGGCAACTGCTTCTTTTGAATTCCATGATGCGATTCTGGCAGCACGACGAGCGATCGGCAAGCTGCGCGGACGCCTTTGCAGACCTCTGACTCCGAGTGTTGCGTTTTCGTCACATTTGTTCCGGAGGGCGATCCGCACGGCGCAGTGCCGATGGCGGCGCAATGGCTGTAGCCGCACCGGCGGTGCTCTGGGGCAAGAGACTCGGGGGGCAAAAAAAACGGGCGCCGAAGCGCCCGTTCGCAACAACGAAGGATCGTGGCTGGCTTAGAACGAGTGGCGAACACCCGCCAGGAAGGTGTTGTTGGTCTCACCCGGAGCGCCGACACCGCCAACCGGGCCGAGGCCGAGGCTGTCGTTGTCGTTCTTGTTCCAGACGTAGCCGGCGTAGGCGGTCGTCCGCTTCGAGAAGGCATAGGTACCGGCGATCATCGCACCGTTGGTCTTGCCGTCAACCAGGCCCTGGTCGAAGTCGGTCTGGGCCCAAGCGAGGTGGATGGCGGCGTTGCCCAGCGGGACGACGGCGCCCAGCGACCACGTGCTGTTGTCGTTGTTGATGCGGTTCTTGTCGTTCTGGTCCTGGTAGCTGGCCATCAGCTTGACGAACTTGAGGTCGAAGCTGCCGCCGACGTACCATTCAGCGATGTCGTCACCCCAGAGAGCCGAATTCGAGAGGACGCCGGCGGGCCTGACTTGCTGCCGAACCTGGTAGACCGCATCGACGTTGAAGGCGCCAGACGCGAAGTTCGCGCCCAGACCCCAGCGGCTGTTGTCGGTGGTCGACACGCAGGTGTCGTTGAGCGTCGTCGTGGTGATGGTGCCGGGCGGCGGTGCCGGGTTGGCCACCGTGCAGCTGCTGTTCTCGCCGAACGAGTAGATCGCCTTGCCGGTGAAGCCACCCCAGTTCGGGCTGGTGTAGGTCAGCGCGTTGTCCCAGCGGGCGCCGCTGTTCGGGGTGATCGTGTTGCCGGCCTGGGCGGTCATGTACGACTGCGGTTCGAAGGCAGCGCCACCGGCCGGATCGTTGTTGACCGTTGCCACATAGCCAGGCGAATACTGACGACCGAGGGCGATCTGACCAAAGCCGCCGGCAAGACCGACGAACTGCTGGCGGGCGTTGAGGCCGCCGGTGCTGCCGACGCCGGAGTTGTTGTCGATGTTCAGCGAGTACTCGAGGGTGAAGACGGCCTTCAGGCCATTGCCGAGCGCTTCTTCACCGCGGAAACCGAGGCGCGAGCCGCTCAGCAGGCCCGACTGGATACCGCTGAACTCGTTGTTGCCGCGCACGCCAGACATCGCGCTACCCGAGCTATAGACATAGCCGGCGTCGGCGATGCCGTACATGGTGACGTTGGTCTGGGCAAAAGCGGCGCCCGAAGCCACGCTGGCGACTGCCAGTGCGATGAGTTTCTTTTGCATGGTGAATCTCCTCTAGGTTTGAGATCGATGAGGCAGCCCGCAGCCTCACCAAACTGGACCTCTCGAAAAAGAAACGAGAAGTTGGAGCGATTCTGGCAAAGCGAAATTGCCGCGGCAAGCGCCGTGTACGCTTTCATTGGCGGCCGGCGGGTGTTTGTTGGTTTTTCGCAACAGGCAGCGGAGTTTTCGCCAGAAACGATTCGACCGCTTGTTCTGCTGCCCTGCGGCCGGGCCCGCACGCGCGACCAAGCCGCTCGCCTTGCCGGACAAAGGGGAAGGAAGTAGAATTCTTACTCGCACTCTTACTTGTTGGAGTCCGGGGATGCGCATCACGAGCAAGGGCCAAGTCACCATACCACAGGCGATCCGCCAAGCGTCCGGGCTGCTGCCGCACACTGAAGTCGAATTCGTTTACGAAAACGAGCAGGTCATCCTGCGCGCAAGCGACCACGACCGGCGGTCAAGATTCGAAGCTGCGATCCAGCGCGCGCGCGCAGTGCCCCTGACGCAGGCTTTCCGTGGCAAGTCGGCCGACGAGATCATGGCCTTCCTGAGAGAACCGGAAGCGTGACGCCGGTATTGGTCGACTCGTGCGTCATCATCGATCTTCTGGCAGCCGAGAGCAGCTGGTACGCATGGTCGATGGCAAAGCTGTCGGCGCTCTCCGAGTCGCGGCCCCTGGCGATCAATCAAATCGTCTACGCTGAAATCTCCTCGGTGTACGACACGCCCGCGGATCTGGAGGAGGCGCTCGCCTCTTTCGAGTTCATGCGCCTGTCGCTACCCTGGGAGGCAGCCTTTCTATCCGGTCTGGCCTATCGAGTCTATCGGCAGCGGGGTGGTGATCGGCGCTCACCCTTGCCGGACTTCTACATCGGAGCACATGCCATGACCGCGGGCATGCCTTTGCTGACGCGCGACGCGACCCGCTACCGAGGCTACTTCCCTCGGCTGCAGCTGATCACGCCAGCGAGTGAATGAAGGCATGAGCGCAGATCCCTCGTGCCACTGAAGATGACCCGGGCGCCGGGCGGCGATGAGCGCCTGGTGTGCCACACACCACAGCAGTGTGCCGGCGGGCACACCCACTGGGCGGCAGCCAACAGATCCGGCAGCCTGGCCTTGGTCCGCGTCAATGGAACAGTGCGGCGAGCGCCTCGCCCGGTTCTTCGGCACGCATGAAGACTTCGCCAACGAGGAAGGCGTGCACCGCATGCTCGCGCATCAGCTGCACATCGGGCCGGGCGAGGATGCCGCTCTCGGTGACGACGAGGCGGTCGGAGGGGATTTCAGGCAGCAGTTCCAGCGTCGTCTGCAGGCTGACGGCAAAGCTGCGCAGGTTGCGGTTGTTGATGCCGACCAGCGGCGTCGCGAGCTGCAGGGCAAGATCGAGTTCGCTGTGGTCATGCACTTCGACCAGTACCGCCATCCCCAGACTCGCGGCGATCGCCTCGAAGTCCCGCAGCACCGGCAGGTCGAGGGCGGCAACGATCAGCAGGATCGCATCGGCGCCCATCGCGCGTGCTTCGTAAAGCTGGTAGGGGTCGACCAGAAAGTCCTTGCGCAGGACCGGCAGACGGCAGGCGGCGCGGGCAGCCTGCAGGTAGGCGGGTGCCCCCTGGAAGAACTGCTGGTCGGTGAGTACCGACAGGCATGCGGCGCCGTGGCGTTCGTAGCTCTGGGCAATCCCGGCCGGCTGAAAGTCCGCCCGCAGGACGCCGCGCGACGGGCTGGCCTTCTTGATTTCGGCGATCACCGCCGGTCGTCCGGCAGCGATCGACTGGCGCATCTGACCGAGGAAGTCGCGTGCCGGCGTCTGTGCTGCGGCGACGGCACGCACTTCGCTCAGCGGCGCGATCGACCTGGCGGCGGCGACTTCGTCACGCTTGACGGCGAGAATCCGGTCGAGGATGTCGCTCATCGCTGTGCGCTCGCCGGCGGGAACTGCGCTACGGCGCAGGGAACTTCAGGCAGCATCATCGCCGCTCTCCCGGACACGGCCTTCGGTCAGGCCGCGAAGCGTTGGGTGAAAGCCACGAACTCGTCGAGCCTGGCGCGCGCCGCGCCCGTAGCGATGACTTCAAAGGCCCGGTCGACGCCATCGCCGAGACTGGCGGCGAGCCCGCTGACGTAGATGCTGGCGCCGGCATTCAGGGCAACGATGTCACGCGCGGCGCCGGCGCGGCCTTCGAGCGAGGCCAGCAGCATCGCTTTCGACTCCTCGACGGTCGCGACGCGCAGCACGCGCGGATCATGCACCGGCAGGTTGAACTGCTCCGGATGGACGCTGTACTCCTCGACGCGACCGTTCTTCAGCTCGCCAACCAGGGTCTCGCCGGAAATCGAGATCTCGTCGAGTCCTTCTCGGCCGAAGACCGACAGCGCATGCGCGCTGCCGAGCCGCTGCAGGACCCGCACCTGGATGCCGACGAGGTCGGGATGGAAGACACCAAGTACCTGATTCGGCGCATTCGCCGGATTGGTCAGCGGGCCGAGAATGTTGAACAGGGTGCGCACGCCGAGTTCGCGACGTACCGGCGCAGCGTGCTTCATCGCGCTGTGATGACTCGGCGCGAACATGAAACCGAGGCCGATCTCGTCGACGCAGCGCCCGACCTGTTCCGGCGTCAGGCTGATGTTGGCGCCAAGAGCTTCGAGAACATCGGCGCTGCCCGACTGCGATGACACCGAGCGCCCGCCGTGCTTGGCGACACGCGCTCCGGCGGCGGCGGCGACGAACATCGCGGCTGTCGAGATGTTGAAGGTCTGCGCGCCGTCACCGCCGGTGCCGCAGGTGTCGACAAGGTGCGCGCGCTCACTCACCTGCACCTTGGTCGACAGCTCGCGCATGACCTGCGCCGCCGCCGCAATCTCGCCGATGGTCTCCTTCTTCACCCGCAGCCCGGTGATGATGGCGGCGATCATCACCGGCGTCACTTCGCCGCCCATGATCTGGCGCATCAGCGCAACCATTTCGTCGTGGAAAATCTCGCGGTGGTCGATGACCCGCGCCAGTGCGTCCTGCGGCTTCATTTGGCATGCTCCTCGAGAAAGTTCTGCAGCAGATCGTGACCGTGCTCGGTGAGGATCGACTCCGGGTGGAACTGCACTCCTTCGACGGCCAGCGTCCTGTGCCGCAGTCCCATGATCTCGCCGTCGTCGGTCCACGCGGTGACCTCCAGACACGCCGGCAGCGACTTCCGCTCGACGGCCAGCGAATGGTAGCGGGTGCAGGTCAGCGGACTGGGCAGCCCGCGAAAGACTCCCTGGCCATTGTGATGCACCGGCGAGACCTTGCCGTGCATCAGCTTCTGCGCGTGCACGACGCGGCCGCCAAAAGCCTCGCCGATCGCCTGATGTCCGAGGCAGACGCCGAGCAGCGGAATCCGGCCGGCAAACTCGCGGATCGCCGTCAACGAGATGCCGGCCTGGGCCGGTGCGCAGGGCCCCGGCGAAATCACCAGCAGCGCCGGTGCCAGGCGGGCAATCTCGGCGATGCTGATCGCATCGTTGCGGAAGACCCGAACCTCCTGACCCAACTCGCCGAAGTACTGCACGAGGTTGTAGGTGAAGGAGTCGTAGTTGTCGATCATCAGCAGCATTCGGAGCCCATCCTTCTGACCAGGCAGACTTTCGTCTGCCATGCCGCCGCTCGCTGCCCGCGCCGGCGGTGGCTGCCGGGTGGATCAATGCCGCGGGCTGCGGGAAAGGGCGAATTATCGCGCGTGCCGTCGGCGATCTCAAGCTCGGCGGCAGGTGGATTCACGACCGCCGCATGGCGCTATACTGCAGGTGGACACGGACAACCGTGCCGGGTGCGGACAGGGAAGGTGGCGCATGAGATCTCGTGAACGAAGCTTCTGGATGTGGGCGGAGGCGCTTGAGCTTCTACAGGGAGGTGAGCAGTTGCAACGCCGTTTCTTCACTCTCGACGCGCCGCAGCCGGTACCCTGCTGGGAACCGGCGGTCGATGTCTACCAGAGCGGTGACGAACTGCGCCTGCTGATTGCACTGCCGGGAGTCAGCCCACAGCAGATCGACGTGGCTCTCGACGACGATGGCCTGCTGGTGCGCGGCGAACGGCCGATGCCTGCGCTGGTCAATCGGGCGGCGATACACCGCCTCGAGATTCCCTATGGTCGCTTCGAGCGCCGCCTGACCCTGCCACCGGGACGCTACCGTCTGCACGAGCAGTTCGTCGAGGACGGCTGCCTGATGCTCGTCCTGCGCCGGTTCTGACAGGCGACGAGACGATGCGCAACGAGCGAAGCGACGGCCGGGGCGATGTGCCTGGCGGCAGCCTGCTGGTGGTACCGGAAGACGCGCTGATCGTCGTCCCGATTCGCAACACGGTGCTGTTTCCGGGAATGATCCTGCCGCTGACCATCGGTCGCGAGCAATCGATCCTTGCCGCGCAGCAGGCGGTCAAGAGCGATCGGCCGGTCGGCATCCTGCTGCAGAGGGACGCCGAAGTCGAGCAGCCCGGTCCGCAGGATCTGTGCCGGATCGGCACAGTGGCCAACATCCTGCGCTATGTCACCCTGCCCGACAATACCCACGTTGTCGTCTGCCAGGGGCTGCAGCGTTTTCGCGTCAGCGGCTACCTGCCGGGTTACCCGTTCCCGGTGGCGCGCCCCGAGCGGATCGACGAGCCCGAGACGACGGACAGCCAGATCGAGGCAAGAATGATCCGCGTCCGCGAGCGGGCGATCGAAGTCCTGCAGTACCTGCCGCAGGTTTCGCAGGAGCTGGTCGGCGCGGTCAGGAGCATCACCCAGCCCGGTGCACTCGCCGACCTGGTGGCCGGCGTCAGCGAGCTCAAACTGCTCGACCGGCAGCTCGTTCTCGAAACCGTCGATCTGACGCAGCGGCTCGATGTCGTGCTCGCCTGCCTGCTCGGCCGCCTCGAAGTGCTGCGGCTGTCGCGCGAACTCGACGAGCGGACCAAGGCGAGCATCGATCAGCGCCAGCGCGAATACCTGCTGCGCGAGCAGATGAAATCGATCCAGAAGGAGCTGGGCGAAGGCGACGCCGGCAACAGCGTCGAGATCGAGGCGCTGCGCAAGGCCATCGCCGATGCCGGGATGCCGGAGGAGGTGGCGGCGCAGGCCAGCAAGGAGCTCAAGCGCCTGGAACGGATGACCGACGCTTCCGCCGAGTACTCGATGGTTCGCGCCTACCTCGACTGGCTGATCGAGCTGCCGTGGCGAGAACCGGTGCCGGACAGCATCGAGATCGCCGAGGCACGGCGAATCCTCGATGCCGACCACTTCGGCCTCGTCCAGGTGAAGAAGCGGATCGTCGAGTTCCTTGCCGTGCGCAAGCTCAACCCCGGCGGACACGGACCGATTCTCTGCTTCGTCGGCCCGCCCGGCGTCGGCAAGACCTCTCTCGGCCAGTCGATCGCGCGCGCGCTGGGGCGCAGGTTCGTCCGCGCCTCGCTCGGCGGCTGTCACGACGAAGCCGAGATACGCGGACACCGGCGCACGTACATCGGCGCCCTGCCCGGCAACATCATCCAGGCAATCCGCAAGGCAGGGTCGCGCGGTTGCGTGATGATGCTCGACGAGATCGACAAGCTCGGCGCCAGCTTCCAGGGCGATCCGTCGGCGGCACTGCTGGAGGTGCTCGACCCGGAGCAGAACGACAGCTTCCGCGACAATTATCTGGCGCTGCCCTTCGACCTGTCGCGCATGCTCTTCATCACCACGGCCAACGTTCTCGACAACATCCCGGGCCCCCTGCGCGACCGCATGGAGATCATCCAGCTGCCTGGCTACACGCAGGAGGAAAAGCTGGAGATCGGCCGCCGCTACCTGGTCGGCAGACAGATGGTACAGAACGGGCTGCAGCCGGGTCAGCTCGAATTCGCGCCCGCAGCCCTGCAGACGATCATACGCGACTACACTCGCGAAGCGGGTGTGCGCTCGCTCGAACGGGAGATCGGCGCCGTCTGCCGCCGCGTCGCGGTCGACATCGCCGAGGGCAAACGAGAAAGCATGCAGGTCGGCGAGGCCGATCTCGCCGACCTGCTCGGTGCCGGCAAGTACGACAACGAGGTGGCGCTGCGCACCGGGCTGGCCGGTGTCGCCACCGGACTGGCATGGACGCCGGTCGGTGGTGACATCCTCTTCGTCGAAGCCAGCCGCACGATCGGCGACGGCAAGCTGATCCTCACCGGGCAACTCGGCGAGGTGATGAAGGAATCGGCGCAGGCAGCGCTGACGCTGGTCAAGACACGTGCCGCGAGCCTCGGCATCGAGGCCGGCAGCTTCGAGAAGAGCAACGTGCACGTGCACGTACCCGCCGGGGCGATCCCGAAGGACGGTCCGAGCGCCGGCGTGGCGATCTTCGTTGCGCTCGCATCGCTCTTCATCGACCAAGCGGTGCGCAACGACACGGCGATGACCGGCGAGATCAGCCTGCGCGGACTGGTGCTGCCGGTCGGTGGCATCAAGGACAAGGTGCTGGCAGCGATGCGTGCCGGGATCACGCGCGTCCTGCTGCCGGCACGCAACCGCCGCGATCTCGACGAAGTCCCTGCCGAAGCCCGGGAAAAGCTGGAGTTTGTCTTTCTCGACAGCGTCGACGACGCAATGGCGAACGCCCTGCGCCGGCAAGCCGTGACATCCAGCGACACGGCAACCGAAGGAGAGCGGCGATGAACGGGTTGCGCGGCGCCATCATCTGTTGCCTGCTGGCCTCGAGCGCGCTGCTCGGCACCGCAGCCCCGGCGGCGGCGGCCGCCGCCGGCGACGTGGCGCATGCCAGCGCACGCATCGGCGACGATGATCCGCTGGAGATCGAGGCACTGCGGCGGACGCACAACCTGCAACTGGTTTTTGCCGAGAAGGGCAGCGGCGCCTACCTGGCTGACGTCCGGGTGCGCATCTTCGGCGCCGGTGGCCAGGAGCTGCTGACGGCGCTCTCCAGCGGTCCCTTCTTCTTCGCCCGGCTGGCACCGGGCAGGTATCGCATCGAAGCCGAGTTCAACGGCAAGGTGGTCAGCAGAACAACCAACGTCAGCCAGAGCGGCCTCAGGGATCTTTATCTTTACTGGCCAGGCGACTGAGCCACGGCGGCTGGCGACTGCCGGCCGGCCTTCCCCGGACTTGACCCGACAGCGGCTGTCACCGATCATCGGCGGAGCCGATTTCTCTGGAGACGCAGCATGAGCGAGCACCGGATCCACGTCGATTTCCCTGGCCGTCTGGTCATCGTCGGTTTCGGTTGTATCGGCCAGGGTCTGCTGCCGCTCATCCGGCGCCACATCGACATTGCCCCGGCGATGATCACCGTCGTCGCCGCCAGCGCGGAGGGCGATGCGGTCGCCGCGCTGGCCGGGGTCCGTCTGCTGCCGCACGTGCTGCGCCCGGACAACTACCGGCAGGTCCTTGATCCGCTTCTTGACCATGGCGATTTCCTGCTCAACGTCGCGGTCGATGTCTCTTCGCTGGCGCTGATCGACTACGCGCAGGCCCGCGGTGCACTCTACCTCGACACGTCGATCGAGCCGTGGCCAGGTGGCTATGACGACCCCGCGCTGCCGCTCGCAGCGCGCACCAACTATGCGCTGCGCGAGCAGGCACTGGCGCGGCGGATGGACTCGCCGGAGCGGCCGACGGCGGTGCTGACGCATGGCGCCAACCCGGGACTGGTTTCGCATTTCGTCAAGCGGGCACTGCTCGACATCGCCGCCGACACCGGTCTGGCGCTGCCCATGCCGCGTCAGCGCGAAGACTGGGCGCAGCTCGCGTACACCCTTGGCGTGCGGACGATCCACATCGCCGAGCGGGACACCCAGGTCTCGCCACTGCGCCGGCAGGCGTGCGAATTTGTCAACACCTGGTCGGTCGATGGCTTCATCAGCGAGGCGCAGCAGCCTTGCGAGCTGGGCTGGGGTTCGCACGAACACCGGCTGCCCAGGGATGGCTGCCGCCATGGCAGCGGCTCGCAGGCAGCCATCTATCTGCAGCGGCCGGGATGCAGCACCCGCGTGCGCAGCTGGACCCCCGGCGGCGGGCCGTTCCAGGGCTTCGCGATCACGCATGGCGAGTCGATCTCGATTGCCGACTACCTGAGCGTCGGCAACGGTACGGCGCCAGAATACCGGCCGACGGTGCATTACGCCTACCAGCCGTGCGATGACGCGCTGCTGTCGCTGCACGAGCTCGTCGCCCGCAACTACTTGCGTCCGGAACGCAAGCGCATCCTGCTCGACGACATCTCATCCGGTGGCATCGACGAACTCGGCGTGCTGCTCGCCGGGCACTCGCGCAACGCCTACTGGTTCGGCTCGCAATTGAGCGTCGATCAGGCGCGAGAACTCGCCCCGCACAACAGTGCCACCACCCTGCAGGTCTGCTCGGCAGCCCTGGCCGGGATCATCTGGGCGATCGAGAACCCCGGTCGAGGTATCGTCGAACCGGACGAAATGGACTTCGAGCGGGTGCTGGAGATTTGCCTGCCCTACCTCGGACGGATGATCGGCGCCTACACCGGCTGGACTCCGCTGCATGGACGCAGCCGGCTGTTCCCGGAGGAACTCGAGCAGTCCGACCCCTGGCAGTTCAGCAACGTCCGCATCGACTGACTGCCTGACCCGCGCTGCCGCCGCAGCCTCAGCGTTGCCGGCGATAGAGTCCCATCAGCTCGCCGGCTGCCAGGATGTGCCCCTGCATGGCTTCCTCGAGCCGGGCCTTGCGCGGCTGCTGCAGGTCCGGCAGGACGGTGTCGAGGGCAAACAGCTTGTGAAAATAGCGATGCGTGCCGATCGGCGGGCAGGGACCGCCGTAGCCGCTGCGCTGCCAGTCATTCAGCCGGCAGCGTCGGTGGCGGCAGCTCGCGATCACTGACGCCCTCGGGCAACTGACGAGCGTGTGGCGGAATGTTGTACAGGAGCCAATGCACCCAGGTCATCCGCGGCGCAGCCGGATCGGGCGCATCCGGATCATCGACGATGAGCACCAGACTCCGGGTTCCTGGCGGCGGCTCGCCCCACGCCAGCGGCGGCGAGAGGTTGCGCCCGTCGCAGGTGTGACGCAGCGGCATCATTTCCTGGTGGGCGAAAGCGGGCGAACTCAGGGACAGTGTCCCGCTCGCTGCAGCATGCGACATGCGCGCCTCCTTCCGTGGGCAGTGCAACCATCGCCTCCACTGTAGTCCAGGGAAGGCCACATTTCCATCCTTGAAGAGGTTTTCTCCACTGGCAAACACCGCCGCACGATCTATCCTTAATGGAGGATGAGGGTTGCGCGAGCCCGGCAAGGGCGGTTCGCGGCTGCCGCTCGGCAGCAGGGGCGGGAGGCCTTTCCTGCACATCGCCGGAGCGAGCTTGACGACAAGGAGGTTCATCATGAGCAGCAAGTCCATTCCCGCCGGCTTTCAGCAGGTACGCCGCGATCGTCTGCTGCAGGAAGAAGCGCACGACAGCTACCGCAGCAAGGGCAAGCTCGCCGAGCCAACCGTTTGCCCGAAGTGTCATGCCGTGTACAGCCGTGGGCGCTGGCAGTGGGGCATTGCCGCGCCGGCCGACGCACATCAGGTCACCTGTCCGGCATGCCACCGGGTGAGCGACCATTGCCCCGCGGGCCATGTCGTCCTCGCTGGCGACTTCCTGCAGGCACACCACGACGACATCGTGCACCTGGTGCGCAACGAGGCTGAACGGCAACGCGCCGAGCATCCGCTGAAGCGTGTGATGGCTTTCGACGATGGCGAGGGAGAGCTGCGACTCAGCACCACCGACATTCATCTCGCGCGCGCGATCGGTGAGGCGGTGCATCACGCTTACCAGGGCACACTCGAGTTCCACTACAACCCGCAGGAGTTGCTCCTGCACGTGCACTGGTCCCGCTGAGCGCCAGCCGGGCGATGGCGACGCCATCACGGCCGGCGCTCAGAAGCGGGTGTCGAGACCGTTCTCCGCCAGCTCGGCGGCGCGCAGGACTGCCCGTGCCTTGTTCTGCGTCTCCTGCCATTCGGCGGCCGGGTCGGAATCGGCAACGATTCCCGCTCCGGCCTGCACATGCAGGTGGCCATCCTTGAGAATGGCGGTGCGGATGGCAATCGCCAGGTCCATGTCGCCGTTGAACCCGAGGTAACCGACGGCACCGGCGTAGATGCCGCGCTTGACCGGCTCGAGTTCGTCGATGATTTCCATCGCCCGTACCTTCGGCGCCCCGGAAACGGTCCCGGCAGGAAAGGTCGCGCGGAGCACGTCGAGGGCGTTCAGTCCCGGTTGCAACCGGGCTTCGACGTTCGAGACGATGTGCATCACATGCGAGTAGCGTTCGACGATCATGTTCTCGGTGAGCCGGATCGTCCCCACACGGGCGACGCGGCCGGCGTCGTTGCGACCCAGGTCAAGCAACTGCACATGCTCGGCGCGCTCCTTCTCGTCAGCCAGCAACTCGGCGGCCAGGGCCTGGTCCTCCTCGAACGAGACGCCACGCCGGCGCGTTCCGGCAATCGGCCGCACGGTCACCGTTTCGCCCTCGAGACGGACGAGGATCTCCGGCGACGCACCGACGACATGGAAGTCCTCGAAGTCGAAGTAGAACATGTAGGGCGACGGATTGAGCGAGCGCAGCGAGCGGTAGAGGGCCATCGGGCTGGCGGCGAAGGGCTTGCTCATCCGCTGCGAAAGGACAACCTGCATGATGTCGCCCTCGGTGATGTAACTCTTGGCCTTGACCACCGCCCGCCGGAACTGCGCCTCACCGAACATCGACGCCGCCGGCGGCGACGACTGTGGCGTTTCCGGAGGGATCGCGACGGGTTCGCGCAGCCGCTGCAGCAGTTCGCGCAGGCGCGCCTGCGCCTTCTGGTAAGCCCCCGGCACGCCCGGCTCGGCATAGACGACCAGCGTCAGCTTGCCCGACAGATTGTCGACCACGGCAATCTCCTCGGACAGCAGGAGGAGGACATCGGGAACTCCGAGCTCATCCGTCTTCTGCGAGCGCGTCAGCCGGGTTTCGATGTAGCGTACCGTATCGTAGCCGAAGCAGCCGACCAGCCCGCCGCAGAAACGCGGCAGACCGGTGGTCGGCGCGGCGCGAAAACGCTTCATGTACTTGCCGATGAACTCCAGCGGATTGGTATCGTCCTCGCGCTCGGCGATGCGGTTACCGTTCAGGACCAGCACCTGATGCGCGTTGACGACGATGCGCGTCGGGCTGGCAAGTCCGATGATCGAGTAACGGCCAAAACGCTCGCCACCCTGCACCGATTCGAGCAGATAGCTGTAGGGTGTGTTGCCCAGCTTGAGGTAGATCGACAGCGGCGTGTCGAGATCGGCAAAGGTCTCGAGCGTTACCGGGATGCGGTTGTAACCTTCGGCAGCCAGGCGATTGAAGTAGGCTTCGGTCATCGGAACTCCACAAGGAAACACGCCGGCAACGGGCAAGCTCCCTGCCGGTGTTCGCCTGCCGCCCCAAGCTCAGGTGACCTCATGTTGCAGGCCGCCGCGACTGGCTGCCGGCGCCCTCCGGCGGGCACCCCAGCAGCGCGGGTGCCGGCAGAACGCTCAGGCGTGAACCAGGCGCTGCGCCGCCTCGGCGAGGGTCGAGACTATACCATCACAAGCCAGTTCGCGGACATCGCGCCCCTCGTTGTAGCCATAGGGCACGAGAAAGACATGGCAGCCGGCTGCCCTGCCGGCGTGGAAATCATGCACCGAATCGCCGATCATCAGCACGTCGACCGGTGAAACGGCGAGCCGGCCACTGGCCCAGAGCAGCGGCATCGGATCCGGCTTCGGCCGCGGCAGCACATCGCCGCTGACGATGACGTCGAAATAGGGGTACAGGCCGCTGCGCTGCAGCAGTGGCAGCGTGAAGGCCTCGGCCTTGTTGGTGATCACGCCGAGCGGCAAGCCGAGCGCCTTGAGCGCATCGAGTCCCTCTCCGACACCGGGAAAGAGCGCGGCATGGCGACCGTTCTCGACACTGTAGTGCCGCTTGAAGCTCGCCAGCGCCTCGGCAGGCGGTGGCGTGGCATCGTCCGCCGCCGCCATCGATCCGGCGAGAACCCGCTTGACCAGATTGGGAATGCCGCGGCCGACATAGCTGCGAATTGATTCGACCGCAATCCCGGGGCGACCCAGATCGCGCAGCATGCCGCTGGCAGCAGCATGCAGGTCGAGCACGGTATCGAGCAGGGTGCCATCGAGATCGATGAGCACCGCACGTACGGCAAGAGGGGCAGACATCATGGGTTCTCCAGTTGCGCTCGCAGGGCCGCGAGGACGCTGTCGTAGCGATTCGGATCGTCCGCCCGGCCAGCCCCATAGACGGCCGATCCGGCGACGAAGGTGTCGGCGCCAGCGCGGGCGATTTCGGCGATGTTGTCGATCTTGACGCCGCCGTCGACCTCGAGCCGGATCCGCCGACCCCGCTCGCGCTCGTAGGCATCGATGCGGGCGCGCACTGCGGCAATCTTGGGCAGCGTCGATGGAATGAACTTCTGCCCGCCGAAGCCCGGATTGACGCTCATCAGCAGGATCAGGTCCAGTTGATCCATGACGTGATCAAGATGCACGAGCGGCGTCGCCGGGTTGAATACCAGCCCCGCCTGGCAGCCGTTCTCGCGGATCAGCGCCAGCGTCCGGTCGACGTGTTCGGACGCTTCGGGGTGAAAGCTGATGATGTTGGCACCAGCGCGGGCAAAATCCGGAACGATGCGATCGACCGGCTTGACCATCAGGTGGACGTCGATCGGCGCCGCGATCAGTGGTCTGATCGCCTCGCAGACGAGCGGACCGATCGTCAGGTTGGGAACATAATGGTTGTCCATCACGTCGAAGTGAATCCAGTCGGCGCCGGCGGCGATGACGTTGATGACTTCCTCGCCGAGCCGCGCAAAGCTGGCGGAGAGGATGCTGGGAGCGATGACGTGCATGACCGGGAACCTTCGCGAGACGGGCCCTGATTCTAGCGCGAATCGCCCGCCTGTCTTAGAGCAAGCGCTCGGTCGGCAAAGCGCCGATCGTCAGGCTTGTCAGCTTCCCCAGTTTGGTGTGCAATGCCGGTTCCGATCGTTCAGAGACTGGGAAGAAATGGCCGCAAGCAAGAAGTACGAGATCGCCGTCAGCGCTCTCCCGCAGTACATTGCCGAACAGTCGGATCCCGCGCGCGATCACTACGTTTTCGCCTACACGATCAGCATCGAAAACGTCGGCACCGTGCCGGCGCAGCTGATTTCACGACACTGGGTGATCACCGATGCAACCGGCGAGATACAGGAGGTGCGGGGGCTCGGTGTGGTTGGCCGGCAGCCGCTCCTGCAGCCGGGCGAGAAGTTCGCCTACACCAGCGGCTGCCAGCTCGACACACCGGTCGGCACGATGTCTGGCAGCTACCAGTTCACCGCCGTCGATGGGCGACAGTTCGAGGCGGAGATCCCGACCTTCACGCTCGCCGTGCCGCACGTCCTGCACTGATCGGTCGTTGAGTCTCCGTCACAGCTACACCCTGATCGCGCCTTTCTACGACGCGGCATTGACGGCAGCGACGCGCGCGCAACGGGCGCGCAGCCTGGCAGGGCTGCCGCAATCGCCGGCACGCGTTCTGTTCGTGGTCTTCGAGGAGGTGCTCGAGAAGACCCCGCAACTCGTTCTCCGCAGCGATCAACCGGCGCTTGCCGGCGGCTGGTTCAGACTCATTCGCCTGCAACGCATCTAGCTGCGGTAGTCGGCGTTGATCCTGACGTAATCGTAGGAGAGATCGCAGGTGTACACCGAGGCACTGGCGCCGCCGCGGCCGAGCGCCACGCGAATGGTGATTTCGGACTCCTGCATGATCGCCGCGCCGTCCTCTTCACGGTAGGAAGCCGCCCGCCCGCCGTTCTCGGCGACCAGGATCTCCCGTCCGGCGCTGCCCAGCCAGACACGCACGCGGTCGACATCGAGTTCGTCGAGCGCGGCGTAGCCGATGGCTGCCAGGATTCGGCCGAGGTTGGGATCGGCGGCAAAGAACGCCGTCTTGACCAGCGGCGAGTGGCCGATGGCGTAGCCGACGGTGCGGCATTCGCTGCGGTCGCGGCCACCTTCGACGGCGATGCGGATGAACTTGCTCGCGCCCTCGCCGTCGCGAACGATGGCTTGCGCGAGTTCGCTGGCGACGGCGCTCACCGCTTCGCGCAGAGCCTGATAGCCAGCCTCGGTCGGAGCGTTGAAATCGACCCCTGCCCGAGCCGTGGCGATCAGGATGAAGGAGTCGTTGGTCGAGGTATCGCCATCGACGGTGATGCCGTTGAACGACTCATCGGCCACTTCGCGCAGCAGTTCCTGCAACAGGGGCGTGGCGATGCCGGCGTCGGTAGCGATGAAGGCCAGCATCGTCGCCATGTTGGGCCGGATCATTCCGGCGCCCTTGGAGATACCGGTGATGGTCAGCGTTCGGCCCGCGACATCGATGCGTCGCGATGCCGCCTTGGCCACCGTATCGGTGGTCATGATGGCGTGCGCAGCCGCATGCCAGTTGTCCGGACGCAAATCGGCGACGCACGCCGGCAGTCCGGCCAGCAGCCGATCGAGCGGCAGCGGCTCGAGAATGACGCCGGTCGAGAAGGGCAGCACCTGCCGGTCATCGACCGCCAGCAGGCTGCCGAGCGCAGCACAGGTGGCAGCCGCTGCCTGCCAACCCGCTTCGCCGGTGCCGGCATTGGCCACCCCGGTATTGATCACCAGCGCACGCATGTCACTGCCGAGTTCAAGATGCCGGCGACAGACCTGAACCGGCGCCGCACAGAAGCGGTTGGCGGTGAACACGCCGGCAACGCGGGTGCCGGTGTCGAAAGCGAGGACGGCCAGATCCCGGCGATCCGGCTTGCGGATGCCCGCCTCGGCGACACCGAGGCGAACACCGGCGACCGGCAACAACTCGGAGGCGGCGGGAGTACGGTAATTGACGGGCATGACAACCTCGCATGCGAAGACGAAGGGGTGGCAAGCGCAGGAACGGGCACCGCTGGCCGCGGCCGACCCGCCCCGGCGCGCCGACGGCGCGGATCAGCCGCGGCAGGAACTACGACAGCTTGCCATGACAGTACTTGTACTTCTTGCCCGAGCCGCAGGGGCACGGCTCGTTGCGCCCGACCTTGTGCGCCGCCGGCGCCGTCGCCGGCCTGGCGGCAGCCGTTTCACCAGCAGCGGCGGCCGCCAGGCCGAGCGCCTCGTCATAATCCGCATGATGGTAACGGACGTTCTGGACGTCGCTGTGCGCCACGGTCTCCTCGACATCCTGCGCCCGTACCTGCACCGTCACCAGCAGGCGCGTGACGTCGGCGCGAACGCTGTCGAGCATGCGCTGGAAGAGTTCGAAGGCTTCGCGCTTGTACTCCTGCTTCGGGTTCTTCTGCGCATAGCCACGCAGATGGATGCCCTGTCGCAGGTGATCGAGCGCTGCCAGGTGTTCGCGCCAGTGCGTGTCGAGGCTCTGCAGCATGACGTTGCGCTCGAACTGGTGGAACATCGTGCCCCCCACCTGTTCGACCTTGTCGGCGTAGGCAGCAGCGGCCGCATCGATGATCCGCCGCAGGATGTCCTCGTCACGCAGATTCGGTTCATTCCGTGCCCACTCGCTGACCGGCAGGACGATCTGCAGATCGGCGGCCAGCGCCTTCTCGAGTCCGGGCAGATCCCACTGTTCCTCAACCGTTTCGGCTGGCACGTAAAGGCGGAAGCTGTCGTGCAGCACGCCTTCACGCATGGCGGTGATGGTCTCCGAGATATCCTCGGTCTCCAGCAGTTCGTTGCGCTGGGCATAGATCACCTTGCGCTGATCGTTGGCGACATCGTCGTACTCGAGCAACTGCTTGCGGATGTCGAAGTTGCGCGCCTCGACCTTGCGCTGTGCCGATTCCAGCGACCGCGAGACGAGCGGGTGCTCGATCGGTTCGCCTTCCGGCATCTTCAGACGCTCCATGATCGCCTTCAGGCGTTCACCGGCAAAGATGCGCAGCAGCGAATCGTCGAGAGCGAGGTAGAAGCGCGACGAGCCCGGATCACCCTGGCGACCCGAACGGCCGCGCAGCTGATTGTCGATTCGTCTCGACTCGTGGCGTTCGGAGCCGATGATGTGCAGGCCACCCGCCGCCACCACCTGTTCGTGCAATGTCTGCCACTGCGCGCGCATCTCGGCAATCCGGGCGTCGCGCTCGGCGTCGCGCAGCGCTTCGTCGTCACGCACCAGCGAAACCTGCTTCTCGATACTGCCGCCGAGGACGATGTCGGTACCGCGGCCAGCCATGTTGGTGGCAATGGTGATCATTCCCGGCCGCCCGGCCTCGCGGACGATTTCGGCCTCGCGCGCATGCTGCTTGGCATTGAGGACCTGGTGCGGCAGCTTTTCGTGGTCGAGCAATGCTGACAGCAGTTCCGAGTTCTCGATCGACGTCGTACCGACCAGAACTGGCTGGCCGCGCTCGCGGCAGCCGCGAATGTCGGCAACGATCGCGGCGTGCTTCTCCTTGGCGGTGCGGAACACCTGGTCGTTGTTGTCGGTACGCCGCATCGGCTGGTTGGTCGGGATGACGACCGTCTCCAGACCGTAGATCTGCTGGAATTCGTAGGCCTCGGTGTCGGCCGTACCCGTCATTCCGGACAGCTTGCTGTACATGCGGAAGTAGTTCTGGAAGGTGATCGAGGCCAGCGTCTGGTTCTCGTTCTGGATGCGCACCCCTTCCTTGGCCTCGACCGCCTGGTGCAGCCCGTCGGACCAACGACGGCCGGACATCAGGCGACCGGTGAACTCGTCGACGATGATCACCTCGCCGTTCTGCACCACGTACTGCTGATCGCGCAGGAAGAGGTTGTGCGCCCGCAGTGCGGCATACAGATGGTGGATCATCAGGATGTTGGAAGCGTCGTAGAGACTGCCGCCATCGGGCAGCAGCCCGGCACTCGCGAGCAGGTCTTCGGCATGCTCGTGCCCCTCCTCGGTCATCAGAATCTGATGCCCTTTCTCGTCCACCCAGTAGTCGCCGGGGCCATTCTCTTCGGCACAGCGCTTGAGCAGCGGCGCCACCTTGTTCATCCGGACGTAGAGATCGGTATGGTCCTCGGCCTGCCCGGAGATGATCAGCGGCGTCCGCGCCTCGTCGATGAGGATCGAGTCCACTTCATCGACGATGGCGAAAGCCAGTTTCCGCTGCACCCGCTCGCCGGCCGAATAGACCATGTTGTCGCGCAGATAGTCGAAACCGAACTCGTTGTTGGTGCCATAGGTGATGTCGGCGGCGTAGGCCGCCTGCTTCTCCTCGTGCGGCATCTGCGACAGGTTCACCCCGACCGTGAGGCCGAGGAAACGATGCAGACGCCCCATCCACTCGGCGTCCCGATTGGCGAGGTAGTCATTGACGGTAACGATGTGCACCCCACTGCCGGACAGCGCATTGAGGTAGGAAGCGAGCGTCGCTACCAGCGTCTTGCCCTCGCCGGTGCGCATCTCGGCGATCTTGCCATCGTGCAGGACCATGCCACCGATCAGCTGGACATCGAAGTGGCGCATGCCGAGGGCTCGCTTGCCGGCCTCACGGACGACGGCGAAGGCCTCCGGCAGCAAGGCATCCAGCGTCTCGCCATTGGCGACCCGCTCCTTGAAATGCGCCGTCTTGTCCCGCAGTGCATCATCGGACAGCGCACTGGTCGCCGCCTCGAGCGCGTTGATCTTGCGCACGACCTGCATGTACTGCTTGATCAGCCGGTCATTGCGGCTGCCGAAAATCTTCTTGAGTAAGCCGGAAATCATTCTGGGAACGGTCGAGGAAGTTGCAGTTGATGGGCGGACCCGAGCCAGGGGCCGGCTCGCCTCCGCGGTGGAACGTTGCCGTGCCGTTCGCACTGGGCCACCTGAGCGGCACGATGACGGGATCCCGACCATCATGCGGCGCGCGGCACGGATACTACCTTCAACACTCGCCCGACGCAATTCTGGCTGCGCATCGACCGCCCTGGCCTGCCCGCGGCAGCGGCTGGCAGCGCCCCGGCGCGCGCACCGCCAAGGCCGCCGGGCGGGTTGCCAGACGACGCGCGGCACGCTTGCCAGTGAACAAACATCGGTGCTCTAATGCTCCTGCGATCACCGACCCCGGAGGAACCCGAACATGCCCGATACGCGCTTCAAGCCCCTGCCGTGGACCCGACTCCAGAGGGGCGTTCCCTGTTACCTGCCGAAGGCGGCTGCCCGCCCGTCGGTCGATATCCATTCGCCGGCACTGTCGGTGATGACCGATTTCCAGCGCCTGCCACCGATCACCGTCACACGCGACACCTCGCTGGAAGACGCCAACAAGCTGATGGCAATCAGCCAGGCGCACTACCTGCTGGTGGCCGACGAGCAGAGGCATCTCCTGGGCATCATCACCGAGGCGGGAACGAGGGGTCACCGGCCGCTGGCCGCGGCGCACCGACTGGGCATCAAACCCGCCGAACTGGTGGTCGGTGACGTGATGATCAGCAAGCATGACGACGCCGAGGTGATGCACCTGCGCGACGTCAGCTCGGCCCGAGTGGGCAACGTCCTCGCCGCCCTGCGCGAGCTGGGCTCGCCATTCTGTCTGGTCGTGGACCACGACGAGGAAGACCACCACGTGCTCTGCGGCGTCTTCTCGCTGTCGCAGATCGATCGGCAGCTCGGCCTCACGTCCTCAACCGAAGAGATCGCTCAGACGTTCTCGCAGGTCGTCAGCTCGCTCGGCCATTGAGCCGCGGCCGCGAGGCCGCTGGTGCGGAGCGTCCGCCTGCCCCTTGCCGCCTGCCACGCGAGCCGACAGCAAGGGGGATCACGGTTGCCGCCGCGGTTCTCGGGAAGGGACTGGTGGTCGCTCTGCAGGGCCGGATTCCGTCGGGATTCGTCGGGATTCCGTACAGGCTCCGGCAGGCCCTGCCATGACCACCTGAGCGATTGAATTCGTGGCACGCCCGAGACGATTCGAACGTCCGACCCCTGCCTTCGGAGGGCAGTACTCTATCCAACTGAGCTACGGGCGCGTGCAGGGCCGCAAGCTTAACCGGTTTGTACCGGCTAGTCCAGCCCGCGAGCACTTCTGGAGGGCGCCAAACGGCGGTAGAATACCGGCTTTGACCAGCACACCACTAAGGACTTGGTATGGCTCAGCAGCAATCCTCCTCGCGTTTGATTCTCGTGGTCACCATCGTCGTCGCGATCGTCCTGATCGTCGTCATCTGGCCGTTGTCCCTGATCGGCAAGGGTCAGGTCATGCCCCGCTCTGCGGATGACCCCGACGCGCGCATCCAGCCGGTGGCGAAGGTGGAGCTGGCGAAGGCGGCCGCCAAGTCCGATGGCAAGCCACGCGACGGGGCAACGGTCTACCAGTCGGTCTGCATGGCCTGTCACGCCAGCGGCGCGGCCGGCGCGCCGAAGGCGGGCGACAAGGCTGCCTGGGCACCACGCATCGCCACGGGGACCGCCGCGATGATCACGAGCGTCACCAACGGCAAGGGCGCCATGCCACCGAAGGGAGGTGGCGCCGATCTCACCGAGGGCGAGATCAAGGCAGCAGTGGAACATCTCGTCGGCCTCGCCAAGTAGACTCGGCCTGGGGAGCAGGAAGAAGGAGGCCAGCGGCCTCCTTCTTCCTCGTGCTCGCAGTCAGCGCCGCTGCCGTGCAACGGCGCTTGTGGCGCCGATGTCGTTACTTGCCTGCTGCCGGAGCGGAACCGCTGGTGGCGGCCGGAGCGGGCGTCGTCACGGCGGGAGCAGCCTCGGCCTTCGTCGCCTTCGGTTTCGCATGCGTCGTCTTGTCTACCGCAACGGCTTCGGTCTTGGCCGGGGTCGCCGCGCTGCCGGCAGCCGCAGCCGGAGTGGCGACGGCAGGAGCTGGCGCGGCTGCGACCTGGGCTGCCGGCTTGGCCATGTCAACCGGTTTCGCCGGGCTGGTGGCGGTGCCCTGGGCAAAGGCGGCGGTACCGAAAGCGGCGGCGATGGCGATGGCGATGATGTTCTTCAGCATGATGATCTCCTTGATTTGATTGGGGTTTGCTCGGCCACTCCGGGGGAATGTCTGATTATCCTGCGGCCTTGCAGCGATCAACGCGGCGCTCTGCCGCTTCGATGTCAGGAGTTGGGTAACGTGCTGTAACGCGCCGTGATGCGCTTGCGGAACGAAGCTACCGGGCCTTGCCCAGCAGCGCCTTGAGGGCGGCGAGACGCTGCGCACCACCCGCCTTGTCGGGTACGTCGTCACCCGTGCCGCCGGCAAAGCGCATGTCTTCGCGACCCATTTCGCCAATGAAGCGTGAAGCTTCGCTGCTGATCAGCTGCCGTCCCTGCTGGCGTTTCTCGGCGTAGCTGAGATGCAGCGACCGTTGCGCGCGGGTGATACCGACGTACATCAGGCGGCGCTCTTCGTCGAGGCGATTTTCCGCCTGCGCTTCCCGGTGCGGCAGGACGCCTTCCTCGACGCCGATCAGGAAGACGTGCTTGAACTCGAGACCCTTGGCCGCATGCAGCGTCGACAGCTGGACGACGTCGGCATCGCCATCATCCTTCTCGATCATGCTGATCAGCGCAATGGCCTGCGTCACCTCGAGCAGCGTCTTCCCCTCCTCCTCTGCCTTCCTGCCCAGCCAGTCGCACAGCTCGCGCACGTTCTCCCACTTGGCGCGCGCCGCACGTACCTCCTCCTGGGCGCACAGCCACTCCTCGTAGGCGATCCCGGCCAGCAGGTCACTGATCACCGACGCTGCCGGTTCGCGGCCGGCGCGCTGCTGCAGGCGCAGGACGAAACCGGCGAAGTCGAGCAGTGGCGCGAGCTGCCGCGCCTGCACCCGCTGCGCGAAACCCTGTTCGAAAGCAGCGCTGAAGAGCGGCAGATGGCGCTCGCCGGCATACTCGCCCAGAGCCTGCAGCGTGCTGCTGCCAACCCCACGCCGCGGTGTGCTGACCGCACGAATGAACGCCGGATCGTCATCGGTGTTGGCAAGCAGCCGCAGATAGGCAGCGATGTCGCGGATCTCGGTCCTGTCGAAGAACGACTGGCCGCCCGACAGGCGATAGGGAATGCGCTGGTTGCGCAGGAACTGTTCGAGAGCACGCGCCTGGAAGTTGCCGCGATACAGGATCGCGTAATCGCTGAAGCGGCCCTGATGCTCGAAACGGTGAGCCTGCAGCTTCATGACGACTGTCTCGGCTTCCCTGTCCTGATTCGCGCAGGCGCTGACGGTGATCGGATCGCCCGGACCCAGCTCCGACCACAGTTTCTTGTCGAACAGCTTCTCGTTGTTGGCGATCAATGTGTTGGCGGCCTTGAGGATGCGTCCCGTCGAACGGTAGTTCTGCTCCAGCTTGATCACTTTCAGGTTCGGATAGTCGCTCGGCAGACTGCGCAGATTGGCCATGTCGGCACCTCGCCAGCCATAGATCGACTGATCGTCATCGCCAACGGCAGTGAAGGCAGCCCGCTGCCCCGTCAGCAGCCGGAGCAGTGTGTACTGGCCGGCATTGGTGTCCTGGTACTCGTCGACCAGCAGGTAACGCAGTCGGTTCTGCCACTTGTCGCGCAGCGCCGACTGCGTCTGCAGCAAGCGTACGGGCAAGGCGATCAGGTCGTCGAAATCGACTGCCTGGTAGGCGCGCAGAGTCGCCGCGTAACTTGCGTAAGCACTCGCAGCACGCACCTCGCCTTCATCGCCGGCAAGCCGCGCCGCCTGCTCGGGCAACACGAGAGCGCTTTTCCAGCTCGAAATCTGCCACTGCAGGCGGCGGGCAACTGCCTTGTCAACGCTGCCTGCAAGCTCGGTCAGGATGGCGAGACAATCAGCCGCATCAAGGATCGAGAACGCCGGCTTGTAGCCGATTGCCGCAGCTTCCTCGCGCAGAATGCGGACGCCAAGGGCATGGAAGGTGGAAATGAGCAGACCGGTCGCCGAACGCCCGCCGAGCAACCGACCGACGCGTTGCTGCATTTCATGCGCCGCCCGGTTGGTGAAGGTGATCGCAGCGATGTTCCTCGGCTGCAGCCCGCAGGACTCGATGAGGTAGACGATCTTCTCGGTGATCACCCGCGTCTTGCCCGAGCCGGCGCCCGCCAGGACCAGCAAGGGCCCGTCGAGGTAGCGGATCGCTTCCCGTTGCTGGGGATTGAGAACAGACATCGCGGCTGGGTGACTTGGATCGGGGCGCGATTCTAACACGCGCGCGGCGGCGACCACGGCCGTCGCCGGTTTGCGTCGGGGCACCCGGCAGGCTGCCCCGCTCGGCGACCACAGAGCGTGGGGATGGAAGAACGGCTGCCGGCGGCCTGGCCCGGAGCGGGCCGGCTTACCGCGCCTGCTGCACCGCAGCCGCCGTGCCCGGCCAGCGCAAACGCGCCTCGAAACCGCCGCCATCGAGATTCGCCACCTCGAAGAGCGCGCCATGCAACTCCGCGATCCT
This sequence comes from Candidatus Accumulibacter iunctus, assembly GCA_002345025.1. Taxonomy (GTDB): domain Bacteria; phylum Pseudomonadota; class Gammaproteobacteria; order Burkholderiales; family Rhodocyclaceae; genus Accumulibacter; species Accumulibacter iunctus. The sequence goes on along the minus strand of DDUX01000163.1, from coordinate 17,616 downwards.
CTGCGCGATGGCCAGCCCGAGGCCGCTGCCGTCGCTGCTGGCCTCGCTGCCGCGATAGAAGCGCTCGGCAAGTCGCGGCAGTTCCTCCGCTGCGACCCCCGGCCCATCGTCAGCGACGCCGAGAGACAGATCACCATTCTCGCGGCGGGCAAAAACGGTGATCTGCGTCTTCCCGGGAGTGTAGCGCAGCGCGTTGTCGAGCAGGTTGCGCAGCACGATCTCGAGCAATTCGGCGTCACCGCTGACCACCAGCGGCGTCCCGCGTGTCTGCAGACTGATGCTGCGCCCGTCGCCGGGGATCTGCGTTGCATCGAGCACCCGCCGTGCAAGCACGGCCAGGTCGATCCCGGAAGGCGTCGGCAGTTGTGCCAGCGGGTCGAGACGCGCCAGGCGGAGCAACTGCTCGACCACCCGCGTCGCGCGGTCGGTACCGGCGAGGATCTGGTCGAGAGCGTGCCGCCGATCGTCGTCATCGGCGGTGAGCTGTGCGACCTGCGCCTGAATCCTGACGACTGCCAGCGGCGTGCGCAACTCGTGCGCGGCATCGGCAGTGAAGCGGCGTTCGTTGTCGAGGGTATCCCGCAGCCGGAACAACAGGCGGTTGAGTGCCGCAACCAGTGGCTGCACTTCGCTTGGTGCGCTCCGACTGGCCAGCGGCATGAGGTTTTCCGGCGAACGCGCGGCGACGTCGGAAGCCAGGTCGTCGAGCGGCTTCAACCCACGGCGCACCGAGTAGTAGAGCAGCAACAGCAGCAGCGGCGACATCAGGACGATCGGCAGGACGGTCTGAACGGCCACCTCAAGCGCCGCTCGGTCACGCAGCACGATCGACTGACCGACCTGGACGCGGTAATCGCCCGAACTGGCGACAAGATTCAGGAGCCGCCACGGCTGGCCGTCGTGTTCGATGACCGTGTAGCCCGGAGGAGCCGACAGATCGGCCCGCGGTGCGTGTTCCGAGCGCAGCAGCAGCGCTCCTTCGGCGCCGCCGATCTGGAACTCGAGCGGCGGTTCGTAGAGGTTCTCCTCGCTGCTGCGCACCGTTGCCAGTCGTGTCGCCAGGTCGGTGAGGTGGGCCTCGTTGTCGCGCACCAGCGCCAGCAGGAGCCTGGCGGACTGTGCCAGGTGCCCGTCCATCAGCTCCTCTGCCTCGTGCTGCGCCTGCCAGTAGCTCATCATGGCGGTCATCGCCAGCCCGCACAGCGAAGCGACGCAAACCGTGCGCAGAAGGCGCCAGCGCAACGACTGCAGGCGTACGCTCTGCAGCGACCTGGCCATCAGGCTGGACCGCCGAGCTGGTAACCCAAACCGCGCACCGTGCGAATGAAGTCCGCCCCCAGCTTCTTGCGCAGGTGGTGAATATAGACCTCGACGGTATTGCTGCCGGTTTCCTCGCCCCAGGAATAGAGGCTTTCCTCGAGCTGGCTGCGGGTGCGGATGTGGCTCTTGTGCCTGAGCAGATCGAGCAACAGGGTGTATTCGCGCGCCGACAGGCTCACCGCCTCGCCATTCCTGGTCACCCGCTTGCTGGCCGGGTCGAGCACCACCCCCGCGTGCTCGAGTGTCGGCGTCGTCGTACCGCCGGCCCGGCGCAGCAGCGCCCGCAGTCGAGCCTGCAGTTCCGGCAGATCGAAGGGCTTGGTCAGGTAATCGTCCGCTCCGGCATCGAGCCCGGCGATCTTGTCGGCGCTGCTGTCGCGCGCGGTCAGGATCAGTACCGGCAGCGGATTTCCGCGCTCGCGCAGGTCCTGCAGCACCGACAGACCGCCACGCCTGGGCAGGCCGAGATCGAGCACGCACGCCTGATACGCGTGATCGAGCAGCGCCAGGCGCGCCGCCTCGCCATCGCGCACCCAGTCGATCGTGTAACCCGCCAGTTTCAGACCGGCGCGGATGCCGTCCCCAAGCAGGGCGTCATCTTCAACGAGCAGAATGCGCAATTACCTGTTTTCCTTCTTCAGCTTTGCCAGCAACGCCTGAATCTCCTGGCGCCTGCCACTGTCGGCGAGTTCGCGCCCGGGGCGGGGCGGCGCCTTCAACGCTTTCTCGAGGTAGGGCAGCGCTTCGGCCGGCCGGCCACGGTCGGCCAGATACTCGCCGTAAAAGAAGTTCGGGTCAATACCGTCAGGGTTGATCGCCAGCGCCTTCCGGAAGTACTCCTCGGCACGCTCCTTGTCGCCAAAACCAACCGGCCACCCGGGCACCTTCGCATAAAGCGTCGCCAGGCTGGTGTACGCGGACCCGTTCAGCGCCTTGTCATTGAGCTTGAGCGCCTCGTCAAGCCGCTGCCTGGCCTCCTTCGCCAGCGACAGGGCCCCCAGACCGCCCTTGGCACCCGCTTCGCTGGACAGGACGATGCCTTCCCAGATCAGCACTTCGGGCATCCTGGGGTTCGCCTCGACGATCCGGTGTGCCTGCACGGCCAAGGCATGATAGCTCTCGGCCTGCTGTTTCTCGGGCTGCCGATACTTGATCTCGGCCCACTGCTCCTGAATCGGCCGGATGAGATCCTCGGGCGTGTTGGCGGCCGCCAGCGGGCCGAAGGAAAGAAAAGCGAGCAGGGCCAGAAACCTGCCGACGGCAAGCGTGATGTTCATTGGAATGGTCCTTTCAGTGCGGTTCAGGATGATGGGCTGTGCTGTTTGACGATCGCCAGCTTGCCGCTCAGGGCGCGGTCGATCAACGATGGAGCGACGCCGTTGAGCCAGGCGAAAAATCGTTCCGGAAAGCCGAAATGGTGCTCCCCGTCGCCGCGGCGGAGCGCGGCGACGATCTGCCGTGCAACCTCCTCGGCAGAGTCGCTGTGGTTCTTCAGCGCCTGATTCAGCGCGTTGACCGCGGCGCTGTTGAGCGGCGTATCGATCGCCCGTGGTGCGACATGGATGACGGCGACGAGCGAATCGGCGAGTTCGCGACGGAGCGCCTGCGAAAAGCCACGCAGACCCGCCTTCGCCGCCGAGTAGGCGACGAAGCCGGGAAACGGCAGGCTGCCGAAGGTCGACCCGATGTTGACGATCGCCGCCTGCGGCTGTGCCTTGAGCCAGGGAAGCAAGGCATGAGTGAGATGGATCGGTCCTTCGAGGTTGGTCGCCAGCACTTCCTCGACGGTGCTCCACTCCTGCGTCTCGAGCAGGCCGAAGGCGCCGACACCGGCATTGTTGATCAGCACATTGACCTCGAAGTCGCGCGCAGCGGCCGCCAGTGCGGCCACGCCGGCCGGCCGGCCGAGGTCGCCACTGACGCACGCGGCAGCGCCACCCAGCGAGGTGCTCAGCGACCGCAGGCGGCTCTGGTCACGGCCGGCGAGCAGCAACGCGGCACCCGTGGCGGCCAGTTGCCGGGCGAGTTCCTGACCGAGACCACCACTGGCGCCGGTGAGGAGGATGCGGGCGTTGTTCAGTTGCATGCGGCCGCTTCCTCGACGCTCGGCAGGGCACGAAAAACGTCGCCGTAGAGTTTGTAGAAGACGCGCGCGCCATGCACGACATCGGCCTGGTCGGCCGCTGTCATCCGCTCCAGCAGCCGGGCAAGATGCATGGTGTGCTCGCGGTCCAGCGTCCCGTGCGAGCGCAGGTAGGTGAACGCGGCGTCGGGCAGCGCGAGGCTTTGCTGGATGCGGTCGGCTGCCTGCAGGGCGAGCGCGACGCTGGTGCCCTCGAGCACGAACACCATGCCGAAGAATGCCGCCGGGTTGCCGCGGTGAAGCAGGTCGTAGGCATAGGCCACCATCAGCTCGGCAGGCAGGTCCGGCTGACTGGCACGCACCGCGTCGGCATCGCCACCGGCAGCGGCAATGTCGTTGAGAATCCATTCCTCGTGGCCGATTTCCTCGTCGATGTACTCGGCGACCGGCCGCCGCAGCCAGGACAGCCTCTCCGGCAGCCGGCCGCCGAGTGTCATCAGCAGGGGGGTCGTCTGCCGCACGTGATGGTAAGCCTGCCCGAGAAAGGCGAGGTAGCTGCCAAGGCTGACCCGGCCCTGCAGGCAATCGGCGATCACCGGCGCGGCCAGAAGGCGCGCGCGCTCGGTGACGGTGGCGGCAATCAGTTGTTCATGAAAGGACATCGCTTGCTTCCCTCGTTCGATGGAGTGCCGCCAGCTCGGCGGCGTAGTGACGATGAATGGCACTGCGGCGCGGCCGTCCGTTGCCGGTCGCGAGCCCGTTGTCAATGCCGAAGGGCGCCGCCGGCAGCCAGCCGACGATGCGCGCGTAATCCGGCAGGCTGGCGTTGACCCGCTCGACCGCGGCCGCCAGCGCACCACCATCGGCGCCCGGAGTCGCCACCAGCAGCGCAGAGAGCCAGGGCATGCCGTCGCCGACGACCACCGCCTGGGCGATGGCCGGCTCGGCCAGCAACAGCGACTCGACCCACTCCGGCGCGACGTTGCGACCGAAGGAAGTGATCAGCAGGTTCTTGCTGCGACCCCCGAGGTGCAGGTGGCCATCACCATCGAGCCGACCGAGGTCGCCGGTAGCGAACTCCACCCCGGCCGGCGCCGTTGCCGGCAGCGACGGCTCCTCGCCGACGTAGCCGAGGAAGGCGCGCCCGCCGACCACGACTTCGCCATCGGCGATGCGCACGCTGACATGCGGCAACGGGCGTCCGACACCGTCGCCATCGTCGCCGGGGCGGTTGAGGCTGACCACCGAACCGCATTCGGTCAATCCGTAGCCCTGATGGGCCGGCAGACCGAGCGCACGCGCCCGGGCCAGCAGCGCCGGCGCGACGCGCGCGCCGCCGACAGCAACATAACGCATGTCGGACGCAGCCACCTGTCCGCTCGCAGCCAGGTACAGCGTCCACATCTTGAGCAACTCGGGGACCAGGATCAGGCTGTTGGCGCCGCTCGCGACGACCGTCTGCTGCAGTGCCACGGGATCGAACCCCGCCATGCCGCGCCAGCCGAGCGTCTGCAGGCCGGCGACGCAAATCTCGGCGCCAAGCAGCAGCGGCGCGTGCAGGCCGGCGCTGTTCTCAAGCAGCAGCGACAGCGGCAGGACGGCCAGATGACGTCCGATCGCCAGATCGGCGAGACGCCCGGCAACGGCCACGGCGGTGTCGAGGAGACCCGCTGCACTGAGGCAGACGCCCCGGGGCGCACCGGTGCTGCCGGAAGTGAAGGAAATCTTGGCGGTTGTCGGCGGCAGCGGCCGTTCTGCGGTCGATCGCCACATTCTCATCAGGCCGTTCGCCTGGCCGATGACGGCAAAGCCGAGACCCAGGTCGACGATCCGCGCCGGCTGGTCGGTGAGCACCGTGTCGGCGCCGGTCTGCGTCAGGGCGTGCGCGAGCTGCGACTGGCTGAAGAACCCCGGCAGCGGCAGATGGACGATGCCGGCGCGCAGGGTCGCGAGATCGGCGATCACCCACGCCGGCCCGTTGTCCGCGAGCACCGCCAGCACGCGCGTGCCGGCAAGGCCACTGGCCAGCGAGTCGACGGCGTCAAGAAGCTGGGCCGCCTGCCAGATCTCGCTGTCGCCGCGCACGACGACCGCTTCGGGTGGGCGTGCAGACAGCGCTGCGAACAGGCGCGCCCCGCGCCGCTGCGGTGGATTGCCACCACTCATGCGCGCCGCCCGACTCGTGCCAGCGCCGTGCGGATGCGACCGGCGACGACGATCGGCTGCGTGCTGTAGTAACTGCCCCAGGTTCCGGCGGCCTCGCCGAGACGCTGTGGATCTGCCGGCGCCAGCGCCAGTGCCGGCAGGCCGAGGCGGTTCAGGATGCCGATCAGCTCGCGCGTTGCGGTAAAGACGAGCCACTTGTAGCCCAGGCGATCGAGGTGAGCAGTCAGCCTCAACACCACCTGTATCGTGCCACCCGGCTTCTCGGCAGCGAGATTGCCGACTTCGACGATCTCCTCGCGGCGAACCGGCTGTTGCGCCAGACCGGCCATTGCCTGCTCGATCGGTTGCTCGAGATAACATTCGAGGAACAGGGCCTCGGCAGCAGCCGGCCGCCAGCCGCACGCGGCGACGATCCGCCGTTCTTGCTCGAAGAGCATCAGATTGGGGGCGAAGGAGGTGACATCGGCGGCATGGTGGCGGGCAAAGACCGTGCGGATGAAGGATTCGGCCTGCTCGCGGCGGGGCGAGCCGATCTCGGCATGGGTGACGGTAATCGCCTCGCACTGGCTGTCGAACACGTCGCGTCGGGCTGTCTGCATGACAGGAATCCTCTGAGTAAGTGTTCAGAGCTTAGCGAGCGATCCTTAACAAGCTCTTAAGTGGGCGCGCGCCATGCAGCAGCGAGCCGCGGCAGCGCGCCCGGCTGCTTGCAGCAGTGGGAAGTGGCGACCCTGGCGAACGGCAGCAGGCGGTTCCGGCGGTGAAGGCCGCCGCCACGCCGTAGCAGGCGCGCCTCAGATCCAGCGGGAAAGGGTCCGATACAGTTCGCCCTGGGTGAAGGGCTTGGCGATGAAGTCGTTCATGCCGCTGGCCAGGCAGCGTTCGCGGTCCGCTTCGAAGGCATTCGCCGTCAGGGCGATGATCGGAATTCCTGCCTTCCCGGCCGCCGCGGCCGCCTGCTCGCCAGCGCGGATCTGCCGTGTCGCGTCGAAGCCGTCGAGTTCCGGCATCTGGCAGTCCATCAGGATGAGATCGAAGCGCTGTGCGCGCCAGCGTTCGACGGCTTGCCGTCCGTTTTCCGCGAGCGTCACCTGCAGCCCGAGCACCTCGAGAAAGGCTTGGGCGACCAGTTGGTTGACCGGGTTGTCTTCAACCAGCAGCACATGAGCATGCAGCTGCCTGACGGCAGCCGACGCGGCCGCCGACCCGGGCGCATCGGTTGATGGCGGTTGTACCGCGAGCAGAGGGATCTCGAACCAGAACGTCGAGCCCCGGCCGGGCAGGCTATCGACACCGATGATTCCGCCCATGAGGGTGACGAGCCGCTTCGAGATCGCGAGACCGAGACCGGTGCCGCCGTGGCGCCTGGTGTTCGAGGCGTCAGCCTGGGCAAAGGCAGCGAAGATCTGCTCGCACTCCGCTGGCGTCAGGCCGATGCCCGTATCCTGTACGGCAAAGCGGAGCCGTCGCTCGTCGCTGCGGGCAAGCGAAACGACGATGTTGCCGCTGTCGGTGAACTTGATTGCGTTGCCGACCAGGTTGATGAGTACCTGGCGCAGGCGCGCGCCGTCGCCGTTGACGAACCTCGGCACGTCGGGCTCAACGGCGGTCGAGAGCAGCAGCCCCTTGCTGCCGGCAGCGGTGGCAAGACTGCCGCAGATCTCGTCCACGGTCTGCAGCAGATCGAAGTCGCCCGGGCGCAGGTCGAGCTTGCCGGCTTCGATCTTCGAGAAGTCGAGGACATCGTTGATCACGTCCAGCAGATTGCGCGCGGAACGGTGCAGGGTATCGAGGCGGCTTCTCTGTTCGACCGACAGCGGCGTTGCGAGCAGGAGTTCTGCCATGCCGAGGACCCCATTCATCGGCGTCCGGATCTCGTGGCTCATGTTGGCGAGAAACTGCGACTTGGCGTTGCTGGCCGCCTCGGCGGCGACCTTGGCTTCGCTGAGTTCGAGGCGCAGGCGGATCGACTCGCTCGTGATTCGTTCAAAGCGACGGGCGTTGGACAGGACGATGTAGAGAAAGAGGAAGGTCGTCGCGCCGGTAACCTGCATCCCCGGATTGCCCGACGCCAGCAGGAACAGCGCCATCGGCACCAGGGTCAGGCCAGACAGGGAAAGAAAGGACCAGAAGTACGCAGAAAGGGTGAACATGCCGGTCGCGGCGACGCCCACCAGGAACATGCCGACGAAGAACTGGGCGGGATCCCCTGCCGCCGGGAAGAGCAGGGTACCGCAACAGCCCCAGACGACACCGGCGCAGCTCGTGCCGATGACGAAACGCCGCCCCCAGGCAGGCGCCTCGGCGGCCGGTGGCTCGGCACGGCGATAGGCGCGTATCGACAGATAACGCGCCAGCGTCACGAGGTGGTGCGTTGCATACCAGGCGAGCAGCAGTGGTCGGGGTGCCGACTGCCAGAGGACCAACAGGATCAGCGTCGAGCCGATCACCGACATCGCCAGCGTGTGCGGCGTCAGTCGATAGACCATGCCGATGCGCTCGGCAACGACCCGCGATTCGAGCTCGTCTGGATGGCGGATCGCCGGCACCGTCGCCCCCCTGTCGCCGCCGCCTACGGCAAGCAGCCGCAGCGCTTGAGCAACTGCGCCGTCTCGCACAGCGGCAGCCCCATGACTCCCGAGTAGCTGCCGCCCAGATACTCGACGAACATCCCGGCGCGACCCTGGATGCCGTAGGCACCCGCCTTGTCCAGCGACTCGCCGCTGGCAACGTAGCGCCGGATTTCGCCTTCGTCGAGGGCGCGAAATCGCACTTCGCTGTCGGAGAGCGCGAGCTCGACTTGACCGTCGAAAGCGACGGCCACGGCAGTCAGCACGCGATGACTTCGCCCCGACAGACGCTGCAGAATGCGACATGCCTCATCGGCATCAGCCGGCTTGCCGATCAGCTCGCCAGCCAGTTCCAGCGTCGTGTCGGCAGCCAGAACCGGTTGCGGCAGCAGGCGTCGCCGGCCGACAAGCTCGCAGCCGTGCGCCACCTTGCTGCGCGCCAGCCGTTCGACGTAGTGCCGCGGGTCTTCGCCGGGCAGCGGCGTCTCGTCGACCGCCGCGTCTTCGCGCGGCGCACTGCGGAAGCTGATGGTGTCGAAGGCGACGCCGATCTGAGCCAGCAACTCGCGCCGGCGAGGGCTGCGCGAAGCGAGATGGACGCGCTGCTGCAACAGGCCGGCAGCCACTTCAGCCCTCGCGATGGTAGGGGTGGTTACGAACCACGCTGCAAGCGCGATAGAGCTGCTCGCAGAGCAGCAGGCGCGCCAGCGCGTGCGGCAAGGTCAGGCTCGAGAGGCGAATGATCTCGTCGGCCTGCTGTTTCAGCGCCTCGTCGACGCCGTCGGCACTGCCAATGACGAAGGCGGTGTCGCCCCCAGACTGCATCCAGCCGGCGAGACGCTGCGCCAGGCCCAGCGTACCGAGGTCGGCACCGCGCTCGTCGAGAACGACGATCCGGCGAAAACCCTGCAGGACCGCCAGCAGGCGTGTTCGCTCGGCGGCCAGCAGTTGTTCGCGGCTTTTCGAACCACGCCCCTCGGGTCGGACTTCGATCACCGACAGCGGCAGCTCGCGAGGCATGCGCTTGAGATACTCGGCGCAGCCTGCGCTCACCCAGGCGGGGGGCTTGTGCCCGACGGCCAGGATGGCCAGCCTCATTCCTCGCCGAGGCTGGCCTCTGCAACCTGGCGGCTCGCCTGGCGAACGCGCAGCGGACCCTTGCCGCCCCACAATTCCTCCAGGTTGTAATAGCTGCGGACCGCCGGTTGCATGACGTGGACGATGATGTCACCGAGATCGACGAGGATCCACTCGCCCACTTCCTCGCCTTCGCAGGAAAGGACATTGCCACCGGCCGCGCTCACCTTCTCCTGCACGTTGCGCGCCAGCGACCTGACCTGACGGTTCGAGTCGCCACAGGCAATGACCATGCGATCGAAGAGCGAAGTCAGGCGGCTGGTATCGATGACCTCGATGTCGCGGCCCTTGATGTCGTCGAGCGCAGCGACGACCAGCTTCTCGAGATCGGCAAGTTTCATTGGCAGCTCAGTGCTCCGGGTAAAGATGATGGCTCCGAATATAAGCGATAACCTGATCGGGCAGCAAATAGCGGACGCTCTCGCCGCTCGCCAGCAACTGGCGAACACGCGTCGCCGAGATCGCCAGTTGCGTCATCGCAAAGGTGACGACACGCCCGGCGGGTGCCGCGGCGAGCTCAGCCGGGGTGCTGCAGAAGCGATCGCGACAGGATGCGGCCAGTTCCGGCGGCAACTGCGCCCGGTCGAGCGGAAAGCCCGGGCGATGAGCGACGGCGAGATGCGCCAGCGCGAACAGTGACTGCCAGCGATGCCAGCCCGGCAGTGCGGCAAAGGCGTCGGCACCGAGCAGCAGGACGAGCGAGCGGCGGCCACCGCAATGCGCCGCCGAGCGCAGGCGTTCCAGGGTCGGCACGGTGTAGCTCGGCCGTGCGGCCGTCACCTCGCTCGCATCGACCTCGAAGCGCGGGTTGTCGGCGGTGGCCAGGCGAACCATCGCCAGCCGCTGCCCGGCTGTCACCCGCGGCGTATCGCGCAGCGCCGGCTGCCCTGCCGGAATCCAGCGGATTGCTGCCAGCTCGAGGGCGCTGGCAGCTTCTTCGGCGAGACGCAGATGGCCGTAGTGCACCGGATCGAAGGTACCCCCGAAAATTCCCAGCGGGCCCTCCTCGCCGACCCCCTCAGGCATCGCTGTCGCCGGCGCTGACGAAGACGTCGCGATAACTGACGTAGAAGCTGGCGAAGACCGTCGGCGCGACGACGAGAAGGACGAGGACGGTCATCCCCGCGGCGACCAGCTGCGCGCCGAGTTGCAGCAGCGTGCCCAGGGCGCCCAGCAACAGCGCCGGCAGGACGACGGCGGCGACGACGAGGGCCAGCGAGTAGACAAGAAAGGCGCGCCAGTTGCGTGCGCAGGCGACGAAGCTGAAAAACAGCGCCTTGGCCGGCGGCAGGGAATGCCAGCCGGCAAGAACCGGCGCATACCAGTAGGCCATGACCAGCGGGCAGAGCAGCAGCAGCGCGATCTGCGCTGCGAAGAGGATGTCGCCACTCGCCAGCACATCGTCCGCCGGCTTTGTGCCCAGCAGCATCATGGCCATCAGTGCGCCACCGTCGGCAAGCGCCGAGACCACCAGAATGGCGGCCGTCGCCGCCAGGTAGACGGCACCGAGGACCAGCAGCGCACGCTGGTTGCTGCGAAATCCCGAGAACAGGAGTTGCGGCGTGACCGGGAGAGATCGCTCGATGTTGCGACAGACGTTCATCAGGCTGACCGAGAACGCCGGGATGCACAGGGTCGTGACCACCGAGCCGATGACCGGCAGCATATTGACCAGCGCCATCAGCAGCCAGTAGCTGACGACGAGGAACGTCAGCATGACGTGACCCTTGCGAAAGATGCGGAAGCCATCGGTGAGCCAGCGCCATCCTTGCGCCGCGGGAAGAGTCAGTGCTTGCATTGTTTTTGGCCGTTCAGGCAGTCATGAAGGTATCGCGATACGAAGCATACACGGAGCCGGCGAGAACCGGTCCGAGGACCAGAAACCCGAGGCCGAGCGGCAATGCGGCGAAGAAACAAAGGACCATGGTCAGCAGTGCGTAGACGAGAAAGCTGGGAAGATTCCTCGCGCAGGCGTGAAAGCTGGCCTTGAGCGCGGCAGCCGGAGCCATGCCGTTGAACACGACCAGCGCCGGCGCGAACCAGACGGCCATGACGATCAGCAGCGACAGCAGCACCCAGAGGATGCTGGCGACAGCAACGCCAGCGAGGGCGATGCCTGCGCCAAGCGGGTTTGCCAGCGCCAGGCCGCCGGCAACGCCGCCACCAAGGAACAGGAAGACCAGCAGGAAGAGCAGCAGCATCGCCAGCATGTAGAAGACGCCAAGCGTCAGCAACGGACCGGCGTTGCTCTTGAAAGCGGCAAACAGGTCGCCGATCTCGAGCGCTTGCTCGTTGGCCGCCTTGCGACAGCCGAGCAGCATGCCCGCCGCCAGCAATGGGGTGAGCAGATACGCTGCCAGGTAGCCGATCACGGGGACGATCGCCAGCCCGACGTAGATGACGATCACGATGACCATCATGGCAATCCAGACGGCCGGGTTGACGGCGAAGATCGCCCAACCCTGGCGAAACCAGTTGAACACGCTGCCCGGTTCGAGCCGGCGGCTGGCGCCGTCATACTGCGGTGCAGGAATCGGAAATTGCTCCATGGAGGGCTCGCGCTGGTGACAGAGGTTAGCAGATGCTAGCGGTCCGCAACGAACGTGGCAAGCGACGCCGGTGGTCGTTGCCACCCTCAGGCGCGGCAGCGCGTCAGCAACAGGCGCTCGATGGCGTTGAGAAAGCGGTAGAGCGGCGCAAAGTCGCGGAACAGCGTTTCGTCGTCCGGCGGCGATCTGCGGAACTTCTCCTCGCCGCGCACCAGGGCAAAGACCTGCGCAAAGCTGCGCCGGCCGTCGATGTACTTGAGGATGAACTTGCCGAAGCGGCCGACATCCAGCGGCGTGCTGATGCCGGTATGGCTATGCCGCATGACGAAGGGAACATCGGTGCTGCGGTGGATGATGGCCGAGAGCTCGGGGCCGGTGACCGGTTCGTGGCAGAAGAACGGAATGCACTCCGGGTCGCCGTAGGGGGCGACGCGCGCGCCGCGGCACAGATAGAACGAGTGCGTCACCAGCGTGCCGCCGAGCAGTTCGGCGATCGCCTGCTGCTGGCGCGGCGGCAGGCGCGCAACGGCGTCGAGGAACGGCGGCTGCCGCGGCGCCAGCACCAGCTCCGGCAGGTAGGGTGCCCGGCCGCGGCCGACATCGGAGAATTCGATGTGCAGACGGTGCGCGTCGTGCAACCACGCGTACAGCTCCTCGACCGTGTACGAGCGATCCTGCGAATGCAGCAGCAGGTCGTAGATCCCGGCGTCACCGCGCCGATGATCGGAAATCAGTTGCTCACCGCGGGCAAACCAGTTCGTCGCCGGCAGGGTGGCCAGCACCTGCCGGGCATTGTCGAGGCACTGCCCGATGCCCTCGCAGCCGCCGTTGATCCGCCGCAGCAGTTCCTGCATCTGGTAGACCCCGGTGCGGCCGTAGGTCGCGTAGACCATCATGCCGATCGCGCCGTCGGCCGCCAGCACGCCGAGCAATGCGCGCAGGCCGGCATCCGGGTCCGCCAGGTGGTGGAGGACCCCCGAGCAATTGATGTAGTCGAACTCGCCCAGCCCAAGCCCTGGCAGATCGAGCAGCGACACCTGCAGCCAGCGGATGTTCTCGAGCCCGCGGATCTCGGCCCGCCGGCGGGCGATGGCGATACTCGCGGCGCTCAGGTCGAGGTGCACGATCTCGGCATCGGTGGCGCGCAATTGTTCCGCCAGGTAGATCGTCGCGTCGCCGGTGCCACCGCCAGCAACCAGCACGCGCCAGCGGTTGCGGAAATCCTGCTGTCCGGCAAAGCAGTAGTGGTTGATCATCGGCAGCGAGTCGAGCCAGGTGGGCAGCAGTCGCTGGCTTTCCTCCTCCGGATCGCGCGGTGGATAGGGCAGCGCTTCGTACTGCGCCTTGACCTGCGGCAGGAAACCGTCACTCATGCCATGCCACCCGCAGCACGCAGCACTTCATCCGCCAGCCGTGCATCCGGGGCCGACGCGAGGCTTCGCAGGCGCTCGTCGCTCGCCCGGTGAGCCAGCAGAATGTCCTGATAGACCGTCGGATCGCGCTGCGTCACCACCTCACCCGGCCTTGGCAGCAGCCGGTCCTGCAGGCGCGAGAGCCAGAAGCGCAGTGCGGCAGCGCGCAGCAGCATCGGCCACGCCGCCCGTTCGCCGGCAGTCAGTGGCCGCCGCCGATGGTAGGCAGCGAGCAGCAGCCGGCAGCGATCGGCGTCGACTCCGGCACCGGCAACGGTGCACCAGTCGTTGGCCACCACTGCCAGGTCGAAAAGCAGGTCGTCGACACCGGCAAAATAGAAGTCAAGCAGGCCGCTGACGCGCTCACCGACAAACAGCACGTTGTCGCGAAAGAGATCGGCGTGGATGATTCCCCGCGGCAGGCTGCCGGGCCGTGAGGCCAGCTGCTGCCGCAGTTCGTCGGCCAGCAGCCCGGCTGTAGCGGGAGCCAGAAGCGGAACGAGCTGCGCGGCTGCCGCGACACACCAGGCCGTGCCGCGCGGGTGCGGCTGGCGCAGCGGACACGATCGTGCAGCCAGGTGCAGTTCGGCCAGCGCAGCGCCGATCGCGGCACAATGCTGCGGGGTCGGGGATGCCGCGGACGCACCGTCGAGGCGGCTGACGATCACCGCCGGCCGGCCCGCGAGTTCGCCGAGGTACTCGTTGTTGCGATTGGCGACCGGTGCCGGGCACGGGACTCCGCGCGCCGCCAGATGAACGAGCAACTGCGTGTAGAACGGCAGTTGGGCGTGCGGCACCTGCTCGAAGAGGGTCAGTACGTAGTCGCCGGCGCTGGTACCGAGGAAGAAGTTCGAGTTCTGCACGCCCTCGGCGATTCCTTCGAGTCGCTGCAGCGTTCCCAGCGAGTAGTTCTCAAGCCAGACGGCCGCCGCACTGGCGCTGAGTTCGGTGAACACCGACATGGGCGCGGGCGATGTCGGGCAGGCAGCGGCAGGAGGACTGGCGACCTGCCGTTCAGAAGGTGCCGATGGTCCACATCGGGACGCTGATCGGTGGGCCGCCGACCGACTGCCGCGCGAAATTCCCGTCGCCCTGGTGGTCGACCAGGATGTACGGCACCCCGTGCGCCGGCGTCACCCTGATCATGTAGAGCCTGCCGCCGATCCGGTGTTCCTCGACCGTGTCGCCGTCACGCTGGACGATCGTCACTTCCGGCTCCATTGCAGCGTCGAGCGGCGCCATTTCCGGTGGTGGTGGCGGCACTGCCGGCAAGGGCTGCAAATCGGGCGGAGTCTGGGCAAGCACTGGCGCCGTGGCGAGAGCCAGCATGGCCAGGAAGGCATGGGTGCGGCGCATCAGCGGTCTTCCGGATGATTGATCGGCTGGCCGGCATGGCACCGGCCAGCCCTGATTGTAGTACAGAATCGTGCGCTGCCAGCGACTCCGGCACACCGTCCGAGACGGCGCGGCCGGACGCCGAACTCTGCCATAATGCAGAGGATTCGTGGCGGCTGCACTGGCGACGGCACGACATGCTGCATGTCACGCGCCGTGACAGCCAGGCCCGCTGACCCTCCACCCTCATTGCCCTGCCCCCGCCCATGCCCACCCTGCTGCTGGTCGACGGATCCTCCTATCTCTACCGGGCCTTCCACGCCCTGCCCGATCTGCGCACGACGCAGAGCGAGCCGACCGGCGCGATCCACGGCGTGCTCAACATGTTGCGGCGGCTCGAGAGCGACCATCAGGCGGCGGGAATCGACTACAAGGCCTGCGTCTTCGACGCCAAGGGGCGCACCTTCCGCGACGACTGGTATGCCCCCTACAAGGCCAACCGGCCGCCGATGCCCGACGACCTCGTGCGCCAGATCGAGCCGCTGCACAGCGCCATCGCCGCCCTCGGCTGGCCACTGCTGGTCGTCGACGGGGTCGAGGCCGACGACGTCATCGGCACGCTGGCGACGCAGGCGGCGGCGCAGGGCATCCAGGTGGTGGTGTCCACCGGCGACAAGGATCTGGCGCAACTCGTCGGACCGCTGGTGCGACTGGTGAACACGATGAGCAACGAAACGCTCGACGAGGCCGGCGTCGTCAGCCGCTTCGGCGTCCCCGCCGGGCGCATCGTCGACTACCTGGCCCTGGTCGGCGACACGGTCGACAACATCCCTGGCGTCGACAAGGTGGGAGCGAAGACCGCCGTCCGCTGGCTGCAGCAGTACGGCTCGCTTGACGGAGTGATCGCCGCCGCCGCCGGCATCGGCGGTGCCGTCGGCGACAACCTGCGGCGCGCGCTCGATTTCCTGCCGCTGGCGCGCCGTCTGGTCACCGTGCGCTGCGACCTCGAGCTGCCGCTGACGCTCGCCGAGCTGCAGCCGCGCGCCATCGACCGCGAGCGGCTGCTCGAGCTGTTCCGCCACTACGAGATGCGCTCGTGGCTGCGCGAGGTGCAGGGCGCGGCTGACGCCGCGGCAGCGCCGGCAGAGACGCCGCCCACCGCCACGCCGGCGGCGGTCGACGGCGCGCACCGTTCGGCCTACGAGACGATCCTCGACTGGCCGGCCTTCGACCGCTGGCTGCAGAAGATCGGCAACTGTGCGCTGACCGCGCTCGACACCGAGACCACCAGCCTCGACCCCTTCGCCGCCCGCCTCGTCGGCCTGTCGCTGGCGGTCGCGCCGGGCGAGGCGGCGTACCTGCCGCTCGCCCACCGCTACCCCGGCGCGCCGTCGCAACTGCCGCAGGACGCCGTGCTGGCCCGCCTGCAGCCGTGGCTCGAAGACCCCGCGCGGGCAAAGATCGGCCAGAACCTCAAGTACGACCAGCACGTCCTCGCCAATCACGGCATCCGCCTCGCCGGCGTGCGGCACGACACGCTGCTCGAGTCCTACGTCCTCGAATCGGGTCGCGACGGCGTCCGCGGGCACGACCTCGGCCAGCTCGCCAGCCGCCACCTCGGGCTGCAGACGATTCCCTACGAAGCGCTCTGCGGCAAGGGCGCGAAACAGATCGGCTTCGAGCAGGTGGCGATCGACCAGGCGGCAACCTACGCCGCCGAGGACGCCGACCTCTGCCTGCGCCTGCAGCAGCAGCTCTACCCGCAGATCGACAGCGACGCCGGCCTGCGGCGGATCTACGAAGAGATCGAGATACCGGTGCGCGACGTCCTCTTCCGCATGGAGCGTACCGGCATCCTGATCGATGCCGAGCTGCTGACGCAGCAGAGCCACGAGATCGGCAAGCGCCTGCTCGAACTCGAGGAACGCGCGCATGCCGCCGCCGGGCAACCGTTCAACCTCAATTCGCCGAAGCAGCTCGCCGAGATCCTGTTCGACCGGCTCGGCCTGCCGGTGAAGAAGAAGACCCCGACGGGGACGCCGTCGACCGACGAGGAAGTGCTCTCCGAGCTGGCCCTCGACTACCCGCTGCCGAAAATCCTGCTCGAAACGCGGCAGCTCGCCAAGCTCAAGGGCACCTACACCGACAAGCTGCCGAAGATGATCAACGCCACCACCGGCCGCGTGCACACCAGCTACGCGCAGGCGGTGGCGGTCACCGGCCGCCTCGCGTCGAACGACCCCAACCTGCAGAACATCCCGGTGCGTACCGCCGAAGGCCGCCGCATCCGTACCGCTTTCGTCGCCCCGCCCGGCAGCCTGCTGGTCTCCGCCGACTACTCGCAGGTCGAGCTGCGCATCATGGCGCACCTGTCGCAGGATGCGCGACTGCTCGCCGCCTTCGCCGCCGGCGAGGACGTGCACCGGGCGACCGCGAGCGAGATCTTCGGCGTCGCGCCCGATGAAGTCGGCGCCGACCAGCGGCGCGTCGCCAAGGTGATCAACTTCGGCCTGATCTACGGCATGAGCGCCTTCGGCCTGGCGCGCCAGCTCGACCTCGAACGCGGCGCGGCGCAGTCGTACATCGACCGCTACTTCGCCCGCTACCCGGGCGTCGCCGCCTACATGGAAGAGACGCGCGCAGCGGCGAAAAGCCAGGGCTACGTCGAAACCGTCTTCGGTCGCCGCCTGTGGCTGCCCGAGATCCGCTCGAGCAACGTCGGCCGCCGCCAGGGCGCCGAACGCGCGGCGATCAACGCGCCGATGCAGGGTACCGCCGCCGACCTGATCAAGTCGGCGATGATCGCCGTCCAGGGCTGGCTCGACACCGAAGACCTGCGCACCCGCCTGCTGCTGCAGGTGCATGACGAACTCGTCCTCGAAGTGCCGGCGGACGAACTGCCACGCGTGCGCGGCGAGCTGCCGCGGCTGATGTGCGAGGTCGCCGCCCTGCGCGTGCCGCTGGTCGTCGACGTCGGTGTCGGCGCCAACTGGGACGAGGCACACTGAGCCGCAGCGGCAGGATGGCCGGCAGCCTGCGCCCTT
>DDUX01000102.1 GCA_002345025.1 Candidatus Accumulibacter iunctus | reverse complement strand
GCCCGCCCGCAGTGTCGCGGCCAGCACGGCGTCGCGCAAGGCCGCGTTGCGCGCCAGCGGACCGCCGATGCGCCGGCCGCTCAGCACGCCGTCCATGCGGTCGCCGAACAGCACCAGCGCATGGTCGCGGTCCCGCTGGCGCGAGCTCCACAGCAAGCCGCCCACGCCGGGATCGAAGCTCTCGGGAACGAACGCGGTGTCGTGGATGACATGGATCACCCGGCCCGCCGGCCAGCGGTCGAACAGCGGATCGAGGGGCGGGACCGGCGCGCGGCAACTCAAGCCGCGTTCCCCTCGGCGTCGTGCTGCGCCGCCCGCACGACCGCGCCCGGATCGCTGGTCAGCAGATCCACCGGGTGCGCGCTGCCAGGCAGAGCACCGTTGTTCGAGCTGAACCACAGCGCCAGCTTTCCAGGGCGCCTTGCGCCCGCCGAAGGCCTCCAGCACCTCCTGCACCGCCTTGATCGGCTTGCCATTCTCGAACTGGAAGGCGGGATGGACATCGCGGTCACGCGCCGCCTTGTCCGGATGCGGCACGGCGAACACCTGGCGACGTTTCCGCCAGTTGTCGGCCAGGGCCGTGCGGTTGCTGGCCTGGGAGCCGTTGGCGTCGGCCAACTGCTCGGCGGAGAAGTAGCCAAACTCGTTGAGGATGCGCGCGTGCCGATGCGCGAGCCGCTGCGCCATCGCGAGATCGACGGCGCTCGGCGCGAGCATGCGGGCGGCCATGAAGTCGACCACTTCCTCCATCCGGTCCTCCCGCACGGCCGCGATCTTCTCGGCCAGCAGCCGGTCGAGCAGTGGCAGCGAAGCCAGCAGCGTGCTGCAGGCCGCCTCGTCGACCACCTCGAGGACGTAAGCGCGGCCGGCGCCTGGGTCACGCCCCGGCTCGCCGCGATACGGCTGCACCGCGAGCACGTCTCCCTGCAGCGTGAGCGATGCTGTCTTCGCCATGGCATGCACCTCCCCGAGGGAAGGTGCTGTTCCGGGCTCTGGCCGTGCTCAAGCCCGTTTCCAGGCGCGTATAGTGCCATTCCGGAAATGGTCAATTGGACATGAACAACGAGTTACGCGGCTTGTTGCCGAGTTTCGGTGTGACTTTTTGCCACATTTTCGCTACGGCTGCCGCGCTATACCATCCGCCCCCATTCCACTGCTACCCGTTCGTTGTGCCGCAACGGCGAACGATCATTCCGATCGGCGTGGCCAGTTCATACAAGGGGGTAGGCATGTCACGAGACAAGCGGGTCGAAAGTCTGAAAGTGCGGCGGAGCCAAGCCACGCCAGTTTCCCTTGCACTATTGGTGCTCTCTGCACAAGGAGCGCTGGCCGACGATGCGGTCCAAAGCAAACCGGCCGTGCTGAGTGAAGTGGTCGTGTCGGACATGAGCATCGATCCCCTCGGTCTCGATCAAAAGCAGCGGACGGGTAGCCGCCTTGACTTGACGCCGAGAGAAACACCAGCCTCGGTGACCGTGATCGATCGCGAAGTCTTTGAACAGCGTGGCGCGCAGAATACGCAGGAGATCCTGCGCGGTGTGCCGGGCATCACCTCCTCGGCGGCACCTGGTTCGCCGGGCGCGCTGTTCTACCGGGGCTTTTCCGGCGGCAGCGTCACCCAATTGTTCAACGGGATTACCGTTCAGTACGATGTGATTGCTGCACGCCCGGTCGATAGCTGGATATACGACCGGGTCGAAGCCGTCGGCGGGCCATCGTCGTTTCTCTATGGTGCTGGTGCGGTAGGCGGTTCGATCAACTACATCACCAAGCTGGCCAATCGTGACGGCAATCTGACCGAGGCGAAGGCGCGCTATGGCAGCTACAACGACTCGCAACTGGCAGCAGGTACCAACCAGAAACTGGGCGAGAGCAACTACGTCCGCATCGACGTCAACGGCACCAAGATTGACGGCTGGAGCGACGGTACCGAGCGCAAGGCGTGGCAGGCGGCCGCATCATGGCTGGCCGACCTGACACCGCAACTGAGCAGCACGGTGGCATTGGAATACCAGTACGAGAATGTGGACCAACCGTACTGGGGCACACCCGTGCTGCGTCCCTTCGTCGGCGAGATCGGCATCGACAATCGCACCCGCTTCAAGAACTACAACTCGCAGGATGGCCTCTACAAGCAGACCGTGAAATGGGGTCGGTGGATTCTGGACTATCGGGTGGACGACACGCTGCGGTTCCGCAACACCTTGTATCACTACGACGCCCTGCGCGACTACCAGAACGTCGAGACCTATACCTTCAATGCCAACAACAGCCGTGTGGTCCGCTCCAATGCGCTGCTGCAGCGCCACGACCAGGACCTCAATGGAAATCGGCTCGAGGCCAACTGGAACAGCGAGATCGGCGGCTTGCCGAGCAACTGGGTCGCGGGGCTGGACTATAGCGTGAACAAGCAGACCCGTTATCCACTGTCGATTGCCGGGCCATTCGGATCGGTCAACCCAACCAATTTCGTCAACGGAGCCCTTCTTCAGTCTTCCCGGCATGACGCAGACCTACAATCCGGATCGCACCAATCGGGTGCAGACGCTGGCGCTGTTTGCCGAGAACCGTACTTTCCTGACCCAGCAACTGTCGTTGCTTACCGCGCTGCGCTGGGACAACATCGATCTCGAAGTGACCAATCACCGCACGCCGACCGCGACCAATCCGGCGTACTTCGAACAACGCTACAAGCCCCTGACCGGTCGCGCTGGCTTGATCTACGATCTGACCCCGGCTGCCAATGTCTATGTGCAATACAGCACGGCAGCCGATCCGCCCGCCGGCATCCTGACCACGGCTTCATTTGCTCAGGGTCAGGATTTCGACCTGACGACCGGCCGGCAGGTTGAAGTTGGCAGCAAGCTCAGCTTTGACGAAGGCAGAGGGAGTGCCACCCTGGCGTTGTACGACATCACGCGCAAGAACCTGGCGATGGCCGACCCAAGCAGACCCGGCACCACGGTTCCTGTCGGCGAACAGTCTTCGCGCGGAATTGAGCTGGCGGCCACCTGGCTGATGACCAACAATTTTCGGATGAGCGGAAACTGGTCTCTGGTTCACGCCCAATTTGAGGAGTTCGTGGAAAACGTCGGTGGCGTTGCCGTTTCACGCGCAGGCAATCGTCCGACCAATATTCCGAAGCAGGTCGGCAACCTCTGGCTTGCCTATACGCCGATCCCCAGTCTTGAGCTGGGTGGGGACCTTCGTTACGTCTCATCGCGCTACGCCGACACAGCCAATACCGTCAGCGATGCAGACTACACGGTCCTCGGCGCCTATGCGACCTACACGATCGACAAAAGGACCCGGTTGACCGCGCGCATCAAGAATCTGACTGACACGGTGTATGCCGAAAGCTTCTCGGGCAGCAGCATGGTGTACCTTGGCGCGCCGCGGATGGTGGATGTTTCCATACAGACCGCGTTCTGATCCATCGCATGTTCGGAGAAGCCACAGTGGGCGCTGGGTGAACCTCAGGCGGGCGCTGTTTCTCACCCACCGCTGGGCGGGTATCGCACTCTGCGTGTTCATGGCGCTCTGGTTCGCTTCCGGCGTCGTGATGATGTACGTCGGCTATCCGAAGCTGAATCTGCAGGAGCGCATGCAGGGATTGCCGGCGCTGGATCCAGCGACCTGCTGCCTGCCCGTCGCGGCGGCGCTCGCCAGCGCGAGCGTCGGCGAAGTGCCGCAGGCGGTGCGGCTGACGTCGATTGGCGGCCGACCGCACTACGTGGTGCGCCTGGCCAGGAACCGTGAGCTGGCGATCGACGGTCACAGCGGCGAGCCGGTCACCGCGGTCGGAGCTGAACTCGCCCTGAGATCCGCTGCGGCTTTCGCGCCACATGCGCAGGCCCGCTATCGGGACAGCGTAGACGAGGATGCCTGGACACATTCGAAAGCGCTCGACCGCCATCGGCCGTTGCATCGGGTGGACGTCGCCGACGAGGCGCGCACCCTGCTTTACGTTTCCGGCAAGACCGGCGAAGTCGTTCGGGATGCCAGTGCGACCGAGCGTCACTGGGGCTGGGTGGGCGCCTGGTTGCACTGGCTGTACGTCTTTCGTGGCGGTGTCGTCGACCGCTGGTGGACGGAAATCATCATCTGCACATCACTCGCCGGCGCCGTGCTCGGCTTCACCGGGCTGGTCTCGGGCGTCCTGCGCTGGCGCCGCCACCCTTATCCGCACGGCAGCCGCAGCCCCTACCGGGCCTGGTTGATGCGCTGGCATCACTGGCTTGGACTGGGCTTTGGTCTATTGCTGTTGAGCTGGGTCATGAGCGGCCTGCTTTCGGTGAATCCGTGGAAAGTGTTTGACTCGCAGGCGCGCCGACCACAGGTGCCGTCACTCGTGCTGACTGCGGGCAACACCGCGGACGAAACACAGCGCTCACTGCGCTGCTTTGCTTCGGCCGGGATTCGGGTGCGCGAAATGGAGTGGCTGAGCCTGGGCGGCGAGCGCTATGTTCTCGGCCGCGAGGGCGCGGAGAGCACCCGCCTGCTGCGCGCAGACGGTGATTGCCTGCCGTTTGCTGCGCATGACCTGGACGCGTTGCGTGCGGCCGGAGAACGGATGCTGCCCAATTCCCAGGTTGGTCGCAGCCGGGTGCAGACAGCCTACGACTGGCACTACTATGATCGGGCGCCAAGTACGATGACCGGTCATGTCGTCCGCCCGCTGCCGGTGCTGGTACTCGAATTCGACGACCCGGCGGAGAGCTGGTTGTACCTCGACCCAAGAACGGGAGGCGTCGTGCAGGTTCTTGACAGCCACTTGCGGGTCAAGCGCTGGCTCTTTGCTCTGCTGCACAGTTGGGACTGGAAGCCTCTGCTTGACAACCGGCCTCTATGGGATGTCCTGCTCATCCTGGGAAGTGCCGGAGGGTTGCTGATCAGTCTGAGCGGCGCCGTTCTGGGTTGGCGGCGGCTGGGCCGTGGGCGGGCATCACCGCCGAAGTCGACGGCGTGATGGCGTTGCGCTTCGCACCTCAACCCATGCTCGGGCTGGCTGTCGTTGTCGCCCTGCACGCCGCTATGCTCTACGCGTTGTGGGGTCATCGGCTCACTGTGCCGTCGCCCGAGGCACGCACGCTTTTCGTGAATTTCATCGCCCCGCAGGCCCCGCAAAGGGCTATTGAGCCGCAACGCCCGCGACCACCCTCGCCAAGACCGGTCGAAAGGCCACGCGCCCGGCAGTTGGTGGCGCAAGCGCCGGTTCACAGGACAACCGACCATGTTGCTCAGCCACCGCTTGCTGACCCAGGCCCCGAGCACTCAGTCCAGGCGCTCCCCATGCCGTTGCCCGCCGGCCCGGTCGCTCTGTCCTCTGAACTTGCCGTGGCCTGCCCGGAGCGCCCAGCACCCATGTATCCGCCACATTCCCGTCGCCTCGGTGAAACCGGGCAGGTGCTATTGCGGGTCGAGCTGAGCGAAGCCGGAAGAGTGGCATTGGCAACGGTTGAACGCAGCAGTGGCCATGCACGCCTTGATGAGGCCGCGCTCGCTGCAGTGCGCAACTGGCGATGCATTCCCGCACGGCGCAACGGGCAGCCGGCGCGTGCAGTTGCGGTGCAACCCTTCAGATTTGTCCTGCACGGGAGCTGATCCATGGAACCTACAGCCGTCAACACCCTGGGCTTTGCCCATTTTCTTGGTCAAACCGATGCTGTGGGGAAGGCGGTGCTGGTCACACTCGTGCTTCTGTCGATTGCCAGTTGGTATCTCATCGTGACCCGATCCCTGGCGAATCTCATCGCCCGGCGCAAGGCGGAGGCCTTTCTCGAGCGCTTCTGGCGGGCTTCGTCGTTGTCCGAAGTCGAGGCGCTGCTGGGTTCGCGTGTTGCCGACAATGCCTTCGCCAATCTGGCGGAGAAATCGCTGGCAACCCTGACGGACAGCGGAAAATGCGGTCTCGCTGTCGCCGGCGGGATGGCCGAGTACTTGACCCGCACGCTGAACAACGAAGTGGATAGGGAGGCGGCTGTGGCGGAATATGGACTGACCGTCCTTGCCTCCGCCGGTTCTGCTGCGCCCTACATCGGCCTGTTCGGCACGGTCTGGGGGATATACCATGCGCTGGTGCAGATCGGTCTTTCAGGCCAGGGGACCTTGGACAAGGTGGCTGGGCCAGTGGGCGAGGCGCTGATCATGACGGCGCTGGGACTGGCAGTGGCCATTCCGGCTGTCCTCGCCTACAACGCCTTCAACCGGCGTAACCGGGTGTGGCTGGCGCACCTGGAGTCGTTTGCACACGACCTCTACGTGCTGCTGACGGTGAAGGGCAGCAGTGGCGGGGGAGACGCGGTCCGTGTTGCGATGGGGCGTGGCTGAAGCATGGCCCAGGGAAGCTTCCACCGCTATCGTCGCAATATGCCGGTGGCGGACATGAACGTCGTGCCGCTGGTAGACGTGATGCTGGTACTGCTGGTGATCTTCATCGTCACCGCGCCGTTGCTGACCCACTCGGTGAAGATCGACCTGCCCAAGGCATCGAGCAGCGTGAACGTCACCAAGCCCGAGCATATCGAGCTTGGAATTCGTGAGAACGGCGAGGTGTTCTGGAACGGCGAGGCGGTGACCGTGGATCTGCTGGGGCCACGCTTCGCTGCCGAGGCTGCTCGAGAGCCGCAGCCGGAACTGCATATCCGGGCAGACCGCCATCTGCATTACGAAAAGGTGGCGCAGGTGATGGCGCTGGCGGCGAAGGGTGGGCTGCTCAGGATCGGCTTTGTTTCGCATCCGGCGGAGTAGCCGGCCGGCAGCCGCCGCAAACTGAAAAGCATCGAGCCGGTCAGAGCTGCCCCTACTCGAAGTACGAAATTCTTGCCAGACAGAATTTGGCTACCGATGTACGCAGGGCTGATACGGTTCCCGGCAAGGGCCAGTTGCTGACCGTTGACCGACCGGTGCTCGGCGAGCTCGAGTTGGCCGACTTGCCCAGGCTTCGGCTCGGCCGGCGGCACACCGCGTGCCGAGGAATCCGCCGCACCGCCGGCAAGGCTTGGCGGCTTGGCCGGGCGGCCCCGCCGGCCGGCGTTTTCGGTTAGCATCGCCGCTGCACCGCATCGACCGCCCCGACCACCCAAACTGCCCACCCCGCACCTGCCGGCACCCGAGCCATGGACGACTTCCTGCCGCGTGCAGCGCGACTGCTGCAACCCCATCTCGGCGAGGAGCGCCGCGGCGCCAGGCTCGCGCTCGCCTTCCACGGCAGCAACCGGGCGATCCTGGACGGCATTTCGCAGCGCGGCAGCAGCAGCGACTTCACGGTGCGTTGCGTCAGTCGGCTGCTTGACCGCGGCTGCGTCGGCTCGCGGCACGCGCTGTCGCTGCTGCTCGAAGTCGTTCGCGGCGAGGCCGGTGACGAGCTGCAGGCGAGTTTCCAGACGCTGATCGGCGAACTCGACGCGGGCTGCGTCCGCGAGCCGGACGCCGACTGTCCGTACCGCGACCTGCGCGCCTTTCGCGAGGAGGACGAGCCGCTGTTCTTCGGCCGCGACGCCTGCACGCACGAACTCGTCACCGCCGTCGACCGCTGCCCGCTGGTCGCCGTCGTCGGCGCGTCGGGCAGCGGCAAGTCGTCGGTCGTGCAGGCCGGGCTGATCCCGCTGTTGCGCCGCCGCGGCGGCTGGGCGGTGGCGATCGTGCGACCGGGCCCGGAGCCCTGGCGCAGTCTTGCCGGCTGCCTGCTCGAGCAGATCGAAGGCGAGCCGGCCGCCGACCAGCGCGTGCAGCGGCAGCGGGCGATCGGCGAACTCGCCGGCGAACTGGCGTGCGGCGTCGCCGGCGGCGCCCGCGTCGGCCTGACGCACCTGGTCGACAGCCTGCTCGCCGTCCACCCGGGTAGCCGCCACCTGCTGTTGCTCGTCGACCAGTGGGAGGAACTCTACACCTACCGCGAGACCGACGCCGCCACTGCCGCCGCTTTCGCCGACCGCCTCATCGAAGCGAGCGTCAGCGCGCCGCTGCGCATCGTGCTGACGCTGCGCGCCGACTTTACCGGTCGCGCGATCGACCACCGGCCGTTGCGCGACCACCTGCAGCAGGCGACCGTCTTCCTCGGCGGCATGAACCGCGACGAGCGCGAGCGAGCGATCCGTGGCCCGGCGGAGACGGCCGGGCTGCGCTTCGAGCCGGGTCTCGTCGCCCGCCTCCTCGACGAGGTCGGTGACGAACCGGGCAACCTGCCGCTGCTCGAGTTCTGCCTGACCCAACTGCATGCGCGCCGCCAGGATGGCGCGCTCTGCCAGGCCGGCTTCCAGGCGATCGGCGGCGTCCGCGGCGCAATCGTCAGGCGCGCCGACGAGGTCATCGACGAACTGGCGGTGCGCGCGCCCGGCAGCGAAGCGATCGCGCGCGACGTCTTCCTGCAGCTCGTCCAGCTCGGCGACGGCAGCGACGACCCCCGCCGGCGCGCGTCGCTCGGCGATTTCGCCGACGCTTCCCGCGCGCTGATCGGCGAGCTGGCGAGCGCGCGCCTGCTGGTCACCGGCCGCGATTCCGGCAGCGGCCAGGAAACCGTCGAGGTCGCGCACGAGGCGCTGATCCGCAACTGGCCGCGGCTGCGTGACTGGCTGCAGCAGGACCGCGACGACCTGCATCAGCGGCGCGAGATCGGGCGTGCGACGGCGGCCTGGGCAGCGCACGGCGACAGCCACCGCTGGCCCGACGAGCGCGTCATGCTCGAGACCGCTCCGATGCTGCAGCGGCTGGCGCCGCGCTTCGCGCTGAGCGAGAGCGAACAGCGCTTTCTCGGGCCGCTGCGGGTCGACGAGATGCTGGCGCTGCTCGACGATCCGGAAACGACGCACGCGCTGCGCGCGACGATCGGCGACCGCCTGGCGCTGCTTCCCGGCGGCGACCCGCGCCCCGGCGTCGGCCTGCGCCCCGACGGCCTGCCGGACATCGCTTGGCACGAGATACCCGGCGGCGAGGTCGAACTCGCGGTCGATCCGTCCGGATTGCTGCGCCGCTGGCGCGGTCGCCCGCGCTTCGCCGCCGAGCCGTTTCGCATCGCGCGCCATCCGGTGACCGTGGCGCAGTGGCGGGTGTTTCTTGCGGCGGCGGATGGCTATGACGCGCTGGTCCGCCGCGTGCGCGGCTGTGAAGCCGCTTACCAGCGGGGTCGCGACAACCAGCCGGCGGTCGACCTGACGTGGTACGAAGCGATGGCGTACTGCGAATGGCTGAGCGTCGCGCTCGGCCATATGGTCCGACTGCCGACCGAGTGGGAGTGGCAGCTCGCGGCGAGCGGCGGTGATCCGCTCCGCGCGTACCCCTGGGGCGCCTTCAATGTGAATCGGGCCAATACCGTCGAGAGCGCGCTCGGCCGGATGACCGCGGTCGGGCTCCATCCATCCGGGGCTTCGGCGGACGGAGTCCTCGACCTGGCCGGTAGCGTCTGGGAGTGGTGTCTCAACCGGTTCGACAAGCCAGGAAATGTCACGACCGGTCGCGACGCCCCGCGCGTGGTGCGCGGCGGCTCTTGGTACGACAACCGCTTTGGTGCGCGCTGCGCCTTCCGCACCTTCGACGTCCCGGGCAGCCGCGGCGACAACATTGGCTTGCGGTTGGTGTCTCTCTCCCCATCCTGAAACGCTGACCACTGGATCTCTGATCTCTGTCATCTCTGCTGCACTGGTACTCTGAAACGCCGCGCAGCGCCCCGCGCGTGCGAAACCCTCCGTCGCGGGTTCGTCGCGGCGGCTTGCCGGCGCTGATCGAAGCGCTCGTCGACCCGCGCGGCATCGACCAGCGCGACGGAGTGGGTCGCAGGTGGATCGGAAACGAGCGGCGCAAGCTGCCCTCACCGCCCGCGCACGGCGCCAGCCGGAAACGGCGTAGCGCCGGCCAATGGCGCTGCTGGCTGTCCGGCATCCCCCTCCCGCCGGCCGGCGTTTTCGGTTAGCATCGCCGCAGCGTCTGGGTGACCGCCCCGACACCTACCAGCCACAGCGACCCATGGACGACTTCCTGCCGCGTGCAGCGCGACTGCTGCAACCCCATCTCGGCGAGGAGCACCGCGCCGCCCTGCTGGCGCTCGCCTTCCACGGCAGCAAGCGGGAGATCCTCGACGGCATATCGCAGCGCGGCAGCAGCAGCGATTTCACCGTGCGTTGCGTCAGTCAGCTGCTCGACCGCGGTTGCGTCGGCGCGCGGCACGCGCTGTCGCTGCTGC
>DDUX01000162.1 GCA_002345025.1 Candidatus Accumulibacter iunctus | reverse complement strand
CCCGCCGATGCCGAGGTCGGCGAGCAGCCGGCGGTACAGCGCAAGCGCCTCGCACGCCACTGCGGGCGAGCGCCCGGCAACCGCCGGCGGCAGCCGCCCAAAGGCATGCGCAAAAGGCAGCCGGGGGCAGCGCGGCCCGCCGCCGGTGAGCAGCGGCGCCATCGGCAGCCCGACGTCGGTGCCGTCGAAAGGCAGCGGTACGAGCTGCAGGTGCTTGTGCGGCTGGCTGGCGCCGGCGATGCGGCCGCCGTTGTAGAAGCCGAGCGCCGGGTACTCCGCCAGGCAGGCGTAGAGCGCACGGAAGTCCGCCGCGCCGAGCAGGGTCTGCTGCTCTTCGAAGTCGCGGGTGACGATGAGCAGGTGCGCTTCGAGGACGTTGAACTTGTTGAGTACCGCCAGGTGGCTGCGCGAGATCGCGCCGACGGTCAGTTCAGGTTCGGGCGGCAGGAAGGGATTCACCGGCCGCCTTACGTCGCTGCCACCAGCGCTGCTGGCCGCCACCTTGCGGCGCAAGCTCGAGACGACGCGCACCAGGAAACGCACGCCGCCATCCTGCACGACCTCCTGCGCGGTGTCGATGTGCCGCAGCGCGCCGCAGGCAATGGCGACCCGTGTCTGCTCGGCAAGCCGGGCCGCCAGGCTGCCCGGTGGCAGCACGGGGTCGGCAGCGCCGTTGTCGTCGCCAGCGACGCTGGCGGCCTGCGGCGGCGGACAGGGAGAGTGGGTCATCTGCGCTTGGCTTCTCGGTATTCCCGGCAGCGGCGTCAGCGACCGTCTGCAGCGGTGGAGGAAACAGCGTCAGCATAGCCGCTCCTGATCGTTCTTGCTGCTCGCGAAGCGGCAACGGCGCCGACGTCGCGGACGGCCGGCCCCGTTCGCGATCGGATCGTCGACGCGGCCTGCAGTTCGCGCCGCTGCGTCTCTCCCTGCCGCCCGGGCTCGCCGACCCGGGCAGTGGCGCGGCCTCACCGGCCGACGCCGGGCGTGCCCGTCGTCGCATAGAATGTCGGGGTGACTTCTCCCGGCCGCCCGCTCACCCTCCTCGCCACGGCGCAGGCACTGCTGCTGACCAACGGCGTGACGCTGGTTGCCATCAACGCCCTCGCCGGCTACGCGCTGGCGCCGGACAAGCGGCTGGCGACGCTGCCGGTGGTCGGCTACGTTCTGGGATCGGCGGCGAGCACGCTGCCGGCGTCGTTCTTCATGCGTCGGCACGGCCGCCGCGCCGGCTTCATGCTCGGCGCCTGCTGCGGCATGCTGGGCGGCGCCGTCGGTGCGCTGGCGATCTTCCTGCAGAGCTTCTGGCTGCTTTGCTGCGCCACCTTCTGCTCGGGCATCTACCATGCCTTCGGCCAGTATTTCCGCTTCGCCGCGGCAGAACTGGTGCCGCCCGAATCGAAGAGCCGGGCAATTTCGCTGACCCTTGCCGGCGGCATCGTCGGTGGCTTCATCGGGCCGGCAGTGGGCCAGCTGACACGTGACCTGCTGGCGCCACAGTACCTCGCTTCCTACGCTTCGCTGATCGGCTTCGCCCTCGCTTCGCTGGCGATTGCTGCCAGCCTGCGCTTCCCGCCGCCGGGCGAGTCGGAGCAGCACGGCGTCAGCCGCCCGCTCGCCGAGATCGCCCGCCAGCCGGTCTTCATCGTCGCCGTTCTCGCCGCCGCCATCGGCTATGGCGTGATGAACCTGCTGATGAACGCGACGCCACTGGCAATGGATTTCTGCGGCCTCGGTTTCGGAGATACCGCACTGGTCCTGCAGTGGCACGTCATCGGCATGTTCGCGCCCAGTTTCCTCACCGGCCACCTGATTGCGCGCTTCGGGGTCGCCAACATTCTGCTCACCGGCGCCGCGTTGATGGCCGGCTGCATTCTCATCGCCCTCGCCGGGGTGACGCTGCTGCACTTCTGGTGGGCTCTGCTGCTCCTCGGCGTCGGCTGGAACTTCCTTTTCGTCGGCGGCACGACGCTGCTCACCGAGGCCTACACGCCGGCCGAGAAAGCCAGGACGCAAGGCCTCAACGACTTCCTGATGTTCTTCGTCATGGGCGTGTCCTCGTTCGGCTCCGGCCTGCTGGTGACCAGCGCCGGCTGGAGCGTCCTCAACCAGGTCGCCCTGCCCTTCGTCGCCATCACCGCGCTTGCCGGCGCGACGCTGTGGCTGCGGCAGCGGCCAAGCCGGCAAACCGGGGCGCGCGACTAGCACACCGGCGGCGCCGGGTCACCCGGGCGCGTCTGCCGGACCGCCGCCGGTCGCCTACCGGACGACCTTGCGGGCGACCATTCGCTAGCGGCCGCCCCGGCTGCCGCCCTTGTCCCAGACGTAACGGGCGCTTCGTTGCCAGCGCGTCTCCGCCTGCCGCAGCGGATTGCCGGCAGGCTCGGCGCGCGGCGGCGGCGGGCTGCGGACGGGGATTGCCGACTTGCTGGCGGGTGGCGTCTTGCTGGCGGGCATCAGGGCATCCTCCTCCGAGAGGCAGCGGGGCGCTGTGGTAGACTCTGCCGCCAATTCTAACGCTCGCGCCAACGCAAGGGGCAACGCATGTCCGGCAACACCTTCGGCACCCTCTTCGCCGTCACCTCCTTCGGCGAGTCGCATGGACCGGCGATCGGCTGCGTCGTCGACGGCTGCCCGCCGGGACTGGCGATCAGCGCCGCCGACATCCAGGCCGAACTCGACCGCCGCAAGCCCGGCACCTCGCGACACGTGACGCAGCGGCGCGAGCCGGACGAGGTCGAGATTCTCTCCGGCGTCTTTTCGGGGCGGACGACCGGCACGCCGATCGCCCTGCTGATCCGCAATCAGGACCAGCGAAGCAGGGATTACGGCAACATCGCCGACACCTTCCGCCCCGGCCATGCCGATTACGTCTATACGCAGAAATACGGCTTTCGCGACCACCGCGGCGGTGGGCGGTCGTCAGCGCGCGAGACGGCGGTGCGCGTCGCCGCCGGGGCGATCGCCCGCAAGTGGCTGGCCGAGCGCTACGGCGTGCGCATCGTCGGCTGGATGAGCCAGCTCGGCCCGATCGAGATCCCCTTCGTCAGCGCCGAAGAGATCGGCAACAATCCGTTCTTCGCGCCGAATGCGGCGATCGTCGGCGAACTCGAGGACTACATGGACCGGCTGCGCAAGTCGGGCGATTCGGTCGGCGCGAAGATTTCGGTCACCGCCAGCGGGCTGCCTCCCGGCTGGGGGGAACCGGTCTATGGGCGCCTCGACGCCGAGATCGCCTACGCGATGATGGGCATCAACGCCGTCAAGGGGGTCGAGATCGGCGCCGGCTTCGCCAGCATCAGCCAGAAGGGCAGCGAACACGGCGACGAGATGACTGCTGCCGGCTTTCTCA
The DNA here is from genome assembly GCA_002345025.1 of Candidatus Accumulibacter iunctus. GTDB lineage: Bacteria > Pseudomonadota > Gammaproteobacteria > Burkholderiales > Rhodocyclaceae > Accumulibacter > Accumulibacter iunctus. The sequence goes on along the minus strand of DDUX01000162.1, from coordinate 7,431 downwards.
GCAACCATGCCGGCGGGATCCTCGGCGGCATCTCGACCGGGCAGGATCTGCTCGTCAACCTGGCGATCAAGCCGACATCGAGCATTCGCCTGCCACGCCGCTCGCTGACCGTCACCGGCCAAGCCACCGAGGTCGTCACGCACGGCCGCCACGACCCCTGTGTCGGCATCCGCGCGACGCCGATTGCCGAGGCGATGCTGGCGCTCGTGCTGATCGACCAGGCCCTGCGCCACCGCGCCCAGTGTGCCGACGTGAGCTGCTCGACACCGCGTGTTCCCGGGCGCCCGGCAGCGTGACGGGCAACCATGGCAATGGTTATAATCGCGGCGTCTGGCCGCGCAGTGGGCGGGCCGGGATCAGCAAGAGGTTAGAACGATGCAAGTTGAGCACCATGACCTTCACCTGGAGTTCCCCGAGTATCTCCATTCGATTCAGGCACTGAAAGAGGGAAGCGAGCAGTTCGGAAGACTTTACGACGAGTACCACGAGCTCACGCGTGAGGTCGAGCGCCTCGAAGAGGAAGACCTGCCGGTCGACGACTTCACGATCGAGAACATGAAGAAACAGCGCGTCTGGCTGAAGGACCAGATGTACCGCATGCTGCGCTCCTTCAGCCCACCTGGCTGACCGCCGCCCGCCAGCCCCGCATCGGGTGCATCCGGTAGAATCGCCGGATGCAGATGCTTCCCTATTGGCGCCTTTCCGGCTACTACTTCTTCTACTTCGCCTTCATCGGCGCATTCTCGCCCTATTTCGGGCTCTACCTGCAGTCACTCGGCTTTTCCGCCTGGGACATCGGTCTGCTGATGTCGCAGATGCAGTTGATGCGCCTGTTCGCGCCCTACCTCTGGGGTGCCCTCGCCGATCGCCTCGGCCGCCGGGTCGCCGTCGTCCGCCTGGCGGGCGTCCTCAGTCTGCTCGGCTGCGCGCCATTCTTCATGGTCCGCAGCTTCGAGGCCATGCTGGTGACGATGGCGCTGCTCGCATTCTTCTGGAGTGCCGCGCTGCCACTGGTCGAAGCCGTGACCTTCGACCATCTGCGCGAAGACCCGGCACGGTACAGCCGTATCCGGCTGTGGGGTTCGATCGGCTTCATCATCGCCGTCATGGGCACCGGCGCACTGCTCGACCACGTGCCGCTGCCGAACCTGCTGTGGGTGATCTTCGGCACGCTCGCCGGCATCCTGGCCTGCGCCATGACCGTTCCCGATGCTCCGGCGCATCTGCCGACAGGGGAGCAGCCGCTGCTGCGCCGGATCCTGCAGCAGACGCGCGTGCGCGCGCTGTTTGCCGCCTGCTTCGCGATGTCGGCAGCGCATGGCGCGCTGTACGTCTTCTACTCGATCCATCTCTCGGACCACCACTACAGCAAGGTCCTGGTCGGCAGCCTGTGGTCGCTTGGCGTCCTGGCCGAGATCGTGGTCTTCTTCTTCATGGTCGCCCTGCTGCGGCGATTCGGCCTGCGCCGGGTCCTGCTGCTCAGTTTTGCCGCCGCCGTGCTGCGTTTCCTGATGATCGGCCAGCTGGTTGACTGGCTGTGGCTGATGGTCGTGGCGCAACTCCTGCACGGGCTGACCTTCGGCGCCTACCACGCGGCGGCGATCGCGGCCGTCAATCGCTGGTTTCCCGGTCATTGCCAGACGCGCGGTCAGGCGCTCTACTCGACCGTTTCCTTTGGTGCCGGCGGCCTGCTCGGCAGTGTGCTCAGCGGCTGGACCTGGGACGCCTGGGGTGCCGCAGCCACCTTCGCCCTGAGTTCGCTGCTGGCGCTGATCGGCCTGCTGATCGTCGCCATCTGGGTGCGCGCGGCTGACGACGAAGTCAGCGAACCAACCGCCGTGCGCGTTGCTCGAAGCACCATTCGCTGAGGAGGAAGGCTTTTGCTGCGACGCCACTTCGCCCCGGCACGCTGGTGCCGCCTGCTGCTGCTGGCGAGCCTTGCCGTCGGCTGTGCCACGACCCGCACGACGACCGCCGGTCGCGTCGACGTGGACCGCGAACAGACGATGCTGGTCTCGTCCACCGAGATCAACCGGGCGGCAGCGAAGGCCTACCAGGAGACGCTGCGCGAGGCGCAGGGCAAGAACCTGCTGAATCGCGATACGCAGCAGCTCGCCCGCGTGCGGCAGATCGCCGCCCGGCTGATTCCGGCAACGGCAGCCTTTCGCAACGATGCGCCGGCGTGGCGCTGGGAGGTCAATGTCGTCCGTTCGCGGGAACTCAACGCCTGGTGCATGCCGGGCGGCAAGATCGTCGTCTACTCCGGTCTGATCGAACAATTGCAACTGTCGGATGACGAACTTGCCGCGGTGATGGCACACGAGGTGGCGCACGCGCTGCGCGAACACGGCCGCGAGAAAGCGGGCCAGGCAGCCGGCATCAGCGCCGCCGCCGCCATCGGTGGCGCGCTGATCGGCGCCTATTTCGGCATCGACTCGGGACTCGGCAGCACGGTGATCGGCACCGTCGGGGATCTCGCGTTCATGCGCCCGAACTCGCGTGAGATGGAGCAGGAAGCAGACCGCGTCGGCATCGAACTGGCGGCGCGCGCCGGCTACGATCCGCAGGCGGCGATCAGCCTGTGGCAGAAGATGGGGCGGACGGTCAGCGGCCGCCCCCCCGAATGGCTGTCCACCCATCCCGCGAACGAGACCCGCATCGCCGACCTGCGCCTCTACGCCGAGCGCGTGCAGCCGCTGTACGAGGCCGCCGGCAAGGCGCCTTGAGCGCGACCCGGCCGGGTCGCGACTGCCGGGCTGGCGCTGACAGCAGCCCCGGCCCTGTGACATAATCCCGCCCTCCACATCGCCCATCGGATGGACAATTCGGGATGGAGAATACGATGCCGCAAACCCTGTACGAAAAACTATGGCAGGACCACGTCGTCCATCAGGAAGCCGATGGTACGGCGCTGATCTACATCGACCGCCACCTGGTCCACGAAGTCACCAGCCCACAGGCCTTCGAGGGCCTCAAGCTCGCCGGACGCAAGCCTTGGCGCGCGTCTTCGATCGTCGCCACCGCCGACCACAACACGCCGACCGATCACTGGGACCGGGGCATCGAGGATGCGGTGTCGCGGCTGCAGATCGAGACGCTCGACGCCAACATCCGCGAGGTCGGGGCGCTGGCCTACTTTCCGTTCAAGGATCCGCGCCAGGGAATCGTCCATGTCGTCAGCCCGGAGAGCGGCGCGACACTGCCGGGCATGTCGGTCGTCTGTGGTGATTCGCATACCAGCACGCACGGCGCCTTCGCCTGCATGGCACACGGCATCGGCACCTCCGAGGTCGAGCATGTGCTGGCGACGCAATGCCTGCTGCAGAAGAAGTCGAAGACGATGCTCGTGCGGGTCGAGGGCGTTCTCGGTCGCGGGGTCACCGCCAAGGACGTCGCGCTGGCGATCATCGGCCGCATCGGCACCGCCGGCGGCAGCGGTTTTGCCATCGAGTTCGCCGGCAGCGCGATTCGCGGCCTGTCGATGGAGGGCCGAATGACGCTCTGCAACATGGCGATCGAAGCGGGCGCCCGTCTCGGCCTGATCGCCGTCGACGAGGTGACGATCGACTACCTGCGCGGCCGCCCCTTCGCTCCGACCGGCGACATGTGGGAGCGGGCCGTCGCCTGCTGGCGCCGGCTGCACAGCGATGCGGGCGCCGACTTCGACTGCGTGCTCGAGATGCAGGCAGCCGAAATCCGGCCGCAGGTCACCTGGGGAACGTCGCCGGAGATGGTCGTGGCGGTGGATTCGCGGGTTCCCGACCCGGCTGCCGAAAGCGATCCACTGCGCCGACAGGGAATCGAACGTGCGCTCCACTACATGGGACTGCAGCCGAACCTGCCGATGCGCGACATCTGGCTGGACAAGATCTTCATCGGTTCGTGCACCAACTCGCGCATCGAAGACCTGCGGGCGGCGGCAGCGATCGTCCGCGGCCGCAAGCTGGCGAGCAACATCCGGCTGGCGCTGGTCGTTCCCGGTTCGGGTCTGGTCAAGCAGCAGGCGGAGAGCGAAGGGCTGCACGAAATCTTTCGTGCGGCCGGTTTCGAGTGGCGCGAGCCGGGTTGCTCGATGTGCCTGGCGATGAACGCCGACCGCCTCGAGCCGGGCGAGCGTTGCGCCTCGACTTCGAACCGCAACTTCGAGGGACGCCAGGGCGCCGGCGGCCGGACGCACCTCGTCAGCCCGGAGATGGCCGCGGCGGCAGCAATTGCCGGGCATTTCTGCGACGTCAGCGAATGGGCCTAGGTGGCCGGGAGGAAAGATGAAGCGACGGAGCCGGTTTCTGCTCATTGTGCTGGCGGCGATTGCCGTCGCTGGCTGCAATACGGTACAGGGGATTGGCAAGGATATCGAGAAGGGCGGCCAGGCAATTGGCCGGGCCGCCCGTTAGATTGCCGGCAGCAGAGGATTGTCATGGAAAAATTCACTCGCCTCGACGGACTCGTGGTGCCTCTCGACCGCGCCAACGTCGACACCGACGCGATCATACCGAAGCAGTTCCTGAAGTCGATCAGACGTTCGGGCTTTGGTCCCAACCTGTTCGACGAATGGCGCTATCTGGATGTCGGCGAACCGGGCAAGGACAGCTCGCAGCGGCCACGCAACCCTGACTTCGTGCTCAATCTACCGCGCTACCAGGGGGCACAGATCCTGTTGACGCGACAGAACTTCGGCTGCGGCAGCTCGCGCGAGCACGCGCCCTGGGCCCTCCTCGACTACGGTCTGCGGGCAGTGATCGCCGAGAGTTTTGCCGACATCTTCTACAACAACTGTTTCAAGAACGGCATTCTGCCGGTCGTTCTGCCAGCCGCCGAGATCGACTCGCTGTTCGCCCTCGTCGAGGCGACAGTCGGCTGCCGGCTGGTCGTTGACCTCGAAAGGCAGTGCGTCTGCCGTCCCGACGGCCAGACGCTGCCTTTTGCCGTCGATCCGTTCCGGCGCGACTGCCTGGTCAATGGCTACGATGACATCGGCCTGAGCCTGCGCCACGCCGAACGGATCAGGGCCTTTGAAGAACGGCGGCGCCGCGAGCAGCCGTGGCTGTTTGTTGAAGCATTTCCCGCGAAAGGTGCATAGATGAGAACGCTTGGTCTGGTTGGCTGGCGCGGCATGGTGGGCTCGGTCCTCCTGCAGCGGATGGTGGACGAGGGGGATTTCGAGCATGTCGAGCCGCACTTCTTCTCGACCTCGGCGGTCGGTGGCCGGGCGCCGGCTATCGCCGGCAAGGAAGCCGGCACGCTGCACGACGCGATGTCGATCGAAACCCTCAGACGGATGGACATCATCATCACCTGCCAGGGTGGTGACTACACCAAGGAGGTCTTTCCCCGGCTGCGGGCGGCCGGCTGGCAGGGCCACTGGATCGATGCCGCGTCGACGCTGCGCATGCATGACGAGGCGGTGATCATTCTCGATCCGGTCAACCTGGAGGTGATCCGCAGCGCCCTCGGCAAGGGGGGGCGCAACTGGATCGGCGGCAACTGTACCGTGTCGCTGATGCTGATGGGCCTCGGCGGCCTCTTCCGCCACGACCTGGTCGAGTGGATCAGCGCCATGACCTACCAGGCAGCGTCCGGCGCCGGCGCGCAGAACATGCGCGAACTGTTGCAGCAGATGGGCGCACTGCACGATGCCGTCAGGGCGCAGCTTGCCGATCCGGCGGCGGCGATCCTCGACATCGACCGCCGGGTCGCCGAGACGATGCGTTCGCCGGACTTTCCGACCGGGAACTTCCGCCAGACCGCGCTTGCCGGCAGCCTGATCCCGTGGATCGACGTCCCCGTCGAGGGCGGTCAGTCGAAGGAAGAGTGGAAGGGCGGCGCCGAGTGCAACAAGATTCTCGGCCGTCCAGCCTTCCGCTCGCCGGGGAGCATCCCGGTCGATGGTCTGTGCGTGCGCATCGGCGCCATGCGTTGCCACGCCCAGGGTCTGACGATCAAGCTCAGGCGCGACGTACCGCTGGACGAGATTGCCGACATCATTGCGCAGGGCAATGCATGGGTGAAGGTGGTGGCCAATGAGCGCGAGGCGACCGAGCGCCAACTGACGCCGGCCGCTGTCAGCGGTACCCTGGCCATACCCGTCGGTCGCCTGCACAAGCTGGCGATGGGTCCCGAGTACCTTGCCGCCTTCACCGTCGGCGATCAGCTGCTCTGGGGTGCTGCCGAACCGCTGCGACGGATGCTGCGCATCCTGCTCGAGGATTGAGGCGAGCGATGCGACGGAGTCGCCAAGCGCCGGTCGCTCGCGCCCGCCGGCGGCTGGAAACCGGCGCAGGCTGAGAAACACGTTTGGCTTGCATGGCTAACTTCATGATGTTATTTTAATAATTCCGATCTGGAAGCTCAGGGTGGCGCCGTGGCCAAAAAACTGAATCACACAGCACGCAAGCTCAGACTGCGGACTTCCGTCTGCGCCGTCGCTTCTTCGCTGGCGCTCGCCGCTTTCCCGCTGCCCGGCAATGCCGCCGGACTCGGCAAGCTGACGGTCTTCTCGGGACTCGGGCAGCCCCTGCGCGCCGAGTTGGAGGTCTTTGCCAGCCGCGAGGAACTGGCCGGTCTGAAGGCGCAGGTTGCTTCGCCGGAAGCGTTCAAGCAGGCCGGCGTGGAGTACACGTCCACCCTTTCCGGTCTCAGCTTGAGCGTCGACAAGCGGCCGAACGGCCAGCCCGTGATCCGGCTGAGTTCGGCGAGACCGATCAACGAGCCTTTCGTCGATGTCCTTGTCGAACTCAACTGGGCGACCGGTCGCCTGCTGCGTGAGTACACGTTCCTGCTCGATCCACCGGAATTCGCTGCCCGCAGCGCGCCCGCGCCAGTCGTTGCCAGGCCGCTGGCAGCGGCAACCCAGCCGGCCGAAAGCCGGTCCGCCGAAGAACGAGCACCACGGGCGCCAAGACCGCGGGCCAGCGAGCAACGACGGCCGTCGGGCGACGGCGGTGCGACCTATGAAGTCAAGAGCGGTGAGACGCTCAGTCAGATCGCGCGTGAACTCAAACCGGAAGGGGTGTCGCTCGAGCAGATGCTGCTCGGGCTTTTCCGTGCCAACCCGGACGCCTTCGACCAGGGCAACATCAACCGCCTGCGAGCCGGCAAGGTTCTTTCGGTGCCGGACCAGGCAGCGCTCGAGGCCATCCCGAGGGGTGAGGCGAAGACAGTGATCGTCACCCAGTCGGCTGACTGGGGAGCCTACCGCAGGAAGCTTGGTGCCGCGGCGGCCGACGCTCCAGCCAGGGAGGAGGGCCCACGACAGCAGGCAGCCGGCCGCGTCAGTACGCGTGTCGAGGACAAGGCGGCAGGTTCTGCCGAGCCCCGGGATCAACTCAAGGTCTCCAAGACCGAACCCGCCGATGCCAAACCACTGCCGGCGCCAAAACGCAGCGATGAAGATCTGATCGCCAAGGAAAAGGCCCTGCGGGATGCCATCGC
>DDUX01000072.1 GCA_002345025.1 Candidatus Accumulibacter iunctus | reverse complement strand
ATCATGGGTTCGCCGGCAACGGCCAGCCCTCTTCTGCCAATGCGACGCCAAGCCTCACATCGGCGGTCAGTTGGTCAAACGCCAACGCGCAACACTGGAGCTCTACTCTCGATTCCTGCATTCAGTCCGGTTGATCTGGCCATACGACTGACGACTAACGACTGCGGGCCGCTCCCAATGTCGGCGTTGACACTGCTGCTTCGTGTGGTTGACAGAAGGCCCGGGCCATGCAGATGCCCTGGGATGACTCCAGGGCCCGCTGCGATCCACTCGCTGGCGCGGTAGCGCCGACGTTCGACCGCCGCCCATCCGGGTGAGGACGCATGGGTTGGCCGCCTATCGATTGCGTTCCTGACCTCCTCCTTGCTCGCCTCCGTCGTGTGCCCGGATCTGCCCGCTGCCATGCCTGGGCTCCTGTGAGGCCCCTCGCCCGTGCTGAATCTCCTCGCGGCGCGGGCTGTCCTCCCGGCCCGGTCGTGGCGCCGGTCTTTCGCGCGGGGCAGGTCCCTGCTGTGGTTGCCGCTGGTGAATTTGGTCGGCAGCTCCCCGCTGCCGAGGAGCAGCGTCGGGTTGGCTTTTGCCCGGCAGGTCTTCGCCGCCTCGTTGCGGCGGCTGCGCGCGTGGGATGGCGGGAATGCGCTGCTGGGGCGGCTGGTTGGGCCTCGAGTGCTGGATGTCCTGCTGCACGGCACTCCTCTCCGGCGGGGGGGCGCTCCGCTGTCGCTGCGGGGGAGGCGCTGCCCGTTGCACCGCGCGCTCCTGCTGGTGTTGCCGAACGGCGGTGTCGCGGGGCTGGTGGCGGTAGTTTTGCTGGTGAAGCGCCTGCTGCCGTGGCCCATCGGGATACTGATCCCCTGCATATCGACGCTGGTAGACCGGTAACGGCGCGGGCGCAGGTGCCGAACGGCGATTCCATTTGCTCCACCCGCGGCGATGCTTCTCCCATGCGTGGCCCCAGTGTTCGCCCCAGTGCGGAGGCGCATCCGGCTGCCAGCCGCGAAAGTACGCCGGCGGCGCGCGGTAGTAGCGCACAGGGATTCGCAGCACAAACAGCGGCACGAGTTCCGGGGCCACCCGGCCCCAAGGCCCGTTGTACCAGGAGCTCGTGTACCAGACGTCGTCCCGGTACACCCAGTACATGCCATCGTAGAAGAAGAAGTTCGAATCCAGTCGCGGCGCGTAGTAGACGGGATAGCCGGGCACTCTGACGAGCTCGGGGAACACGGGCAGGTTGATGCCGATGCTCATGCCGGGGAGAACGATGCCGATGCTCATCTGGGCAAGAGCCGGCGTGACCGGGCAGACCAGCACCCACAGTACAAGGAGTCCATATCGCATTTCTGTGCGCCATCTCGATTGCTGCGTTTTTCGGAGTGTTGCGGAGTGCCGTCGAGGGGAAGGTCCCACCGGGTAGCCAGTTCCCCCCGAGGTTCTTCAGTCTGCACTCTAGCCGAGCTTTCCCGGGTTGTTCTGTACGCTGGCGCACAACCACCAGCCAAGCCGTGGATCGGGGATCGAGCTACGTGCGCCAGCGCACAGTCCGAGGTGGCAACAATCGGTATCCTCTAACATAGAAGTCTGCCGAGGGCAGGCCAGGCCTTCCGGAACGACCTCCGCTTACCGGGAGAGTCGCGCCGGCAACTCACGAATCTCCCCTCGCCATCAGGGGGGAGGGGCGTTGGAGGAAAAGGGAAGTGCTCCGGGCGTTCAACATACGGGGTGTCCAACAAAGGCAGGAGCGTCGGGGCTGTGCAGCAATACAGGCCGCAGGCCGCGGGCATGCCTCTAACCCTGCATCCCGGTCGGGCGCCCACTCGAGCACTTCACGTCTTTTCACCTTCACCGGAGATCGCCATGAGCGAATACCAGATCGCAGTTGTCGTCGGCAGCCTGCGTCGCGATTCCTTGAACCGCAAGCTGGCCAGTGCCATGGCCAGACTGGCACCGTCGGACTTCTCGTTCAAGCAAGTGGAGATCGGCGACTTGCCGCTCTACAACCAGGATCACGACGCTCAGCCAGCAGAGTCCGTCCAGCGGCTGCGGGCGGAGATTGCGGCAGCGCACGGGCTTCTGTTCGTTACAGCCGAATACAATCGCTCGCTCCCCGGGGCGCTCAAGAACGCGATTGATCATGGCTCCCGCCCCTATGGCGAGAGCGTCTGGGGAGGCAAGCCCGCCGGCATTCTGGGTGTTTCGGTCGGCGCCATCGGCACAGCCATGGCGCAACAGCATCTGCGCAACATTCTTGCCTACCTGGACGTTCCGACGCTGGGCCAACCCGAAGCATTCATCCATGGCGACGACGGCCTGTTCGACGATGCCGACAACTTCGGTGAAGGCAGCAGGAAGTTCCTGCAGAACTGGATGGACCACTACGTTATGTGGGTCAAACAGCACGCCGCCTGAGCGACACCTTGCGCGCACGGGGGCGCGCGGCATGCTGGCGTGCAGAAGGTACGCTGCGTATTGGATGAAGCGCGGCGAATGGCAGACCGCACGGTCAGACGCCAAGACACCCCAGATGCCTGCAGATCTCGGGACCTGCCAAACCGCAGCGCAACCATTTCTTAGATGCCTCGCCGCTCGATCCTCGTCCTCGCCGTTGTTGCCACCCTTGCCGCCAGTCTGCTCGTGACCCTGTCGATTGAGGTTGAGACGGCCCGCCGCGAAGCGGCTCTGGTGGTGCCGGTTGAGGCCTTGCTTGGCGGTCAGGCTGCGGTCACCGCCGTCGTCCTGGTCGAATCAGTCTGGTCAGCGTACTCGTGGTTTCGGTGGTGCAGAAGCAGCGCGAGATTGGCATCCTGCGCGCCATCGGTGCCACCCGTGGGCAGATGCTGCGGGCTTTCCTGCTGCAGCAGGGGGTGATCGTCGGCGCGCTCGGCTCGACCCTCGGCGTCCTGCTCGCGGTGGGGCTGATCAAGGCCTTTACCACCTTCGTCCGCGGCAGCGACGGCCTGCCGCTGTTCACCATCACGCCGGCAACCTCGAACGCGCCTCGTCGGTGTCCTTTCGGCAACCCTGC
>DDUX01000100.1:19762-37952 GCA_002345025.1 Candidatus Accumulibacter iunctus | reverse complement strand
TCGGCGTTGGCGGCACTCTGCGCTTGCGCGCCAGCCTGCTGGGCGGCGGCCACGGCGGCGGCCCGATTGGCCTCGTCGAGTCGGGCCGCGCTGAGGAAACCCTTGGCGACCAGCGACTGCGTCCGCTGCTGGTCTGCCTGCGCGGCGGCGAGCACGGAATCGGCCTGCGCCACCGCCGCCTGCGCGACACGGCGGCCAGTGCTGCGCAAACCGACCAGGCGGGCGGCGGCCTGGCGCTCGCTGGCCTGCGCCTGCGCCAGTGCAGCGCGCAGCTCATCAGTTTCGAGGCGAAGCAGAACCTCGCCGCGGACGACTTCGTCGCCGGCGTCGACCACCACCTCGAGCACGCGACCGGTCAGGGTGCTGCCGACGTCCACCCGCGAGTCGGTCGCCACACGTGCCGAGAACTGCAGGCTGCGAAGCAGTGGCACGGGCTGCATGCGTACTGCCGGGACGACCGGCGGACGGCTCAGCCACCAGGCGATCACGCTGGCGGTGATGATGGCAAGTGCGGCGGCGACGAGGAGTGAGCGGCGGGGCATCCGGGAGTTGGCAGGGGTTTGCGGTGTCGCAGCGTGGTGACGGCGACGCGTTCTGCGCTTGAGGTGGCGTCAGGCGCTGAGCAGTGGGCTGCACCACTGATCATCCCACACTCGGCACGCCCTGCGCACGCGGAATCTTTCGCCGCCCCGGGCAAGGTTGGCGGATACGGCCAGCACGCAGCATCCACCACGAGAACGCTCATCAGCTGCCGGGGCACCGCCGATCATGAAAATCAGCGCCACCTCCCTCATCCCCGGCGTCTTCCCGCGCCTGGGATGAGGGAAATCCGTCGGTCGCCGACGCGGCCTTTCACCGCAGACGTTGTGAACAAATCCACTGCGCGACCGATCTGCGGCGCTGCTCGCTCGCGCCTTGCTTCCCGGCCTGTTCGCGACGATTTCTTCAAAACCTCACAGGCTGCGCGGCAGTGTTGCTTGCTTCAACGGCCGGTGGCAGTCTCCGGCCACCGTGCGCGCTGGCCAGCCAGAACATGCGCCGTCGCCTGCACGTGGCGTCCGGCCTCGCGCAACTGGTTGCCGTTGCTGACGTGCGGCGCATTCAGCTGCCGCCGATAGCGGCCACTGCAGCGATAACTCGGGACATAGGTTGCGTGCGGCGCCAGCGGCATCCAGCCGGCTGCCGGCTGGATGCCGCAGTGCGCTCTGCCGACCGCCACCGGATCGCTCCAGGCCACCAGCGCCGGCGCGTAGACCGGTCTCTGCACCCGGCGGCCGGGAACCCAGCCCCAGGCGCCGCGGAAGCAGGCCCAGCGTCCGTAATGAAAGGGGGCGAAGCCCCAGGGTTCATCGCCGATCCAGGTCCAGCCCCAGGGCTCGAGCCAGGCCCAGAAGCCCGCGCGGTATGGCGCCCAGTCGGCGGCCAACGCGCGCGGGAACCAAACGGCGCCGTAGGCCGGAGTCTCGTACCAGTCGCCATGAACAGCAAGGTCGCCAGCCCCGGTCATCTCCGGCGACACGTAGCGGAGCTCGCCCGCCACCCCGGACGAGGCTTCGCGAGCGAGACTCCAGCCAGCAAACTCGTCATCGGCCGCCGCCAGGATCTCGTCGTCGGCGTCTTGGTCGTCGGCCAGACGAAGCATCTGGCCGGCGCCGACGCGCACGTGCCGGCAGCGATCGGCAGCGGAACAGGACAGTGCCCCCTGATAGGCCGTTCCCGAAACCCCGGCGCGGCCGGCATCGAAGCGATAGCGACCGGCCTCGCGCAGCTCGAAGCGCAGCGTCCCGGCATCGATCGCGAACTGCCGCGCCACCTCGGCCGAGCGGCAGCGGGCGATGACACTGCCGGCACGCAGACACAGGACAAGACGCTGATCATCGACGCGGACAAACTCGAGAACGCTGCCGCCATCGAGCTGCAGCAGGCTGGAGCCGACCTCGACCTCGGCACGTCCACCGGCGCCCGTTGACAGGATGTCGCCACTGGTCAACGGCCAGTTGCCGAGCGCCGGCTCGGCCTCGCCACCGGTGGCACGCGACAGGAAGACGGGGCCGACGATCCTTGCGACGCGGCCGACCCGTCCGGCAGGGTCGGCGCCAGCGGTCAGGATCTCCGGCAGCGACAGCAGCGTGAGGAGCAGCGAGCGGGGGCAGCGCTGCAGGTCATTTCGATGAAGAGGCATGGCTTCGGCTCCCGTGTGCATCGGCTGGAAAGCTGCCGATCGGCAATCAACGTCCGGCAGGCGATTCTGAACGACCGCCGATGACAGTCTGTTACAAAAGTCGCACAATGCGTGTCGGAAACTGAAACTGCTGCCGCCAGTTGCCTCGGCAACCGCACGACACCAGGACGGGCCGATCGGGCCACCGTGGCTGCCAGCGACGGTCCGTACAGCAGGCGGCTGGCGCATCTCGCAGGAGGATCGACATGAGCGTTCCCCACGTTCCCGCCGCCGGCGACCCGGCTTCGGTCGTCCGCCGGGGCGCCGGCCGTGGTCCGGCATCCGTCGCCAGCCGCAGGGCGATCGCCGGATCGGCTGACGATGTCGCACCCTGCGCCAGCCGGCGCGCTGGCGGCGCTCGCCTGGTCCCGGCACCGGCATTCCGTGTTGGCGATCCTTGAGTCATGGACGGTACCCCCGCCACCGGCATGGGTTGCTGCGCACAGACCGTCGAGTGGCTCGCGGGCCGCTTGCGCGACGCGCCACCGGTGGTGATCTCTGGCGCCGGTCTGAGTACGGCGAGCGGTATCCCGGCGTATCGCGACCACCATGGACACTGGCAGCAGCCGACGCCGATCCAGCACCGGGACTTCCTGAATTCGCCATCGGTGCGCCAGCGTTACTGGGCGCGCAGCTTCGCCGGCTGGCCGCGCATGGGACTGGCCAGTCCCGCTCCGGGGCATCGGGTCCTGAGCGAGATGGAACGGCGAGGACTCGTTTCTTCGGTCATCACGCAGAACGTCGATGGCCTGCACCAGAAAGCCGGCAGTCAGCGGGTGATCGAGTTGCACGGCGGCATCGCCAGGGTGCTCTGCCTTGCCTGCGGGCAGCGCTTTGCGCGCATCGCCGTACAGCAGTGGCTGCTGGAGGCGAATCCCGGCCTGGCGATCACTCCACAGCGCCCGGCGCCGGACGGCGACGCACAGGTGGCCGACCGAGTCGCCGCCGAATTCCGGGTTCCCGACTGCCCGGCCTGCGGCGGCATCCTCAAGCCGGATGTCGTCTTCTTCGGCGACAGCGTCCCGCGGGCCCGCATCGCGGCAGCGACGCGAGCGATCGACGCAGCGCAGGCACTGCTGGTCGTCGGTTCATCGCTGATGGTCTACTCGGGATTTCGCTTCGCCGACTACGCCCATCGGCAAGGCAAGCCGGTGCTGGCGATCAATCACGGGGTGACGCGTGCCGATCATCTCCTCGAACTGAAGATCGAAGGTGAGTGCGGAGCCATACTCGAGCGGCTGCTGACCCTTGCGGTGCGGCAACCCGACTAACGGTCATGACTGTCGAGATACCCCGGATGATGAAAGTCATGACCGTTTCCCTCATCCCCGGCCCTTCTCCCGCGCGCGGGAGAAGGGAGATTCGTGAGTCGCTGACGCGACTTTCACATTAAGAGCCGGTGGCGAATCCGGCGCCGTGTGCCGGCGGCTGCTCGAACTGGCGACCGAGCGCCTGCCACTGCGCGCTACCTGCGGCGCGGCACAATTGCTGCAGCAACGCGAACGCCGCGTCGGCATGGGCCAGCGCGTGGCGGCTCGGGGCGGCGCCCAGCTCGAAACTCTCGCCCCGGACGGCGAGGACGAAGGCGGCAGGTGGCGGATCGCTGCTGATGCGGCGAAGGACCGAAAGCAGCGCCGCCGGCGACAGCGCGTGCGAACCCGGGCCGACACAGCCGCCCGCCTGCACCTGCAGGAAGATGAACGGTGGCGGCGTTCGCTCGCAGGCATCGATGAACAGGGCCAGTTCACGGCCGGCGAGATCGAGCGCATGTTCGATCTGCCACTGGCAGTCGCCGATCAGTTCATAGCCCGCGCTCAGACCGGTCGCCAGCAACCAGTCGTGCAGTCGTTCGAGCAGCAGCGGCCCGAGCGCATCGTCACCACGGCTGGGATTGCCGCAGGCGAGAACGACGATCGGGGCACGCGACACCACCGCTGCCGCTCCGCGCTTCAGCCCGTGCTGTCGGCAGGCGACGCAGAGGCCGGCGTCGCTCCCAGCCGGCCGATCACGCGTCCGGACGCATCCTGCAACTCGAGCTGCAGAGGCATCTTGCCCAAGGCATGCGTGGCGCACGACAGACAGGGATCGAAACAGCGGATCGCCACCTCGATGTGGTTCAGCAGACCCTCGCTGAGTTCGCGGCCGTTAAGGTAACGCCGGGCGACGCGACGCACCGCCTCGTTCATCGGCTGGTTGTTGTGCGTCGTCGAAACGATCAGGTTGCACATGGTCACCAGATCGTCGTCGCCGACGCGATAATGGTGAATCAGCGTGCCGCGAGGCGCTTCGATGACGCCGACACCTTCGTGGCGGCGCGTACCACTGGTCACCAGTTCGCGACCCGACAGGTCGTCATCGTGCAGCAGATCCTTGATCGTCTCGGCGGCGTGCAGCATTTCAATCATCCGCGCCCAATGGTAGGCCAGGGGCGCGTGGATCGGCTGGCCTCTGCCATGGTCGATGAACTCGTGGCGCTCGGCCTCGGCCAGCGGTGTCGCAATCGCGTCGCAGTTTTGCACGCGTGCCAGCGGACCGACCTTGTACCAGCCTGCCTGCGGTCCGATGGCGGCGAGAAACGGGAACTTCATGTAGCTCCAGGGCTTCACTTCCTCGCTGATCAGTTCGGCATAGTTCCGCACATCGACGCCGTCGGCGAGCATCCTGCCATCGGCGTCACGGGCGCGCAGGCGGCCATCGTAGAAGTCGAGCACACCGCTGGCGCCGACGATGGAGAGCATGTTCGAGCGAAAGCTCCCGAACTGGTCGTAGAGCTCCGGGTCAGCGTCATGCAGCCGTTTGACGAGTTGCACTGCCTGCCGGCTCCAGGCAATGATCTGGTAAATCTCGGCCAACAGGCCGGCGCGCTCCTCGCGGCTCAGCGCGCGGTTGACGCCGCCGGGAACGGCACCGGTTCCATGCACGCGCTTGCCAGCGGTGAGGCGTATGACTTCCTGGCCGAACCTGCGCAGCAGCACCCCTTGGCGAGCGATTTCGGGGTACGCCGCGGCGATGCCGACGATGTTGCGCCGACCCGCGTCGCTGTCGAAGCCGAACAGCAGATCGGGTGACGACAGATGGAAGAAGTGCAGTGCGTGCGACTGCAGGATCTGGCCGGTGTGCATCAACCGGCGCACCTTCTCGGCAGTCGGCGGCAGATGATCGGCACCCACCACCTGGTCGAGCGCCTTGGCTGCCGCCAGGTGATGCGACACCGGGCAGATGCCGCACAGGCGCTGCACCATCACCGGCACTTCCCAATACGGCCGGCCCTGAATGAACTTCTCGAAGCCCCGGAACTCCACGATGTGCAGCCGCGCCTGCTGCACCTGGTCGTCATCGTCGAGCAGCAGCGTCACCTTGCCGTGCCCTTCGACGCGCGACAGCGGGTCGAGGGCAATGCGCCGCAGCTTGCCTCGATCGCTCGCCGCGCTTTCCAGTGCAAAACCCGTGCTTGCCATGATTGCCCTTGCCTCCCGCCCACTCAGGCGTCGTGTATACGGTGAATGGAGCTACTGCGCGACCGATCTGCTGCGTTGCTCACTCGCTCACTCCTCGGCTATCCAATGGCCTCCCACCCCCTCAGTCGAAATGCAGCAGCGGATGCCCGAGGCGCGGCGTGCGGCCGTCGAGCAGATCGCTCAGGAACTTCCAGATGGCGTCGCCGGACGGCGGGCAGCCGGGGATGAAATAGTCGATGCGCACGATTTCATGGACCGGGTGCACCTGGTTGAGCGGCAGCGGCAGTTCGGGATCGTTCGGAATCTGGCCACAAACGATTCCCGGACCGGTCAGGTACACCTCCTGCAGGCACTGACCAAGGTCGAGATGGTTGCGCTGCGCCGGCAACCCCCCGTTGACTGCACAGGCGCCGATGGCGATCAGCACCTTGCACTGCTGGCGGAATTCGCGCAGGACATGGACGTTCTCGGCGTTGCAGACCGCCCCCTCGATGAGGCCGATGTCGCACGGTCCGCAGTGCTTGATGTCGGTGAGCGGCGAGCGATCGAGCTCGATGCGGTCGAGCAGGTCGAACAGGCGCTCGTCGATGTCGAGCAGTGACATGTGGCAGCCGAAGCAGCCGGCCAGCGAAGTCGTGGCGAGGCGCAGCTTGCGCTGCTCGATGGCTGGGTTCATCTCAGCACCCCTCCTCGCTGCCGGGCCGCTGCCCGACTTGCATGCCGATCGGCTGCAGGTCGTAGCGCCGGCAGCCGATCGGTTCCTTGAAACCCTGCCGCTTCTCGAGAATCACGCCAACCGGGCAGACATGTGCGGCCTTGTCGGAGAGTGAGAATCCGGTATCGGCCAGGCGGCCGGACTCGGCGTTGACGATCAGGTGCTTGCCGATGCCGCGCCCGGACAGGGCGAAGACGTTCTTGCGATCGACGTCCCGGCTGGCGCGAACGCACAGCTCGCAGAGAACGCAGCGGTTGAAGTCGAGCAGGACATCGGGGTGCGAGGCATCCACCGGCCGGTCCGGATAGAACTGCGTGAAATGCGGCGTCAGCATCTCGAGTTCGTAGGCGAGCGCCTGCAGCAGGCAATTGCCGCTTTTCTCGCACGACGGACAGAAATGGTTGCCCTCGACGAAAAGCATCTGCAGCAGCGTCCGCCGCTTGTCGTTGAGATCCGGCGAGTTGTTCTCGACCTCCATGCCGTCCTTCGCCGGCATCGTGCACGCCGAAACGTAGCGGCCGTTGGCCTTCACCGTACACAGTTTGCAGCTGCCCTGTGGCTTGAACTCGGGGTGGTGGCAGAGGTGTGGGATGAAGATGCCGGCGACCGTTGCCGCCTCCATGATCGTCTGCCCCGGACTGAAGGGAAGCGGCAGGCCATCGAGCAACAGGCTGGCTGCGTTCACGGTTCGCCTCGCTGCACCCCAGCGCCGAGGCCGAAATGCGCCGCCGGATCGTCGCGCCCGGTCATCCGGCGGGCGACCGACAGCGCCTGGTCGAGATCGAAGGCTGGCGCGAAGTCGAGCGAGCGCAGCCGCCGCTCATAGGCCGGGCGGAACTTGCTGAGGGTGTCGAACAATGGATTGCATGCCGCCTGGCCGAGTCCACAATGGCTGGCAGCATGCAGCAGGCGATGGATGCGGAAGATCTCGCCGATGTCGGACTGCGACCCGCTGCCATTGGCGATCTTGTCCATGCAGTTCGCGACCAGCGTCGTGCCGACCCGGCAGGGTGTGCAGAAGCCACAACTCTCGTGGGCGAAGAAATGGGCAAAGTTGCGGGCGACCTCGAACATGTCGCGATGCGCACCGAAAACCGTGAACGCGCCCGCCGTCGGCACGTCCTCGAAGGCGATGCGACGCGCGAATTCGTGCCTCGCCAGGCAGGTTCCGGATGGACCGCTGACCTGCACCGCCTGCGCATTGCCGGCACCGCAGTCGCCAAGCACCTGGTCCACGGAGACACCGAACGGGTATTCGTAGACGCCGGGGGATGCAACATCGCCGGCGATTGACAGCAGCTTGGTGCCCGTTGACTGCTTGGTGCCGAGACCGGCAAACCAGGCCCCACCCCTGACGGCAATCAGCGCCGCCTTGCACAGCGTCTCGACGTTGTTCACCACCGTCGGGCGACCCTGGTAACCCTCCTGCACCGGATAGGGTGGGCGAATCCTGGGAACACCGCGCCGGCCTTCGAGCGACTCGAGCAGCGCCGTCTCCTCGCCGCAGACGTAGGCACCGGCACCGAGGTGGACTTCGATGTCGAACATCCAGTCCGGCTGGCCGCAGACCCGCGCTCCGAGCAGGCCGTTGTGGCGACGGCGCGCGAGATTCTCCAGCAGCGCCGGCAGCAGCCAGGCGTACTCGCCACGGAGATAGAGCAGTCCCTTCGCGGCGCCGATGGCGAAGCCGGCAACGCTCATGCCGTCGAAGACAAGGTCGGCGTAGCTCGCCAGCAACACGCGGTCCTTGAAGGTTCCGGGTTCTCCCTCGTCGGCGTTGCAGACCACGTAACAGCGGCCTTGCGCGTCGTCGGACGCCGCGCGGCGCGCCGATTCCCACTTGGTGTGGGTCGTAAAGCCGGCGCCGCCACGGCCACGCAGGTTGGACAGCTTCATTTCACCCAACAGCCGCTCCCGACCACGGACGACCGCCGCCCGCACGGCCTCACCGGCGGACCAGCGGGCGTCCAGCAGCACGTCCCGGCGCCGGATGTTGTCGGCCACATGAAACCACTCGCGTGGCCAGTCGGCCATCGCCACCTGCGCCCGGATCAGCTCGCCGATACGATCGATGCGCTCGGCGGACAAGCGCGTCAGCACCTGCCCGTTGACCAGCAGCGCTGGACCCTGGTCGCACATGCCGGTGCACGAGGTGGTGTCGACGCTGAGCAGCCCGTCCTCCGAAAGCTTTCCGCGCTCGACCCAGAGCCGGTTGCAGAGGCGGTCCATCAGCTCGACACTGCCGAGCATGCGGTCGGTGACGTTGTCGGAGAAGAGGACGCGATAGCGGCCGACCGGCGCCAGATGGAGGAATGAGTAAAAGCCGGCAACACCCTCGACGCGCGCACGCGGCAAGTCGAGCGCTTCGGCAATGGCAGTCAGTGCCGGCCGCGGCAGGTAGCCGAGGATCTCCTGCGCCTCGCGCAGAATCTGCAGCAAGCGGCCCGGATCGCGACGATGAAGGTCGACGACCGGCCGCAGGAGCTCTGCCACAGAAATTGCATCGAAACACTCGTCGGCCACGACCATCTCCGGCAACCATCGCGGATCGCGATCCATCGTCGAAGCTTAGCGGCCCCGCCAGCCTGTGTGCTGACGTACGTCAACGGAAGCGAGGAAAAACGGCGTCGAGGTGGGGCGCCGCCCCGGCGCCGGGTCCGCGTTCCTCGCGCTGGCGTGGTGAGCGGCGGCGTCGTTGCTCATCGCGCCGTAGCGTCCGGCAGGCGGACGGATCAAAGACGATCAGCGACGTTCACCGGCGACCCGCATCAGCATGCTGCGGACGGCGACTGCGTCGCCGTCCGCTATCGCCGCCCGCAGGGCAGTGATCAGGTCGGCCAGAGCTTGCGCCTCCAGTCCAGGTTCGGCGGCCTTCATGATCTTCGGGTGGGATGAGCCCTCGGCGTTGCTGCTCGCGATCAGCAGCTCTTCGTAGAGCTTTTCGCCGGGACGAAGACCGCTCATGACAATCTCGATGTCCCCCTCGGGATTGGCCTCGTTCCGCACCGATTGCCCTGCCAGGCGGATCATGTTGCGAGCCAGATCGACGATCCTGACCGGCTCGCCCATGTCCAGAAGGAAGACCTCGCCACCTGCCGCCAGGCTGCCGGCCTGGATGACCAGTTCGACGGCTTCATGGATCGACATGAAATAGCGCGTGACGTCCGGATGAGTGACGGTCACCGGACCGCCCTGGGAGATCTGCTCCTTGAACAGCGGAATGACCGAGCCGCTCGATCCGAGAACATTGCCAAAGCGCACGGCACAGAATCTCTGTCCGGTCGCACCCGCGCTTGCCAGGCGAGCAAAGTCCTGGACGACCAGTTCGGCCAGGCGCTTGCTCGCTCCCATGACGTTCGTCGGACGCACCGCCTTGTCCGTCGAGATGAGGACGAAGGTCTCGACCGCCGCGTCGAAAGCCGCCCGGGCCACGGTCAGTGTGCCGAGGACGTTGTTGCGGGCGCCCTCAAGCACGTTGGCTTCGACCAGCGGGACGTGCTTGTGGGCCGCAGCGTGATAAATGGTATCGACGCGATGGCTGGCAAGCAACCGCGCGACCAGATCGGCATCGCCAGCCGAGCCGAGTGTGGCAACCACCTCCTGCTCACCGATCGATCGCAGCAGCCGGTCGATCTGGTACAGCGCGTGTTCGCTGGCTTCGAGAAGAACGAGGCGGGCCGGCGCCAGTACCGCGATCTGCCGGCACAGCTCGGAGCCGATCGAACCGCCGGCGCCGGTGACCAGGACCACCTTGTCGCGCACGCAGCGGCCAAGCAGCGCGGGATCGGCCGCCACCGGGTCGCGCCCGAGCAGGTCGCCAATGTCGACTTCGCGCACCATGTTGACCAGATGCCGCCCGCTGGCGATGTCGGTCAGCGACGGCAGGATGCGCACCCGTACCGGATGCTGCTCGAGCTCGGCTACGACTTCACGGCGGCGGGCGTTGGACGCGGACGGCAGGGTGACGATGACATCGTGGATATCGAAGCGGTTGATCAGCGATTCGAGCTGCTCGGGCGCGTACACCCGCAGCCCCCCCATGTCCTTGCCCTGCAGCGTTGCATCGTCGTCGAGGAACCCTGCGGGAAAAAGATGCCGGCCCCGACGCAGCGAAGCAGCAAGCTGCCTTCCCGCCTCACCTGCGCCATAGATGAGCACCTGGCGTCCGGCAAAGCGGCTGCGGACCGGAAACCACAAGAGCCAGCGGGCTGAAAAGCGCGAACCGGCGACCAAAACGGTACCGAGCAGCCAGTAAAGCAGCGGAACCGCGCGTGGAACCCCCTGGCCGCCCGTCATCTGCGTCATGAACGCCAGCCCGGCCCAGAGCAGCGCCGCCAGCGACATGGCCTTCACCACCGACCACAGTGCCTGCTCGCCGAGGTAGCGGATCACCGAGCGATACAACCCCATCTTCAAAAAAACCGGCATCGCCAGTAACGGAGCGATGGCCATCAGGGCCAGTTGTGAGCGGTTCGGCTGGAACCATTCACCCAGTCGGAGGGCATAGGCGGCCCACAACGAAGCAATCAGCAGGGCGGCGTCACCGGCCAGCATCAATGCCTGCTTGTTCCGTCGCGGCATATCGATCAGGGTGTTCGAGAGACGCTCGGGCAGCAGCCTACGCACCGCGGGCCCCCTGCCGATGCAGACCGCCGGCGGGCGGCAACGGCTGACGCAACATCGTTCGCCGGCGCTTCGACACCCCCTGTCGTCGCCCCCGAAGACCGGCCCGCAAGCCGCGCGGCAGGTCGGCACCCCGATGCAGGGTCACAGGGAGAGACTGCAGCCGCCTGGCGATGACGCACTGCCTGGCCAGATGCTGCCCAGCAGGCAGTCGCAGGCTCGCCTCGCCGCGACGGGATCGGGCAGGTCGAGCGGACGGCGGAACGATCATCACCAGGGCCGGGACGACCCCGGGAACCGCCTCGCTATCGTTCCCGAGTGCAACGCGCACGCGGATCAAGGACCGTGCATTGAGCATGAGATTCCAGACAGGGAGCCACCGCCATCAGCCGGGACGATCGGCCCGGACGCCATCGCTGCGGCACCATCCCGCCTTCTGCCGCCACAGTCGGCTGCCGTCGCCATCTCGCTGACCGAACTGAGGAAAAGGCCCCACGAGGCGCCCATCGTACTACAGTGGGACGGGGCCAGCACGGGCAGCGACGAATCCGTCGGCGCGGGAAGGCTACTGTCGCGCGAAGCGAGGCGCCGTCGCATAAGTAAAAACTATTGGTAGGGACCATCCTGCGGACGGACAATCGGCTTGCTAGGACACACGTTCATCAAGACCGATGCAACGCGGCGAGCAGCGGCTGATATCAGCGGCTCCCACCCGGCGCAGCGGCTCAGGGTCGCAGGAGTCTACTCCAGAGGTTCTCCATGATCCCATTGTACGCATCTCTCCTATCACAACCCTCACCCGTCGGCGGTTCCCTGCGAACGCTTTGCAGCCAACTATCGAATGTCGAAAGCTTGCTCCTGACACAGGACCAGCGGTTGTTCGTCAGTGCGCGCGACGGCGTGTACGAACTGGTTGCGTCCACTGGCGGGGTCTGCGACAAGAGGCGTGTCGAACTCGCGGTCGATGGTGTGCCGGGTCCCTGCATGAAGAACGGCATCACGACGGACGGCGATCACCTCTACCTCGCCTGTGCACGGGTCGATCAGAGCGACAATCCACTCGTGCGGACGGTCCTCAGCGACGTCAATGACGTCGAGCAGACGGCCCGGGGCTTGCTGCAGCTTTACATGGCGGCGTTCACCTTTCGTGTCGAATCGTGGATCCTCCGCTGTGACCTCAGGCGGACGCCGCTCGCCTTCACTGACCGACTGGCATCGCTGCCGCACGATGTCGTAGCCGGCGGACTGCCTGCCAATGTTCTGGCAAATGGTATCGCCATCGATTCCCGCACCGGGATGCTCTACGTTGCCAACAGCGCCCCGGGCCTCGCGGCAGCCATCTACCGCGTAGCGACGGATGTCGCGGCAGGAACGGCGGCCAGGGCGGAAATCTGGTGCCGTCCGCCGGGCTGCAGACCAAACGGCCTGAAGTTGATCGACGGCAGCCTCTGTTACACGGGCAATGGCCTGAGTTCTTCCGTTCTCGGCCGTGTGCCGATCAATGCGGATGGCAGCGCCGGCCCCTCGGAGGTCATCGAGATCGCACCGCTGAAGCTCTTCGATGATTTCGACGCCGTCGGGCAGGGTTTTGTCGTCGCCGAGCTTGGTGACGCCACAGGACTGCAGGCGGGCGCTCTGCGCTTCGTCTCCCACGGTGGCCGGACGATCGGGATGCTGCGGCATGCCGGTCTGCGCGCGCCCTGCGCAGTCGCAGTGGCGAAAGCGGATTGCGCACTGTTCGCCGCAGGCGCGGTGCTGATTGCCGACAAGCACGAGGGCCGCGTTCTGGCGTTCAAGCCGGACGAACCGTGGCGGGAATGGCTGCGAGCCTGACTCCGGCACCGCAACCTCCTGTAGCGGCGTGCGCCGCGGGATCCGGAGGCAGCCGGAAGCGCATGGCGGGTCTCGCGGATCCGACTCGGCACCCGCAACTCGGTTCCGCACCACTTCCTGCGCGCGCCTGAGCGGGCATGACTGCCAGACCGCCGGCAGCCCGCTCGCTGCCGGGCTGCCGGCGGTCGCCGTGTCAGCGGCGGCGCTCGTCGCCCCAGAGGACCTTGTGCAGTTGCAACTGGAAGCGGACCGGCAAGCGGTCCTCGACGATCCATCCGGCCAGGGTGGCCGGTGGCAGTTCGCCGGCGACCGGCGAGAAGAGCAGCGGACAGATATCCGCCAGACTGCGCTCGACAACGACGCCGCGAGCCCACTCGTAGTCGACCCGGTCGCGCAGGACGAACTTGACTTCGTCGGATGAAGTCAGCAAGGCCAGGTTCTGCCACCGGTTGCGCCTGCATTCGCCGGAGCCGGGAGCCTTGAGGTCAACGATGCGCGACACCCGTTGGTCAACACCGGAGATGTCCAGCGCACCCGAAGTCTCGAGTGACACCGAATGACCAGCGTCGCCAAGATGGCGCAACAGACTCGGACAGCTTCGTTGCGCCAGGGGCTCACCACCCGTGACGCAGACGTGACGGACGCCGTGACGCGCGACCTCGGCGAGTACTTCCGGCAGCGCCATCGCGCGGCCACCATGGAAGGCGTATGCCGTGTCACACCAGTGGCAGCGCAGCGGGCAACCGGTCAGGCGAACGAAGACGGTGGGCAAGCCAACGCGCGAGCTTTCACCCTGCAGGGAAAGAAAGATCTCGCTGACCTGCAGCACATGCTCTCTGGCCGAGGCCACTACGAGCCTACTTCTTCAGGCGCTGTCTGGCGGTGGTCGCAGCGGCACTGTCCGGATATCTGGCCACGACGGCCTCGAGAGTCGCCTTCGCGCCTTTGGCGTCGGCCAGTTCCTGCTGGCAGGTGGCGATGCCGAGCAAGGCTTCGGGTGCCCGCGAGTTGGCTGGCCACTTGCTGGCCACCACGCGGTGGGCGTCGATCGCCTTCTTGCAGTCACGCAGTGAATACTGGGCATTGCCGAGCCAGTAGAAGGCGTTCGGCGTCAGGCTGCTGTCCGGGTGCGCACGCGCAAACGCGTCGAAAGCTGCCGCCGCCTCCTTCAGCTTGTTGGCGCGAAACAGGTTCAGTGCCGCTTCGTACTCACGTGCCTCGGCCGCCGGGTCGCTGGCCGCCTTTTTCGGAGCTTCGACAGGCGCCCTGCCCTCGTCCGCCGGCTGCTTCGGTTCGTTGCCAGCCGCGGGCTGCGGTTCAAGCTTGCGCAGCCGTCCGTCGAGATCGACGTAGAAATCCTGCTGCCGCTTGCGCGCCGCGTCGAGTTCGAAGCTCAGCGTCTCGACCTGACCACGCAGACGAGCATTCTCGTCGCGCAGCGCCTGAATCTGATTTGCCAGCTCGATCTGTCCCTTGGCGAACGAGTCGAGGCGTTCGTTGGTCTTGATCGCCAGGTCCTTGATCTGCCGCCTGGCTTCGTCGTCGTCAAAGAGGCCCGCCTGTGCCGGCCGGATCACGAGCGCTGCCGCGCACAGGCCAAGAAGCGCCAGCAGACGGGCCACTCGCGCCGAGCGCGACGGCAGCGACGGGCCCGACACTCTAGAACTCGCCACTGTACAGCATGTCACCGCGGCGGTTTTCGGCCCAGGCGGCTTCACTGCGGCCTTCATTCTTTGGCTTCTCCTCGCCAAGGCTTACCGCTTCGAGTTGGTCTTCACGAGCGCCGAGCAGGGCCATCATCTTCTTGATCGCGTCGGCACGTTTCTGGCCGAGTGCCAAGTTGTACTCGCGACTGCCGCGCTCGTCGGTATTCCCCTGAATCAGCATCTTGAACTGACGATTCTCGGTGAGAAACTTGGCATGCGCCGCCACCAGATCCTTGTATTCCGCCTTCACTTCATAGCTGTCGTAATCGAAATACACGCTGCGTTTGGAGAGAATGCTCTTTGGATCGGTGAGAACGGCCGGCAGTCTGCCGCCATCAACGCCACCCGTGGTCACCGTGGCCACCGACGGGCCACCAGCGCGGGACTCGACCGGGGCGCCAGCCTGATCACCGCCCTCCGGCGTCGAGCTGCAGGCAGCGACCAGAATGGCCAGCACGGCCGGGATGACGAGTTGTTTCATGAATTTCTCCTGCGCTATGTTCGAAGTCACAATGCGTTGTCAGCGGTTGAAAGGGCCCCATGCCGGTTCGCGGACGTCACCCGCGGGAATGGACAGGCGCTGCTTGATGCGGCCATCGAGCGAGACCGCAGAGAGTACCCCGCGGCCACCCATCTCGGTGGCGATCAGAACCATCCGGCCATTCGGCGAGAAGGTCGGCGATTCATCCTTGTTCGAGTCGGTGAGCACCTGCACCTGGCGACTCGCCAGATCCATCACCGACAGGCGAAAGCCACCGTCGCGCCGACTGATGAAAGCCATCGACCTGCCATCGGGCGAAATGCGCGGACTGACGTTGTAAGTGCCTTCGAAACTGACTCGCTGCACGTCGCTGCCGCTGACGCTCATGCGGTAGATCTGCGGACTGCCGCCGCGATCCGAAGTGAAATAGAGATGCTGACCGTCGGGCGAGAAGTTCGGCTCGGTATTGATCGCCGTGTCGGTCGTCAGGCGCTGCGCTCCCGAGCCGTCGGCATTGACCAAGAAGATCTGCGAACCACCGTCCTTGCTGAGAACCACTGCCAGCCGACGCCCGTCGGGCGACCAGGCCGGTGCCGAGTTTGACCCCTTGAAGTTCGCGACGACGACTCGCTTGCCCGAAGCCAGCGAGTGAACATAGACCACCGGTTTCTTGTTCTCGAAGGAGACATACGCCAGGCGGCCGCCGTCGGGTGACCATGAAGGCGAGATGATCGGCTCTCTGGAGATCAGCGCCACCTGCGCGTTCTGGCCATCGGCATCCGCTATGTGCAGCTCATAGCGGGTCGCGCCGGCGCGGACGACATAAGCGACCCGCGTTGAAAACACCCCCGGTTCACCGGTCAGCTTCTCGTAGATGATGTCGGCGATGCGATGCCCGGCGGCTCGCAACATCGCCTGCGAGGTGACGAAGGCGGAACCTCCGAGCGGCGTCTGCTTGTTGACGTCGTAGAGGCGAAAGCGTGCTTCCTGACGACCATTGTCGCCCGCGCCGATGCTGCCGGCAGCAAGGGCATCGGCCCCGCGGCCCTTCCAGTCTCCGAAGACTGGAGTCGTCACCTCGGTCATCACGACGCCGCCGGTATCGACCATCCTGAACAGGCCACTTCGCTCGAGATCGGCCCGCACAACCGATGTGACGATCCGCGCGGAACTCGCTTCGCCACCGAATTCGGCAATCGCAACCGGAATCCGGTTGGCCCCGGCGCCGGTGATTTCAACCGTCAATTGACCATGGGCAGGCGTCAGCAGCAGGGCAAATGCGCTGAGGGCAACCAGACGAAGAAAACGCAGCTTGATTCCAAATCCAGACATGGCGCCTGTCCATCACAGAATGCACGATTATATCGTCTATGGATGCTTCTGATTTGTAACGATACGTTATCCCGTCGCCCACGGGCACTGCCATGCCGGCAGCGACAATCGCTGCCGCTAGCGATGCCGGACCATGCGCGACTGCATGTAGGCGGCAAAGAAGCCGGTGTCGATCGCTCGCAGCCTTGCCCTTTGTTCGACCAGGGCCCGGCTGTAGCCCCGCTGCTCGACGGCAAGAATTCCCGTCAGCACAACATAGGCCAGCATGCCCGGGATGTCTTGCGCGGCCTGCTCGACCGCCGGCGAGATTTCACCGGCAAGAGCAGACGCAAGCTCGGGGTGAGCCAGTAGACACCAGGCCGGAAACCACGCCGCGTCGGGCGTCTCGGCCTCGGCCCGGAAGCGCCGCCAGTCGAGGTCGAGCTGTGCCGCGGCGAGTTCACCGAGCACGGGCGGCAAGGTTTCGGCCGCGAACCAGGCGAGCGAGAAGATCTGCCAGCGCGCTGCCGGCAGCCCGCCCGTGCGGTAGCGGGCGAGTGCGCGCCAGCGCAGGACCACGGGTTCCCTGCAGCCGCCGGCGATAGCCTGCGCCGCCTGCTCGGCTTCGTCATGGGCTTGCGCACGCAGAAACAGCTCGGCGGCATGGGCGTGCGGCCGAGCGCGGTCGAAGGGGAAGGTCGCGGCTGCTTCTGCCAGACGCCTCCAGAGCCGGTTCAGGAAGGCAGGTGCTTCGCCACCAAGGAACTGCGCCGCAGGAGCAACGTGCTTGTCGATCTCGCTGACCAGCTGATCGAGGCTGCCGGTGTCGAGTGCAGTGAAGTCGGTGTTGCGATGCTTTTCGAGGCAGCCGAGCAGGACGTCGAAAGCCGCCAGATCGGCTCGTCCCGGCGCCTCCGCGCGCAGGGCAGCAATCGACGCGGCCACTCGTGCGCAATCGTCTGTCCGCAAGGCGGCGACCACTTCATTGGCCAGCGCCACCTCGCGCGAATCGAGGAAGAGATCAAGTTGCTGTGCTGTCACTTCAACGGTCAAGCTCACTGCCATGCTGCCGGTCCGGCCGGCGTCGCTAGTCGTCGCGCGGCCTGTAGGGAATCTTCAGAACGCGCTCGAAGAGTTCGGGTTTGGCGGGTTTCGGCAGCGGCGAAGACTTGTGGATCGCCCGTTCGACGGCTGCGTCGAGGGCCGGGTTGCCGCTCGAACGACGCAATTTGACTTCCAGCACTTCGCCGTTGGGCAGCTGGGTCACCTCGAACTCGGCCTGCGGATTCCCCTGGATGCTGGGCGGCAGCGTGATGTTGCCGCGAATCTTGCCGCGTATCTTCTCGATGTACTCGGCCTGCCCGCGCTTCGCTTCGGCTGCAGCCTGTTCAGCCTGCAATTGCCTGAGCTGACGCGCCTCGGCGTCGGCGCGCGCCCGCTGCTCCTGCGCTGCCTTCTGCTGCTGCAACTGCTTCTGCTCGCGTTTGAGTTCCTCGTCGAAGCTCGGGCGGCGCTCGGGCTCCCTCGGTCTTGGCTCTTCCTTCGACTTCGGCTCCTCCTTGCGCGGCGGCTCCTTCGGCTTGACTTCTTCCCTGCGAGGCGGCTCGCGAGTCTTCGGCTCGTCCTTCTTCGGAGGTTCCTTGACCCTCGCCTCATCCTTGCTCGGTGGCTCCTTCGCTTTTGGCTCCCTGACCGGCTCCTTGAGCGGCTTCCTTTCCTCCTTCAAAGGGATGTCGGGTTTGACGGGTGGCTTTGGCTCCGGCCTGGGTTCGGGTTTGGCGACTGCCTTCGGCACCGGCTCGGGTCTGGGCGGCGGTCTGGGCTCGGGTTTGGGCTCGGGTT
>DDUX01000100.1:8842-19449 GCA_002345025.1 Candidatus Accumulibacter iunctus | reverse complement strand
CTCGGGTTTGGGCTCGGGTTTGGCAACCGCCTTGGGTGTTGGCTCCGGCTTGGGCTCGACCCGGGGTTCCGGCCTCGGTTCCGGCCTGGGATCAGGCTGCGCGACGACTGTCGGCGCCGGTGCGGCTCGCCAGACTTCGACCTCGACCGCTGCCGGCGGCTTGCTCTTCCACTGCACGCCGAGAAACAGGGCAGCGAGAAGCAACAGGTGCACCGTCGCAGAGAGGGCAAGCGACGGCCACTTCGCCGGGTCATCCGGCGGCATCCGCGGGAAGGTCTGGACCGCTTCCAAGACTCAGCGACTCACTTGCCGGAAGGCTGGACGAGGAGGCCGATACGCTTGACCTGCTGCTGCTGGAGGTCGTCCATGACTTCGAGTACCGCCTGGTACTTGACGTTCCTGTCACCTGCGATGACCACCGCCTGTTCCGGGTTTCGGCGCTGCGCGCTGGCGATCTCCTGCACCAGCTCGCTGCGGCTCAGCGGCTGCTCTTTGTTCCCGCCGGGCGCCAGCAATGCCAGCGTCCGGTCGGCCCGGACGATCACCTGCAGCGCTTCGGCCGGTGGCTGTGCAGCCTTGCCGACCGACGGCACGTCGATAGTGGCAGTGGTCATCATCGGTGCGGTCACCATGAAGATGACCAGCAGCACCAGCATGACGTCGATGTAGGGGACGACGTTGATCTCATTCTTCAGGCGACGCGAACGCATGGCTCTACCTCATCTGCCGCTGCAGGATATTCGAGAACTCTTCCATGAACGACTCGAAGCGCGATGACAGGCGGTCGATCTCGTGCGCAAAGCGGTTGTAGGCGACGACCGCCGGAATCGCCGCGAAGAGGCCGATGGCCGTCGCCACCAGTGCCTCGGCAATGCCTGGCGCCACTGCCGCCAGCGTCGCCTGGCCGACGTTCGCCAGCCCGCGGAAGGAATGCATGATCCCCCAGACGGTGCCGAACAGGCCCACATAAGGACTGACCGAGCCGACCGAGGCGAGAAACGCGAGATGCGAGTCGATGCTGTCCATCTCGCGCTGGTAGGTGGCGCGCATCGCCCGTCGCGAACCGTCGATCACGTCCTTCGGGTCAAGGTTCTTCTGGCTGCGCAACTTGGTGAACTCGCGAAAGCCGGACTCGAAGATCCGCTCCATGCTGCCGGTGCTGTGGCGATCGTTGATCGCGCTCTGGTAAAGGCTGTTGAGATCGCCGCCGCTCCAGAAGTCGCGTTCGAACTGCTCGGTCTGCGTACGCGCCGCCTTGACCGTGAACCACTTGCGGAAGATGTAGTACCACGACATGAACGAAACACCTGCGAGCAGCAGCATCACTGCCTGAACGACGGCGCTGGCGTTGAGGATCAGGTGCAGGATCGACAGGTCTTGCGAGACATTCATTGCTGTGCTTCCAGTTTGTTGCGCAGAATTGCGGGAATCGACATCGGCTGCAGCCGCTCGGCATGCACACAGACGATGTGCACCGTGGCATCGACCAGTTCCTGCCAGGGCCGGTCGATACTTCCTTCGTAGCGCCGGATGTGCTGCCGAAAGAAGATCTGGGCGCGGCTGAGCCGTTCCACTTCGAGACCGACGATCAACTCGTCGTCCAGCCGCGCCGGCTTGATATAGTCGACCGTCAGCTTGCGAACGACGAAGGCGATCCCCGGATCACGCAGCAGATCGGTCTGCTGATGGCCGATCGAGCGCAGCCATTCGGTGCGACAGCGCTCCATGTATTTCAGGTAATTGGCATAGTAGACGAGCCCGGCGGCATCGGTGTCCTCGTAGTAGATACGAACCGGAAGACGGAAGGCTGTCGTCGCTTCTTGCTGGTATTTCATGGCCGCTACGGATTCTAAGGCAGCATGCTGTGGGCAAATGTAAGTGATTGTGACCGCTCCAGGCGTTGCTCAGGGCACCTGCCAGAGTTCGGGCTGCGGCTGGTCGCCAAGGCTCGTCAGACCGAGATGTCGGTACACCGCGGGGGTGGCGACGCGGCCGCGTGGCGTGCGTTGCAGGAAGCCCTGCTGGATCAGGAAGGGCTCGAGCACATCCTCGATCGTGTCGCGCGCCTCACCGATTGCCGCCGCCAGGTTGTCGACCCCCACCGGGCCGCCGGCGAACTTGTCGATGACGGCCGACAGCAGCTTACGGTCCATGACATCGAGGCCACCATGGTCCACTTCGAGCATCAGCAGTGCCGCGTCGGCCACTTCAGCGGTGATGTGGCCAGCCGCCCTGACCTGCGCGAAGTCGCGCACCCGCCGCAACAGCCGGTTGGCGATGCGTGGTGTGCCGCGCGAGCGACGGGCGATCTCCAGCGCGCCGGCAGGGTCGGCAGGCACCTTCAGCAACTGCGACGAGCGGGCGACGATCAGCGTCAGTTCGTCGGGTGTATAGAACTCCAGCCGTGCGACGATCCCGAAACGGTCACGCAGGGGGTTGGTCAGCATGCCGGCGCGGGTGGTCGCACCGACCAGCGTGAATGGCGGCAGGTCAAGCTTGACCGAGCGCGCCGCTGGCCCCTCGCCGATCATTATGTCGATCTGGAAATCTTCCAGCGCCGGATAGAGGATCTCCTCGACGACCGGCGACAAACGGTGGATCTCGTCGATGAACAACACGTCGCGTGGCTCGAGATTGGTCAGGATGGCCGCCAAGTCACCAGCCCGTTCAAGCACCGGGCCGGAGGTCGAGCGCAGGTTGACCCCCATTTCGGCAGCGATGATGTGTGCCAGCGTCGTCTTGCCGAGGCCAGGGGGACCGAAGAGCAGCACGTGATCGAGCGTGTCACTGCGCTTCGTCGCAGCTTCGATGAAGATCATCAGCTGTTCGCGGATCTTCGCTTGGCCAACGTAGTCGGCCAGGCGTCTCGGGCGCAGCGCCCGCTCGACGGCTTCTTCCTGGGACGTCGACACGGCCGAAACCACGCGGGCGAGCGGCGCCGCTGCGAAGTCGTCGGTCTCGATCATGGCAGCTGACCTTCGTCCGCCGCACCGGATCGCGCCTCGACATGCGCCAGCCACTCACGAATCAGGACCTGCCC
Organism: Candidatus Accumulibacter iunctus; assembly: GCA_002345025.1. Classification (GTDB taxonomy): domain Bacteria; phylum Pseudomonadota; class Gammaproteobacteria; order Burkholderiales; family Rhodocyclaceae; genus Accumulibacter; species Accumulibacter iunctus. The sequence continues at coordinate 16,409 of DDUX01000100.1, read as the reverse complement.
GAGCGCCAGCAGGGTCGGGCCAAGGAACAGTCCGATGAAGCCAAAGACGAGCACGCCGCCAAAGACACCGACGACGATCAGCAGCAATGGCAGGCTCGAACTCCTCGAAATGAGGATGGGCTTGATGAAGTTGTCGACGCCACTGATCCCGAACATTCCCCACAATACCATGAACACGGCCCAACCCGTCTGCCCCTCGCTGTAGAGCCAGATGGCCGCGCCGAGCCAGATCAGGGTGCCGCCGATCACCGGCACCATCGACAGGAAAAACATCGCCACGGTCAGGATCAGGACACCGGGAACACCGGCGATGAGAAAGCCGATCATCGCCACCACCGACTGCGCTGCAGCCGTGCCGACGATGCCGACCATCACCCCGGTGACCGTCCCCTCGACCAGCGCCAGCATGCGTTCGCCGAGGTCGCCGGCAAGCGCCCGGCCACCGACATGCAGCGCATCGGCGTAGAGGTGCGCGTCGCGAAAGATGAAGAAGACGAAAAAGATGACCAGCAGCAGTTGCAGCAGCCCCTGTGCCAGCAGGGCCGCAGTCGCCAGGGCAAGGTTGCGGGTCGGCTCGACGAACTGCTGCAGGAGATCGTTCATCTCCTCGCGGCTGGCAACGAGTTTCTGCCAGTACTCGGCAGCATCGCGTCCGACAAGCGGGAATCTGGCCAGCCAAGCCGGCGGCTCCACCGGCAGCCCATCTTCCATCAGCGGTTTGAGATAGCGGATGGCGAGTTCGACGCCATCCGCTATCGAGCCCGAGAGCAGGGCCACTGGTGCGACGAGCAGCAACAGGAGCAGGATGGAGACCAGCAGCGCCGCCAGGTTGCTGCGCCCGCGGCAAAGCGTGAGGAGCCGGTTGCGAATCGGCAGCGTGACGACGCAAATGACAACGGCGAAAAGCAGGGTGCCGGTAAAGGGCAGCAGGACGGCGATGCAGCCCGTCAGCAATAACGCGACGAGCGCAATCTGGATCAGTTGCTTGTGGCTCGGATTCATCGTCGATTCAGACCCTTGACAGCAGCTTGAGCGCCTGACGGATGCCATCGGAGGTACTGATGCCGGCCGGCAACTGCTTCGTCGCGCTCGCCGCTTCGCGCTCATTGTAACCCAGCGCCAACAGCGCATTGAGGATGTCGTTGTGTGCGCCAGCGGCGGCAACGGTGCTGCTCGGCAGCGCGTCGGCAAGTTTGCCCTTCAGTTCGAGCAGCAGGCGCTCGGCCGTCTTGGTGCCGATGCCGGGGATCTTCGTCAGGCGGCCAACCTCCTGCTGGGCCACTACCGCTGCCAGTTCACCCACCGAGAGGCCGGAGAGCACCGACAGCGCCAGGCGAGCGCCGACGCCCGAGATCTTCAGCAACTGGCGGAACGCGAAGCGCTCGCCTTCGCTGGCAAAGCCGTAAAGAAAGTGCCCGTCCTCGCGCACGACGAAGTGGGTCAGCAGGCTGAGCTTGTCGCCGTTCGCCGGCAGGTTGTAGAAGGTGCTCATCGGCACGTCGAGTTCGTAGCCGACGCCCTGCACGTCGAGGACCACCTGGGGGGGATTCTTCTCCAGCAGCATGCCTGTCAGCCGGCCGATCATTGCTCACTCCGCCTCATTTAACTGCGCTTCCTTCTGATGCTCAAGCGGCCGTCGCGAACCTGCAGGCTGTTGGCCGCCAGGCTTCCCAGTCCCTGCCCGCCATGTGCGTGCGCGATGGCACAGGCCAGAGCATCGGCAGCATCCGCACCGGGAGTTGCCGGCAAGGATAACAGGTGGCGCACCATGTGCTGCACCTGCACCTTGTGCGCGTGACCGTTGCCGACCACCGCCTGTTTCACCTGCAGGGCGGTGTATTCGGCGACATCGAGCCCGCTCGCGACGAGTGCGGTAATCGCTGCACCGCGCGCCTGCCCGAGCAGCAAGGTCGATTGCGGATTGACGTTGACGAAGACGATCTCGGTCGCCGCCTCGTCCGGGCGATGTCTCGCCACCAGTTCAAGCAGTCCTGCGTGAATCGTTCCCAGACGGACCGGCAGCGGGTCGTCGACGCTCGTCCGGATGCAGCCGCTGGCAAGGTAGCGCAACCGATTGCCAATCTTCTCGATCAGACCGAAACCGGTGACGCGCAAACCGGGGTCTACGCCAAGGATGCGCAGCGCTGGCGATTCCGGGTCCCTCATCGGGCCGGCACCCGTGCCAGGTAGACGCCGGCCACTGCCAGCACCATGCCGGCGAGCGCCAGTCCGCCAAGCGTCTCGCCGAAAACCAGCCAGGCGATCAAGGCCGTAGTCGGCGGGGTCAGGTAGAACAGGCTGGCGACGTTGACGGCGCTACCGCTGCGAATCAGCAGATTGAGCAGGCTGATGGCGCCAAAGGAAAGCACCAGGACCAGCCAGAGCAGGGCAAAGACGAACTGCATCGTCCACTCGATGTGCATGCTTTCGGTCAACCACGCGACGAGCGCGGTGCAGACGGCAGTCGGCAGGAACTGGATGACCGATCCGCTGCGCAGATCGAAGTGCGGACAGAAGCGTTTCTGGTACAGGGTGCCAAGCGTGATTCCGAACAGTGCCGCGATGGCCGGCAGCAGCATTCCGGTCAGCGGCAGGTCGCCGAGCTTGTTCGCCACGACCAGCGCCACCCCGGCAAGACCGAGAACCAGCCCCAGCCACTGCCGTGCCGATACCCGTTCGCCGAGCACGAAGCCGGCACCGGCAGCCGTCAACAGCGGCTGCATGCCGACCACGAGGGCCGTCACACCGGCCGGCAAGCCATGCCTGATGGCAATGAACACGCCGCCGAGGTAGAGCCCGTGCAGCAGCAGGCCGGAGACGCCGATATGAAGCCACTGGCGTCCGTCGCTCGGCCACGGCGCGCTGGTCGCCAGTGCCAGACCGGTCATCAGGCTGAGAACCAGCAGATAGCGGACGAGCAGGAAGGTGAGGGGTTCGGCGTAGGGCAAGCCGAACTTGGCGCCGATGAAGCCGGTGCTCCAGAGAAAGACGAAGAGGAATGGCAGCATCGAGGGTGTGGGGCGCATGATGGGAGCGGGTTGAAGCGCGTCAGGAGTTTGGCAAGCATTGCCCAGGGGGTGGCAATGCGGCGGAATGACAGCCCGGGCGCTGGTCATGGCAGCTTCGAAGGTCGACCCTGGCGCAGAAGGTCGCCGGAGGACAACGGCTGCGAACTACGTCGTGCCACGGCTGGCGCGAGGACGTCGGGACGCAGCCACGCCGTCCTCCTGCAACGACCGGGGGCGACGCCTGCTGCCGTTGCCCGGCGCCGAGCTGACCCTCACGCTGGCAACGGCTGCCGATAGCCGAGAGCCTGCTCGATCCTGCTCGCCGTCGCCCTGATCGGCGTCACCCAGTCTGGATCGTGGCGCTCGCTCGGTGCCGAAACCGACAGACCGGCGGCGAGCTGACCCTCGTCATTGCGGATCGGCGCGGCAATGCAGCGCAAGCCGATCTCCGCTTCCTCGTTGTCGGAAGCGAAGCCGTGCCGGCGGATCCAGTCGAGCTCCCTTTCCAGACTGTCGAGGCGGGTCAGCGAATGCGGGGTCTTTCCCGGCAATCCGGTCCGCCGCGCGTAGGCACGTACATCCGCCGGACTATCGGCCGCCAGGAACAGCTTGCCGACGGAGGTCAGGTGCAGCGGAGCACGCCCGCCAACCAGATAGACCACGCGCAACAGCGAGCGACCACTCGAAGTCCGCTCGACGTAGATGATCTCGTCCTCGTGGCGAACGCCCAGATTGACCGCCTCGCCAATCGACTCGTGCAGTTGCTGCATGTAGGGCAGCGCCACCTGCCGGATGCTGATGCGCGACTTGACGATGTTGCCGAGTTCCAGCAGCCGGATACCGAGCGAGTAGGTGCCACTGTCCTGTCGCTCGACGAGGGCTGAACTCGTCATCGCTGCCAGGATTCGATGCGCCGTCGAAGGGTGGAGACCGGTGGTCTGCGCCAGCGCCTTCAGGCTCGCTGGTTCCGGCAGGCTGGCCAGCACCTCGAGCAGCGACATCATGCGCTCGATCACCTGGATGGAACCCTTGTCTGCCTGTTGTTCGGTCATTGCCTTCCTGTCGACGCGTTGATCCTGAACCGGGCGCGCCACTGTCCGCCCGCCGCCACTTGTGCAACGCAATATCTTACCATCACCGGCAGTCGCGCAGCTCGCCACAGGCGTTTCCCGACCACCGGTGCGAGCACGAATCATGCCCGCGGGCGGAGAACCCCGACAATGCTTGATACACCCTGGACTGTCGGGTAAGGTACCGCCATGAACCCATCGGATACCACCGCTGACCTCCTGCACAAGCTCGGCAGCGATCTCGTTCGCAAACGAGCGCTGCTGATCGATCGTTACCCGAATGCCCGCAGCACCCTGCGGACGATGCTCTCTTCGATCGGCATCACCACCGTCCATACCGCTGGCACTTCGGCAGAGGTTCTGCGGCAGGTCAAGGCCAACAGTTTTGACATCATTCTCTCGGACTACCAGCTCGAGGACGGACGTGACGGTCAGCAACTGCTCGACGAGTTGCGGCAGCAGCACCTGGTACGGCTGGCCACCGTCTTCATGATCGTCACCAGCGAACGCACCTACCACAACGTCGTCTCGGTGGCTGAGCTTGCTCCCGACGATTATCTGATCAAGCCTTTCACCGCTGACGAACTCCGCGGCCGGTTGCTGCGCGCGGTCTACAAGAAGCAGTTCCTGGCTGCCGTTTTCGACCACCTGGACAACGGAGCCTACGCGCAGGCCCTGCTTGCCTGCGACCGCCTCCTGGGCCAGGACAGCGGTTTCCTCATGGACCTGCTGCGCTGCAAGGGCGAGATCCTCAACGTCCTCGGCCGACCTGCCGACGCGCAGGTGGTCTACCAGCAGGTGCTCGCGCAACGCGTACTGCCATGGGCCCGCATGGGACTGGCGATCGCCCATCGCAATCAGCAGCAGCTGGCGGAAGCCGAGACTCTCGGTCAGTCGCTGGTCGAGGACTTCCCGGATTTTACCGCCGCTTATGATTTCCTCGCCGAGGTCCGCGAAGAAATGGGCAACCTCGCTGAAGCGCAGGCAGTCCTGCTGCAGGCAGCGGCGAAGTCGCCCAACAACGCCTCGCGACAGCGGCTGGTGGGTGATCTGGCGGTGCGCAACAATGACCTGCAGACGGCCGAGAAGGCCTACGGCAGGGTGCTGGATCGACGTCGCGGATCGACCCTGAGCAATGTCGACGACTACACGAACCTCTCCCGAGTCCTGCTCGACCGGGGCCAGACCGACGGGGCGCACAAGATCACCGCCCAACTGCGACGCGACTGGCGAGGCAGCAAGCAGGGCGAGCTGGCCGCACTGGTGATGGAAACGCTGTGCGCCAACCGGGAAGGCAACCCGGCGAAGGCACAGGAAACCGTGGAGCAGGCGCTACAGCTGAGCCAGGTACTGAAGGAGGCTGGCAAGGGTTCGCTGCTGTCGCAGGCGCTCACCCTCGACCTCGCCCAGGCGTGCCTTGCCACGGGCAAGGAAGAGGAGGCGCGAGACATATTCCGCCAAGTGGCTGCCGAGAATCATGAAGACCGCAACATGATTGCCAAGGTACAGAGCATCTACGCCAAGGCGGGCAAGGAAGAGGACGGTCAGGCACTGCTTGCGGAAGTCGGCAAGGAGATCGTCGAGCTGAACAATCGCGGCGTTCTGGCTGCCCGCAAGGGTGACGTCGAGGGTTCGGTAAAGTTGCTGATCGAGGCCGCAGAACGGGTGCCGAATCTGCAGTTCCTGGTCAATGCGACGAAAGCGATCTTCACCCTCCTCGAACAGAAGGGCTGGGACGCCGACCTCGCGAGGCGCGGCCTGCGTTACCTGCAGATGGCGCAAGCCAAGGACATGCGCAACGTTCGGGTGATTTCGGCGCGCGAACTCTACCAGCGCGTGGCGCGCAAGTATGGGGTGGCGCAGGTACCGGCAGCCGGCTCTGCCGGCTCCGGCGCGCGACCGACGACGTAGGCAAAGAGCGCTTTCGCCGATGATCGGCGCGAACGGGAACTCACGGCGACGCCGAGCGGCTCAGCTCACTGTCGAGTCGCCACCTGTAGCCTCCGACGCGTGCGTCCGTGGCCGTGCGAGGAGTTGCTCGAGAAAGGCCCTTGCCGGCACCGACAGTCGCTTCGAATTCCGGTGCACGATCAGCCATGGCTGGCGCAACGGGAATCCCTCGACATCGAGAATGCACAGTTCCTGCTGCCCCGGATCGGCAGTCAGGGCCTGGCGCGAGAGAACCGCGAGCCCGGCGCCGCTGGCAACCAGTTCGCGGATCGCCTCGTTGCTGCTGACCGTCAGCCTGATGTCCAGCCTGATCGCCAACTTCGCCAGGTGATTCTCGATCATCTTCCGCGAACCGGAGCCTGTTTCGCGGAAGATGAAGCGCTCACCGCCAAGCTCGGCCAGCTGCAGTCGTCGCCCCGCGCCCCAATGCCCGAGCGGTGCGATGACCACCAGTTCGTTGTCGACCAGCGGATAGGTCTTCAGTTGCAGGTCTTCCGGCGGATAGACCATCACGTAGAAGTCGTCCTGATTGGCCCGCATGCGGGCGACGATGTGGTCGCGATCGGCAACCTCGAGTTCGACATGCACGTCCGGATGGCGACGACAGAAGTCACCTACCAGCCGCGGCAGGAAGTACTTCGCCGTCGTCACCAGCGCGACGCGCAACCGACCGCGTTTCAGGCCCTTGAGATCCGCGATGGCTGCCTCGAAGCTCGTCCACACGTCATCCAGCGCCCGCGCCATTTGCAGCGTTTCCTCGCCGGCCTCGGTCAGTACGAGCGCCCGACCTGCCTGCTCGAACAGCGGCAGACCAACGCTTTCGGCGATCTGTCGCACCTGCAGGGAAACCGCCGGCTGTGTCAGATGAAGCTCTTCGGCTGCTTTCGAAAAGCTTCGGTGGCGAGCGACGGCGGCGAAGCTCTCGAGTTGGCGGAAAGTGATTCTGCGTCGCGGCATGCATAAGCCCAAACTAATTCAATTTCCAATTATATCTTATTGGACTTCGTGGCTCCCAGCACCCATAGTTGTGTCGTCCGCAGCCATTCTGCGGATGCAAGTCGAATCAGCCAATCAAGGAGAAACAAATGCGTCACTACACCACCGACAGCGCTGAAGCCATGTCGCGAGTCGTTGCCCTCGCCCTGCTCGCCGATGGTGCGCTCGACAACAGGGAGATCGAGTCGCTTTCCCAGCATGGCATCTGCGACCGGCTGCATATCTCCCCGGCAACCCTCGATCGGGTGATCCATGAGTTCTGCGATGATCTGATGCAGTGTGCTCGCGCGCCGAACGTTGGACAGATCGAGCTTGACCGTGAACTCATCGATCATTTGCTCGACGACATCCGGTCACCGGACCTGCAGCAGCAGGCCCTTGGCGCGATCGTCGATATCGCCAATGCCGACGGCTGCCTCAACGGTGGCGAGGCAATCGTCATCTCCGAGGCGATGAGTCTCTGGGGCCTCGAGTTGCAGCGCGTCACCCGCACGCAGGTACGACCCGCGCAGAAGCCGTACCACCATCTGCCGATCGATCAGG
>DDUX01000100.1:0-8524 GCA_002345025.1 Candidatus Accumulibacter iunctus | reverse complement strand
GGCAGCCGTCACTGCCTGCCGCCGAACCCGAGATAGCTCTCGATGACCCGCGGATCACTGGCCAGCGTGCCGCTTGGTCCTTCGAGCGAAACGCTGCCGGTCTCCAGAACGTATGCGTAGTCGGCCACCTGCAACGCAGCGCGCGCATTCTGCTCGACCAGAAGCATGGCGACGCCGGTCTTCCTGAGCTGGCTGATGGTACGAAAAATCTCCCTGATGACCAGCGGCGCGAGGCCAAGGCTGGGCTCGTCGAGCAGCAGCAGGCGCGGCTTGGCCATCAGTGCGCGACCCATCGCGAGCATCTGCCGCTCGCCGCCCGAGAGGGTGCCCGCCATCTGTTCGCGCCGTTCCATCAGCCGCGGGAAGATGTCGAAGACATGGTCGATCGTCTCCAGTTGATCGCGATGGCCGGCACGGTAGCGATCGAAAGCGCCCAGCAGCAGGTTGTCGCCGACGCTCATCTCGGCAAACAGCTCGCGCTTCTCCGGCACCAGCGTCATCCCCTGACGCACGAGCTGTTCGACGCTGCGGTCGGCACTCTGCCGCTCGCCGAGATAGCTCATCTCGCCGCGCATCGGCAACAAACCGATCAGTGCCGACAACAAGGTGGTCTTGCCAGCGCCATTGGGACCGATGACGGTGACGATCTCCCCCCGGTGCACGCGCAGCGCGAGGCCGTGCAGCGCTTCAACCTTGCCATAGCTGACCGACAGGTCGCTGACTTCGAGCACGACGCTGCGCTCTTCGGTCGTCAGCGGCGTGCTCATTCGACACCCCCGAGGTAGGCCTCAACCACCGCCGGGTTGCGCTGGATCTCTTCCGGCAGTCCCGCTGCAAGCTTGCGCCCGAACTCCATGACGACGACGCGGTCTGCCAGCCCCATCACGAACTCCATGTCGTGCTCGACCAGCAGGATACCGATCCCTTCCGCACGCAATCGCCGCAGCAGTTCGGCCAGTGCCTGCTTCTCGATGTAGCGCAGACCGGCAGCCGGTTCGTCGAGGAGCAGCAGACAGGGGTCCGCCGCCAGCGCCCGGGCAATCTCGACGAGTCGCTGCCTGCCCAGCGGCAGGTTTCCGGCAGGCTCGTACATCTGGTCGCGCAGGCCGCAGCGCTCGATCTGCAGCGCAGCTTCCTGCAGCAGACGCGCGTCCTCGTCGCGGTCGGCGCGGCAGGCGGCGGCAATGAAGCTCTTGCGGCCACGCAGGTGTGCCCCGATGGCGACGTTCTCGATGACGCTCATCGCCGGCAGTAGCCGGACATGCTGAAAAGTGCGACTCATCCCCAGACGGGCGATCCGGCGTGCCGGCAGCGACTCGACACGCTCGCCGCGAAAGCTGACGCGACCCGAGGTCAGCGGGTCGACGCCGGATATGCCATTGAACATCGTGCTCTTGCCAGCTCCGTTCGGACCGATCAATGCCATGATCTCGCCTGCCCGCACCCGGAAACTCACCCGGTCGTTGGCCACCAAGCCGCCAAAACACTTGCTCGCATCAGTGACCTCGAGCAGCACCGAGCCCGACTCGGGAAGCGGTCGTTTCTCCAGGCGCCGCACGCCGTCGCTCCGTGCGCGCGCCACGTCCTGTGGAAAAAACCGTTGCAGCATCGGCCAGACGCCGTCGCGCGCGCGCTGCAGCACGATGATCATCAGCAGCCCGAAAACGATCATCTCGAAGTTGCCGCTCTGCCCAAGCAGACGGGGCAACCAGTCCTGCAGCCATTGCTTGAGGACGGTAATCAGACCGGCGCCGAGAATCGCTCCCCAGACATGCGAAACGCCACCGACGACGGCCATGAACAGGTACTCGATTCCCTGGGTCAGCGAAAACGGCGTCGGGTTGACGAAGCGCTGCAGGTGAGCATAGAGCCATCCCGACACGGCGGCATAGAGAGCAGCGACGGCAAAGACGACGATCTTTGAACGGGGCGTGTTGACGCCCATTGCTTCTGCCATTACCGAGCCCCCCTTGAGAGCGCGGATGGCGCGGCCTTCGCGCGAGTCGAGGAGATTGCGCGTGGCCAGGATCAACGCCAGCAGGATGGCCCAGATCAGGTAGAAAAACTCACGGCCGGAGCGGATTTCGAGGTCGAAGATGTACAGGGGTGGCACGCCGGAAATACCGGTGTGCCCTCCGAGCGCAGCGAGATTGCCGAACAGGTAGTACAGACTGATACCCCAGGCAATGGTACCGAGGGGCAGAAAGTGGCCGGACAGCCGCAGCGTCACGAGTCCCAGCGACAGCGCGACGATTGCTGTCACCAGCAAGCCGGCGGGCAGAGTCAGCCAGGGGGAAACACCGTGCACCGTCGTCAGGTAGGCGGAGGTATAGGCGCCCAGGCCGGCGAATGCGGCCTGCCCGAAGGAAGTGAGGCCGCCGACACCGGTCAGCATCACCAGTCCCAGGGCGACGATGGCGTAGAGGCCGATGTAATTCAGCAGCGTGACGTAGAACTCGGACAGCAGGACCGGCGCCGCCAGCAAGGCGACGATGAAGAGCAGGAGAAGGATCGTCGACTGCACGCTGCGTTTCATGCCTCCTCCACGTGACGCGTCTTCAAGGATCGCCAGAGCAGCACCGGGATGATCAGCGTGAAGACGATCACCTCCTTGAAGGCGCTCGCCCAGAATGAAGAGTACGCCTCGAGGAGGCCGACCAGAACGGCGCCGCCCGCCGCCACCGGGTAACTCGCAAGCCCGCCGATGATCGCGCCGACGAAACCCTTGAGGCCGATCAGGAAACCCGAATCGTAGTAGATGGTCGTGATCGGGGAAATCAGTACGCCGGAGAAGGCGCCGATCGCTCCGGCGAGGGTAAACGAGAGCAGTCCGGCGAGGTTCCCCGAGATTCCCATAAGGCGGGCACCAGTGCGGTTCATTGCCGTCGCCCGCAAGGCCTTGCCGTACAGCGTTCGCTCGAAGAAGAGATAGAGTGCGACGATCAGCAGGATGCTGGCGACGATGACCAGGATCGTCTGCCCTTGCAGGACGACATCACCGACTTCGAAACTGACGTCGGTAAAGGCCGGGGTCCGCGAGCCCTCGGCACCGAAGAACAGCAGCCCGACTCCGGTCAACGTCACGTGCACAGCAACCGAAACGATCAGCAACGCCAGCACCGATGCCTCGGCAACCGGCTGGTAGGCCAGGCGGTACAGCATCGGCCCGAGCGGGACAACCAGCATCAAGGTCAGCAGGACCTGGACCAACAGCGGCAGCTCTGCGGGCGAAACGGCCAACAGGCTGGCGGCAAGGAGCAGCGGCGCGCCACAATTGATCAGCAGGATCAGCGGCAATCGCCGGAAGCGTCGCGCACGCATTGCCGCCGAGCCTTCGATGAGGGCGATCGCCGTTCCCATCGCGAGCAGCAGCCACACCGTTCCGGGCAGCCTCCCCGCCTGCAGGCTGGCCAGCGTCAGCGCGCCGAAGGCAACGAACTCGCCCTGTGGGATGAAGATCACCCGCGTCACCGCGAAGACCAAAACCAGAGCCAGCGCCAACAAGGCATAGATGGCTCCGTTGGTGACGCCATCCTGGCCCAGCAGCAATGCAATCTGCAAATCCATCAACACCACCCAGTCGCTACGCACACCTCAGGCTGCAGCCGAGCTCCACATCTCCGCGGCGGCACAGTGCAGCCGACCAAGCACTGCGCAGCGCTATTCCGCCAGCTTCCAGGCGCCGTTCTCGATCCTGACCATCACCCGCGCACGCTGATCGAATCCAAGGTGGTCCTGTGGGCTCATGTTGAACACTCCGTGTGCGCCCGTGAGGTTGGTCGTCTTCTCAAGCGCGTCACGCAGCGCCTTGCGGAACTCGGGCGTCCCTGGTTGCGCCTTCTTCAGGGCTTCCGGTGCGGCATTGGCGAGCAGCCTGCTGGCGTCCCAGGCATGCGCACCAAAGGTCGACACCGTGCCCTTGCCGTGCATCGCCTCGTACTTCGCGACGTACTCGAGCGCCACCTTCTTGATCGGGTTGCCGTCGGGAAGCTGGGCCGCCACCAGGACGGGGCCTGCGGGCAGGAAGGTGCCTTCACAATCCTTGCCGCACACCCGCAGAAAGTCCGCATTCGCCACACCGTGCGTCTGGTACATCAGACCCTTGTAGCCCTTTTCCTTGAGCGACTTCTGCGGCAAGGCTGCTGGCGTTCCGGCGCCGCCCACCAGGACCGCGTCCGGTTTGGCGGCGAGAATCTTCAACACCTGCCCAGTCACCGAGGTATCGGCCCGGTTGAATCGCTCGTTGCCGACGATCTGGATCTTGCGCGCCTCGGCAATCTTCGAGAACTCGTTCCACCAGCCTTCACCATAAGCGTCGGCAAAGCCAATGTAGGCCACGGTCCTGACCTTGTTGTCGAGCATGTGCTGGACAATCGCCGTTGCCATCTGGGCGTCGTTCTGCGGCGTCTTGAATACCCAGGCGCGTTTGCTGTCCATCGGATCGATGATCCGCGCCGAAGCCGCCATTGAAATCATCGGCGTTTCGCCCTCGGCAACCACATCGATCATCGCCAGAGAATTGGGCGTGGTGGTCGAACCGATCACCAGGTCGACCCTGTTTTCGGCAAGCAGCTTGCGGGTATTCTTGACTGCCGTGGTGGTATCGGAGGCGTCATCAAGAACGATGTAATTGACCTTCTGGCCGGCGATGGTCGTCGGCAGCAAGGCGACGGTGTTCTTTTCCGGAATCCCCAGTGAAGCGGCGGGACCGGTTGCCGACAGCGTCACGCCGACGTTGATCTCCGCGCGGACGCCGGCGGCGACAACCGCTCCCAGGAAAGCCAGCAGACCGGCCGACAGCAGCTTGATTCTCATGCTTCCTCCCATATGGTTTTTCGGATCGCGCGCAACCGGCGACCGCACTGCAGCAAGTAACCATTGTGCGGCCACGGGCAGCGCGAGACAAGTCTAACGGTCATGACTTTCGACACGCCCCTGATGATGAGGGCCATGACCGTTTCCCTCATCCCCGGCCCTTCTCCCGTGCACGGGAGAAGGGCGATTCGCGAGTCGCAGACGCGACTTTCACATCAAAAGAAGGTGTCATGCGCGAACTTGAGGATGAAGACGCTGACGACACCGAGGAATGCCTTTCTGACGAAAGCGCTGCCATGCCGCAGGGCGAGTTGCGTCCCGACGAGCGAACCGACCACGTTGCACGTCGCCATCATCACCGCCAGCACGGGAAGAAAGTGGCCGTGCGGGATGAAGAAGCCGAGCGCGGCGAGGTTGGTTGCGACGTTAACCACTTTTGCTGCCGCCGATGCGTGCAGGAAGTCGAAGCCAAAAAAACGGATGAACAGGAAGATCAGGAAGCTGCCGGTTCCCGGGCCAAAGAAGCCGTCATAGAATCCGATGGCCCCCCCCAGCAGAAAAGCGTAAGCGAACTCGCGCCGCCCCGTGTGCTGCGGTCGGTGAATGGCACCGAAGTCGCGACGCGCGAAGGTGTAGACGGCCGCGCCGACCAACAGCAGCAGGATCAGCGGCCGCAGCACTGCCGAGGGCAGCCACGCGACAGCCATCGCCCCCAGGTACGAGCAAGCAAAGGCGGCGACCGCGGCGGGCAGCGTCGTTCGCCAGGGCATCGCGACACGGCGGGAATAACGCCAGGCGGCATTGGTCGTGCCGAAGATGCTGGAGAACTTGTTGGTCCCGAAAAGGGTTGCCGGGAGTTCTCTTGGCAGCGCCTGGAACAGGGCTGGAATCTGGATCAGGCCACCACCGCCGACCACGGCGTCGATGAAGCCGGCAAACAGGGCCGCCACTGCCAGCCCGCACAGCAGCACAGGATCGAGACCGTACATCCCTGTTCAGCGCCGGGCGACGAAGAAGAGTCGCTTGAAGGGAAAGAGCGTTGTCCCGTCCCGGCTACGGCGATAGACGACATCGAGCCGCTCGCGATAGGCGGCGAGGAAGCGCTCGCCGGTGGCGGCATCGAGACGTCCCATGAAGGGCAGCAGTGTCGTGCCGCGCATCCACTCGATGATCGCGTCGTCACCCGACAACACCTGCCAGTAAGTGGTTTCCCACAGGTCCACCCGGCGGCAAAGCGGCTGCAGCAGTTGCTGGTAGTCGACGGGCGGCAGGACGCTCCCCATGCGAACATCGCCAAGAGTGTCACTCCACGGCCGCTGGTCAGCGAGCTCGCGCAGGATCTGGTGCGCCGGTTCGCCGAAGTTGGCTGGCATCTGCACCGCCAGGACGCCATCGACACCGAGTTGCCCGACCAGATCGGGGAGAAGCTCGCGGTGGTCGGGGAGCCAGTGCAACACGGCATTCGAGAAAAGAAGATCGGGACTGAAGTCTGCCCGCCAGCTGGCAACATCGGCCCGGTGCCAGACGACGGAGGGCAGCGTGCTCGCGGCCCTGGCCAGCATCGCCGCATCACTGTCGACGCCAACGATCTCTGCCGCAGGCCAGCGATCGGCCAGCAACCGGGTGACGTTGCCAGCGCCGCAACCGAGATCGACGATGCGCCGCGCCTCGATACTGCCCAACCTGGCAAGAAGATCCAGCGCCGGCTGCAGCCGAGCGTCGGCAAACTTGAGGTACTGCCCGGGATTCCAGCTCATCTGCTAGCCAATCATCTTCGCCGACTGCCGGCGCTGCTCGCGAACAGGGCGGGATGTTACTCCACCTGGCCTGCCGCTGCTCGGCGCTGATCGGCGATCGGCGCGCCGATCGCCCGCATGCTGCCGGTACAACCCCTGCAGGCAAAAACGCCTTAAACTCGACATCTCTGTCGACTGGAGGGTTGTTCACGATGCGCAAAGGGATCATTCTCGCCGGCGGCTCCGGCACCCGCCTGCACCCGGCCACCCTGGCGATCAGCAAACAGCTGCTGCCAGTTTTCGACAAGCCGATGATCTACTATCCGCTGAGCACCCTGATGCTCGCCGGGATCCGCGAGATTCTGGTCATTTCGACGCCGCAGGATACTCCCCGCTTCGCGCAGTTGCTCGGCGACGGCTCACGCTGGGGGCTCGATCTCAGCTACGCGGTTCAGCACAGCCCGGACGGCCTGCCGCAGGCGTTCATCATCGGTGCGGATTTCCTCGGCAATGATCCATCGGCTCTCGTCCTGGGTGACAACATCTTTTATGGCCACAGCTTTCAGCAACTGCTCTCACGGGCAAACGAACGCAGCCGTGGCAGCACGATCTTCGCCTACCACGTGCATGACCCCGAGCGCTACGGTGTGGCCGAGTTCGACGGCAACGGCAGGGTGCTGAGTCTGGAGGAGAAACCGAAGGCACCGAAGTCGAACTACGCCGTCACCGGCCTTTACTTCTACGATGCGCAGGTGACGGAACTGGCGAAAAGCCTCAGGCCGTCGCCGCGGGGCGAGCTGGAAATCATCGATCTCACCCGTCTCTACCTGGCACAGGGGCAACTCCACGTTGAGCTGATGGGGCGCGGTTATGCGTGGCTTGATACGGGGACCCACGAGAGCCTTCTCGGGGCGGGTCAGTTCATCGCCACGATCGAGCACCGGCAGGGGTTGAAGGTGGCCTGCCCGGAAGAGATCGCTTATCGCCATGGCTGGATCACGGCCGAACAGCTCGAGGCGCTTGCGCAGCCGTTGACGAAGAGCGGCTATGGCGAGTACCTGCTCGCGCTGCTCAAGGAACGGGTGCTCTGAGAGCGCATGGCGATGACCGACCGAGCTGGACCCGACCGTAGGTCGGTGGCGGCGCGGCGCTCTGCTGCCTGACGTGAAGCCGGCCATGACGTCGGCGTGGCAACGACGGCTGGCGAAGGAGGGACCGCCGCCAGCTCGTCGCATCAGGTTCGCGACTGCTGCGAGGCGCACCAGCGAGTCCTCCGGGTCCGCAGCCTTGACGCATGACCAGCGCAGCCCATTCGTAGCAAGGCTTGGCGGCCTTTGACAGAATAGGTCGGGGTTAACAGATCTCAGATCTGCGCCGGCGAAGGTTCTGCGATGGACGTGATGACGTCGAGGAGTTGGGTGCACAGCGGTCGGGAGTTCACAGTGCGCAGGAGGTTGCCGACGTCTGCGTGACGGTGGCGTGGCTGCCCGGGTTGGCGCGCCATGAATTGGCGGCGACGCTGTGCGAACACCTGGGCTGGGTGACGCTGACGGGGACGGCGAAGACCGGCGCCTGCCTGGAGTTCCTGCAGCGCTTGCAGGCGGCCGGCCTGCTCGTCCTGCCCACACCGAGGCCATCGCCGCGACGCCGTTCGACGTCACCCCGGGCCGTCGTCGGGCCGTTGATCGAGGAGTCACCGGTGGACTGCACGCTGTCGGCCCTGGCCCCGGTCCGCCTGGAAGTGATCCGTGACACCGCCTTGGTAACGCAATGGAATGCGCTGATGGCGCGCTGGCACCCGCTGGGTTTCCAGGGCGCCTTCGGCTACCGGCTGCGCTACTTCATCATGGCGGGTGAGCTGCGGCTCGGTTGCGTCCTGTTGTCCGGTGCCGCCCAGGCGGTGGCCGTGCGCGACGGCTGGATCGGCTGGGCGCCCCAGGCCCGGCGCAAAAACCTGCCACGAGTGCTCAACA
>DDUX01000098.1 GCA_002345025.1 Candidatus Accumulibacter iunctus | reverse complement strand
CCCACCCACCCTCCCCCCCCCCCCCCACGTGCGAATCCTTCGCCCATTTTAATGTGAAAGTCGCGTCAGCGCCTCGCGAATCTCCCTTCTCCCGGGCGCGGGAGAAGGGCCGGGGATGAGGGAAACGGTCATGACTTTCATCACCAGGGGTGTGCCGAAAGTCATGACCGTTAGCGCGGCGCGGCCAGCGAACGGGCGTTTGCTGGCGCGTGTCGTCGCTCGCCGCAGTGCGCTTGATCGCCTCGCCAATTGTGACGCGACCGTCCTCACGGGCGAACTCGCCGATCTGCAACGATGCTTGCCGCCTGCCGAGACGGCGAGTTCCGCCAGAGACGGCGTCAAGTCCGCGGCGCGGCAAGGCTCGGGCGGCGAGACGCGCCGCCTGAGTGGCAAGCACCTACTGACGAGCAGAGCCGACAGGGCAGCGCATGGTCTGCCTCGCCGCGATTTCACTTGACTCGGGGATCCGCTCGTGCGTAATCTCCCCCGAAATCGTGGAATTGCGCCCTGATCGGCACTGAGGAGGTAGCCCATGTCCTGCTTCGACGAACGATGCTCCTGGCGATCGCAGGTCGTCAGGCTCGCCCTCAGCATCAGTGTCGCTGCCTTCTCGGCAACGGTATCCGCGCAATCGGAAGGCGGTCTTTACGTCGCCGGTGACGGTTTCAGTTTCCAGGCGGCGGCCGAGCAGGGAATGGCGAAAACCCCTCGTGGCCAGCGCTTCTTTCTGCTGTCGATACCACCCGAAACCGCAGCGCTCTCCAGGACTGCAGCGGGGCCGCTCGCCGCTGTGCGCGATCGGGTGATCGCCGCCAACGGCGTCTTGTTTGTCTGCCGACGAGATGTCGACAACGGCAGGATCGACCTGTCCGCTCTGGTTCCGGAGGTCATTGCAGTGCGCGGCTGGCCACCGCCGGGCAGCAAGCAGATACCCAAGGGCGAACGCTACTTCCCGGACGAGAACCCGGCCAGCTTTCCGAAGGCCAATGAGTCGTTGCGGCGCCTGCGGACCACCTGCTCCTGAGGCAAGACCATGAAAACCCATGAATCCAACGCCCTGCAATTTCGGAGACCCCGAATGAAACTGCTTGCTCGCTGTGCCGCCCTGTTGGTTCTGATACTCGTGGCCTTGCCGCAGGTTGAGTCCGCAGAGGTCCTGAACGGTGTGAAGTCGCGTGGGCAACTGCGCTGTGGGGTGAGCGAGGACATTCCCGGCTTCTCCGAGCGCGATGCCAATGGGTACTGGCGCGGACTGGAAGTCGACTTCTGCCGTGCGGTCGCTGCGGCGGTGCTGAATGACCCGGAAAAAGTGGAGTTTGTGCCGCTGCAGACCACCGCACGATTTCCCGCGCTGCAGACGCGCAGGGTCGACCTGTTGCTCGCCAACACAACGTGGACCCTCACCCGCGAGGCCGTATTGCGGGTACGCTTTCCCGGCATCCTCCTTTACGATGGCCAGGGCTTCATGGTCGCTGCCGCCGCCAAGGTGGCAACGCTCGCCGAGCTCGACGGTGCGACCATCTGCGTCGAGAAGGGGACGACGCACCAGCGTACCCTGGAGGCCCATTTCAAGGCGAACGGCAGGTCGGTCAAGCCCCTGCTCATGGCATCGGCCCAGAAAGCCGCGGCAGCGCTGTTCGCCGGCCAATGCCAAGCCTATACCGCGGACTCTGGCGAACTGGCGGCCATGCGTCTGCGTGCGCCGGGTGGTCCAGGGTCCTTCGTGATCCTGCCCGAACGCATCTCCAGGGAACCGCTCAGCCCGGTCGTCTGGGGCGGTGACCCGGAGTGGGCGACGGTGATCCGTTGGGTTCTGAACATCCTGATCCTCGGGGAGGAATACGGCGTCACCCGTGACCGGATCGATGAGGAGATCAGGGACAACAGGAACCCCCTGCTGCGACAGGATCCGTACGAGGGCAAGATCATCGCGAAGGCGTTGGGGATCGAGCCCCAGTGGGGGATCCGGGCCCTGCGGGCCGTCGGCAACTACGGTGAGGTCTTCGAGCGCAACCTCGGGCGAAACAGCCCGCTCAAGATCGAGCGCGGTCTCAACCGGCTGTGGATGCACGGTGGACTCCACTATTCGCCAGCGATCGACTGAGTGAGGCCCAGATGACGGACTTCCAGATCAACCTCACCATCCTCGTCTTTGCCGCAGTCATCCTCTGCATCGCCTTTGATCTTGTCGACATGGTGGTCGCCGCCCTGCTTGGGGTGAGTACCCTGATCGCGTTCGGGATCCTCGACGGCAGCGACCTGATGCCGATCGTGCACACCGCCGGTGGGCCGCTGTCGTTGCTCTTCGGTGGCATGGTGGTGGCGCGGGTGATCGGCAAGACGGGGATCTTCGAGCGGATCGGCGATATCTTCCTGCGCGCCAGCGGCGGCAGCGGCAAGCGGCTGCTGCTGCTGATCGTCGCGATGGTCGCACCCATTTGCGCCGTCCTGCCGAACGCCACCGCGGTCATCCTGGTGGCGCCGGTCATCGTCAACGTCTGCCGGGCGCTCAAGGTCGACTTCGTTGGACCCGTGATCATCACGGCGATCGTCAGTAACGCCGCCGGGATGCTGACGCTGGTCGGCGACCCCGCCACCTTTCTGGTCGGCAGTGCGATCGGGCTGTCGTTCCCCGATTATCTACGGCAGGTCAGCCTGGGTGGTCTGCTCGCCGTGCTCGCGGTGGTGCCGCTGCTGCCGCTACTGTTGCCCAAGGTCTGGGCGGCGCGGGTGACTCTGCCGGAGACGCGCCCACCCGTTCCCATCGAGCGACCCGGTTTCCTGATACTGTCGCTGCTCGTCCTGCTGCTCATGGTTGCCCTGTTCATGATTGGCGAGTACCTGCCGACGCGCATCGTCCCACCACAGGTCGCGATCATCGGCGCAGCGCTGGCGCTGCTCCTGGTCTATGGCGTGCGCATCGAGCCGGTCGGCGAGGTGATCCGGGACGTGGACTGGAAGACGATCCTGTTTCTTGGCGCCATCTTCACGCTGGTCCAGGCATTCATCAAGACCGAGTTGCTGCAAGGACTGTCGGTCCAGGTCTACCAGTGGTTCGGAGCCGACCTGATGCCGGTGGCTTTCTTGTTGCTCGCCGGCATCGGGGTGCTGTCGAGCCTGCTGGCCAACATTCCCGTGGTCGCCGCCGCCCTGGTCATGGTCACCGGTTACCTGGTGGCGGCCGGTGCGGCTCCGGAGATCGCGCTGGCTCCGGGTTTCGTCAATTGGCCATCGGCCACACTGCCGGTATTCGTCGCGATGATGTTCGGTGGCACCCTCGGCGGCAACGCGACGCTGATCGGCGCCGCGGCCAATGTCGTCGCCGTCGGCATCTGCGCGGCAAATGGCCAGCGTGTGAGCTTCGCGCAGTTCCTGCGTATCGGGCTGCCCATCGCGGCGCTGCAGTTGTCGGTCGGAGCGCTCTATGTCTGGGCTCTGGCCGCGACTCTGGATTAGTTGCTCAGTCCGGACGTCGCCTGACGTCGATGCCCGCGAGCCTGCGTCCTGGCGACAGTCCGGGGGCTCGAGCGTGCGATGCGCCCCTGGGCCAAGGCGCTGCCGAGGAGGGTCAGCCGACGTGGCCTGTCAGACAGCGTCGTCTCTGGCGTTGCGGACCCAGCCGCGCAGCAGGGCCAGCAGCGAACTTCCGGTCAGCATTCCGAGAAGGTAGATGCCGATGACCAGCAGAAAGACCGGCATGGTCATGCTCATGCCCAGCAGCGAAACCGTGACGGCGGTCAGGTTCTGGACCTTGAAGAGCAGCACGATGGCGGTGGCAACCACCACCAGTCCGATATAGACGTAACGCATTTCCTCTCCTCTACCTGGCTTCAGCGTTGGCGTTGAGCACCCGCTGCCCGTCCGCGCGATGCACGTCAAGCATGCCGCCGCGCACGCTCCACTTCGTCGCCGTCGCCAGCGCCGCCAGGAACTCGCGTTCCTGCTGCATCACGCCTTCTCCAGCGCAGGCCTTGCGCGTCGTGTTTGCCGGCCCGACGGTCATGCGCTCGCCGTCACTTGTGTAAGGCGCGCGGAAGCTGTTGCAGCCGGCGTGCCCCCGTACCATTCCGTCGCCGAAGGAAAGCGTCAGATCGGTACCGGTCAGCGGTCCCACCACCGCGTCCCGACCGTTGTTGAAACCGGTGACATGCCAAACGACTCCTGCCAGCGTTGGCGCGGGTTCGGCCTGAAAAGCGAGCGCCGCACCCGCTGCCGGGGTGAGCGTCAGCCGGTCGCCATCGATGGCGTAGCGAACCGTGCCGGCGAGTGCGCCCTGAACCGCCTTCTCGAGCGCCATGGCCGGCGGCGAGCAGGCCATCATCGTCCCAGCCAGGGGGGCGAATCTGATGCGCTCGCCGTCGATCGTGTAGCCGCCAAAAAACTGGTTGCAACCGGAAAACCCGTCGACTCGCCCGGCCGCGAAGCGAGCCGTCACCGGCCGTCCGGTCTGGCCGGCGGTGTCCGGCTCACTGCTGCCGATGGTGCTGAGGCGCCACGTCGGACCCTCGATGGTCATGGCCGGCGGCGGCGGCGTCCTGGTCGCAGCCGGAACCCGGCAACAGCCGATGAGCAGGCGCCCATTGGGCAGCGACACGCGTGCGGTGACCGGGTGCTGCGCCTCGGACATGCCATCGCTGCAAGTGGCATCGGTGAGGAAGGCCACCAGTTCACCAGCCCGACCGCTCGTCGGCCTGCCGCGCCAAGCGCGCTCCTTCGGTGCCTCGAGACGCGTCTCCCTGCCGCGGTAGTCGACGGCCCCTTGATCGGGCAACTCCAGCCGTGCCGCGCCGTGTGCGGTGAACGACAAGCTCCATGAAGGCTCGTTGCCGAAACAGATCAGCGATGCCTCCGCTGCCGCGGCGGGCAGCGAGCAGGCGAGGGAAAGGACGAGCAAAGCGGCGGACTTCAACATGTTCAGGTTCGTTCCCGATCAAGAAAACCCTGCGAGGCCACGCGCCACGTGCTGTGGTCGGGTGCGAGTTTGAGCTGGGATTGCGGGGCCGGCAGCCAACGAACGGTCATGACTGTCTGGTCCGGCCACCATCACTCGCCGCACACCAGGCGAATGCGGCGCTCGGCAAGCGCGAAGGCCTCATCGGTGTCGGCATTCAAGGCTTGCAGCTTGGCCTGGTCGCAGGCACTGGCCGCCTGCATGTCGGCAGCCACTGCTGTCGTGCCAGCGGGCTGTCCGGTCTGCGCGGGTGCGCAGCGGTCATCGGACACCAGCCGGATGTTGTTGAACTGGCCCTGCTCGATCGCCACGCAGTCCCCGACTCTCTTGCCTGCCTGATCGGAAACGATGCGCACAGTTGAACCGCCGCCAACCTTGACCGTGTATTCGAAGGACTGCGAGCGCCCGGCGAGGTTGCCAACCCCGCGACCGGCGGCTGCGCCCCCCACGGCGCGCAGGGCACGATTGCTGCCGGACTGCCCGCTGCCGGTCAACAGGCCTATGCCGCCGCCAACGATGGTGCCGACGTTCTGCGCAGTCGTGTCGGTGACGGTCGTGGCAACGACATTGGTGACGCGCCCGTACTGCACTCGCGATTGAGCGGCGGCGAGGGTTGAGGTCAGACCGAGTGCCAGCGTGACTGCGCCAAGCGTGGCGTTGACCAATGGCTTCGTTTTCATTGACTTTCTCCAGAGTGCTTGAGGGTAGGTAGCAGGAGCCCGAACGGCTCGCTGGCACGGCTCAACAGACTGTGTTCAGGCGAGGGCTTTTGCCTTGAGCTTGGCAAACTCTTCCGGATTGATCGTACCGGCGTCCAGCAGCGCCTTGGCGTCGGCGATCTGTTCGGCGGGCGATTTTCCGGCCACCTGTCTGATGTAGGACTCCGCCTCGGATCGCGACTGTTCGTACGAGGCGCGTTGCCTCGCGGCCATGCCTTTGCCACGAGTGATCACGTACACCAGTGCGGTCAACATGGGCACGAAGAGCAGGCAGACGAGCCACAAGGCCTTGGAGCCACCGCCGAGTTCGCTGTCCTTGAAAAGATCCGCAATGATGCGGAACAGGATCAGCAGATACCCCACGAACAGGAATGCCGACGCGATCAGCCACATGAAATCCCAGAAGTTGCTCATCAGGAATCACCTTTCAAAAAAACCGCGGGAGTCTCCGGATGCGGCTTCGTGCATTGTGCCCGGAGTTCAGCCGCGCAGCAAGTTTCGGCATGGGGCTCCGCGAACGAATCGCGCGAGCGCTTGGTGGTCCCTGCTTTGCGTCGGCATGCCATCGCTCTGCCGATGCGGAAGTGCCGCAGCAGCGCAGTGGGGCCTTGATCGGGGCCGTCAGCGCGAAGTGGCGGTGCCGAAACGCTGGCGCTGGTTGCCGCTCAGCAGTACCTCGCCATAGCCTGGGAGATATTGCGCCATCAGGCAGCCGGCGAGGCCTGGAAGCAGTCGATGGAATGGGCGGGAGTGGACTCTTCCGGGCCGGGAACTCGGGTCCGTAGGCGCTCCAAGTGCTGCCCTTGCGCAGGATCCCGGCCAGTTGCCACAACGGAGTAGCGAGCGGATGGCGAGCCGAGGCGGCAGCAACAGCAAATTTTTCGGCCAGGTCTCTGGCTCCAGGTTCCGCGCTCGCCGCTTGTCAAGACGCTGGCGCGGCGGCCACGGGCGAAAGTGCCCGCCGACCGCCGCCGGAGTTCAGAACCGCCCGATGAAGGTGGCGCCGAAAAAGGGTGCCGGGTCGAAGTCGTCCTTGCGCAACAGGTTGCCGGATGAGTTTTCCACGCGGAGTTGCCCGGCCACGACGGCACCGCCGTAGAGGTGCAGCGCCATCTGGTCGCTGAGCTGGCGCGTGACGCGCAGGAATACCGGCACCCCGCGCTCCTCGCCGACTCCGTCCGGCGTCGGGCCATCGTCACTCAAGCGAAAGCGCATGACCCGGTAGGACACACCGACGCCTGCGGTCCAACCGCCGTCGAACTGGTAGTCCAGTTCGATACCCGCAGGGCCGGTCGGCCCGCTCGCCAGGGGGTTGATCAGGCGCCAGCGCTCGCCCAGGCGCCAATCGACGAGCAGGAACGGGAACACGCTGGTCTTCTCGATCCCGTCGAAAACGCCGATTCCCAGACCGAGGAGATTGCCATCGGCGAACCGTCTGGTGCCTGAGAAGAGGGCGCCCCAGACGAGCGAGTCACCCGTATTGGCACCGTTTTCCCGGAACCAGTCGACCGACGGCGCTACTCCCAGTCGCCAGCCATCGCCAACCGCGAAGGACATCGGCAGGCTTAGGCCGTAACGCTGGACGACGCCCCAGGGGGATCGGGCGCCCAATGAGCTTGGGCTCGAAAAGGAATAGTCCAGATAGTCGTAGTTGAGCGTCACACCCGCCCGAGTGCCGCCGCCAAAGTCGTAGGAAGCGCCGCCCCGCACGACCGCGCCGCCGACCCTGAAATCACCGCCGCCGTCGAGGTCCGCGCTCCCCTGGTAGACCGGCGTGAGCGAAACGAAAGGCTGCCAGCCTGCAGCTGCACGCCCCTGCGCCGGGGCTTCCGCGACCGGGTCGACATAGGCGCCGGCCTGCGCCGGACCAGCGGCCGCGAGCAGTGCACCAAGCACCGCCACGGTTGCAACGCGCGTAGAGAAAAAGTTCATACCGTCCTCGCCCGAAAATTGGTCACACCGTCCAAGGATAGCGTTCTTCTCCATGGCGTGGCGCGTCGCCTGTCGTCGACTCCGTTGCCGAATGAGCCCTCTGTTGCACGGGAGCAACAGGCTGTCATCCGGCACGGCGAAAGAAACGTGGCAAATTCCTGCCGGCCGGCGTGTCTGGCACGCCGGCCGCGAACCGATGGCCCCTTCAGGGCCCCGCGAAAGGCTGCAATTCTTCATCCGACGGCAGCAGCGTGGAAAACACGGCTTCCAGTCGGACCGGCAGTCCCGCCGGCGCTGTCGTGGCAATGTTGAGTCCCGAAGGACCCGACGGGCGCTCGATCTCGCCATCGATTCGTTCGAGCAGGTACGGGAAAAACGGGTTGGATGACAGCCGCGTCAGGAAGTCCTGGTCGACGATCAGCGCGCCACGTTCGCCGCGAGCATCCATCGCGCCCAGGTTGTAACCGTAGTCGTCCTTCGTCTTCGGGTCGGGATACATTCCGTACAGTGGATCATTCATCGGGATCGGGATCGAGAGGTGCGACAGGGAAAAGATTCCCGGTGGGTACGGCAGGCTCAGCGGGCGAACAACGGGTTGCAACTGGCCGGGCGCGATGCTGCGCTCGACCGTCATCTCGCTGTCGTCGCTCGCGTTGGCGATGGTGGTGAAACGATAGCTCACGGGGGTGGTGGGGGCGAGGCGGTCGACCGCGACGTAGGAAGACGGACGGAGCAGCGGAGCGAACTTGAGGGTCCGATTCACGTCGAAGAGAACGATTTCGCTGCCGTTGTCCGGCAGATTCGCGTAGAGCGCGGTAAGGATCGCCGGTGTGCTGACGGTGAAATCGATCGCCGACTGGAAGGTCAGAACGGGCGGCAGGCCGCCGAGCTGGCCCGCTCGCGCAAGGCGCTGGATCTGCGCCTGCAACGCGTCGGTGAGGCGGAACGACTGGCGCGCGCCGTTTACCGGAAAGGAGTTGTACTTGAACGGGTTGAACTCCGGGACGACGCTCAGCCAGGCGGCATTGGCAAATGGCGGCAGCAAGGCCGGCAGGCTGGCCAAGCCGGCAAAGCGGGCAAAACGGGTGATACCGATCATCGGGGTGAACAGGATGATGCGCTCGGCGCGCGCGAGGCGCGGGTCTTCCAGGGCATCGAGCGAGTACTTCATCGCCAGCGCGCCGCCGTTCGAGAACCCCACCAGATGCAGAGGTGCGGGAGCAGGGACTCGCCGACGCGCTTCGCGTATGGCGAGGCGCGTTGCGGCCATCCAGTCTTCCCAGCGGACCTTGCTCAGGCCGGCGGGAACGGTGCCGTGGGCCGGCAAGCGGAGGCCGATGGTGACGAATCCATGCTCACGATAATGTCTCGCGAAATGCCGCAGGCTGTAGGGCGAATCGGTCAGACCATGCAGCAGGACGACCACGCCAAGCGGTTTGCCATCGGGTTCCATGACGTAGGAGCGGTTCCAGTCCTGCGCAAAGCGCGCGGGGTAGACCGGGCTCGCCTCGAAGTAGCGGTTGATCGGCACGCGCTGGTCGGGCGCCAGCTTCTGGCTGACCTCGCTGCGTACGCTGGTCATGATCTCGTCTTCCTGCGCGAGGTAGCGGGTCCAGTCGGCCGCGTCGAGTTGATCCGCCGAAAGTTCCGTTGGCACGTAGGTATGCCATGGCTGCAAGGCCGGGCCGCCGAGCACACGAAACGAGCGCAACGCCAGCAGCGCCACACCGATCACAAGGATCAGCAGCAGCACCCACTTCAGGATTCTTCCGATGGTTCCGAGCATAGCCTCACCTTGAGATGTTTCCTGGCATCGGCCTTTCAGCGCGCCATGTTGGATGGATGGAAAAATCGAACCTGCGCGCGACAGTATGGCTGGCCGCAAAGCAGGCAGTCAGTCACCCGGGAACCCCCTGACAGTCCCCTGCACCCCACGACGAGCGATCACCCATCGTCGTGCTTGAGTCCGGAGTCTAGCGCATCAGCTCCTGCCAGGCGACGCGATGAAATGCTTCTCGCCAGCACAGCGTCGGCAGAGGAGCCGAAAACCCACCTTGATCCGCGGGAGTCGCCGCGCGCAGGCGCGGAAAGCGGCGCGCCAGGGGCCCGCGTCTCCCCGGCTCTTCCCGGCTCGGTTCTGATGGCGCAAGAACTCAGGTGGCCTGTGAAAGAGCCGCTTTCAGTCTCTCTTCCTGGTCGTCGGTAAGCGAGGTCTTGAGGACCGTCGCGTCGTAATGGGACAACCGCGGCATCACCTTGTCCGCGACAGCCTTGCGGACGAGAAGGAAGATCGCCGAACTATTGGGCTCAACCGCGCTGCTGAGCGACTTGATGAAGTTGTCGTCGATCCCGTAGTCGGCAAGCTTACCCTGCAGGGCGCCGGAACCCGCGCCGAACAACCCGCCCGCCAGGAAACCGGCCAGCGGATTCATGAACAACAGGCCGACGAGCGTTCCCATCAGCATGCCCAGCGAAGCTCCCCGACTGGCACCGATGGCAACCAGATTGACGCTCTGTTTGAGATGGATCTTGCCGTCGCCGTCACGGACCACCACACACGCGTCCTCCAGTTCGAGCACATGCTCCTTCTCCAACGCCCTGAGTTCGTTCAGGAAGCGATCGGCGGTGTCCAGTTCCTTGAACGCCAGACAGATGAGGTCACTCATTTCACATCTCCTCGTTGAATCCTGTTCCGAAAAGGCATTCCGCCGTCGCCGTTGTGTCCTGGTCACGGTCGAAGGATGCCAGCAACCGGTTGATCGATGAATCTCATCGGCGCCGGAAGCAGGATCGATGGTATCGAGCCGGCAAGTCCCGCGCAAAAAAAACGGCATCCATCAGACCGCCGAAGGAATCTTAGCATCTCCGAGCCCCGTCAGGGGACGGGTCGAGCACCACACCATGCCCGACAAGCCGCGAATGCCTACGGCCTCTACCGATAGGGAGCGAACGCTTCGGGGATGCTGGCCGCACCCCTGGCGGATCGCAGGACGAGCCCCAGCAGCAGCCGCGCCTTGAGGCCCGAGAGATACCCGGAGGGCACCACCCCGCGCTTGATCAGGTCGATCTCAGCGCCCGGATAGCCGTAGGTCTGCGTGAACACGTGGCCGGTCATGGCACGGCTGGCGAGCACCACCGGAATCTTCACAGCAAGGTCGCCGACCAAGGGGGCGACCTCGGCGGGCACATGGCCGGCGCCCATCCCCTCGAGCACGACGCCCGGGTAGCCGAGGCCGGGCAGTGAACCGAGCAGGCGCCCGTCGTCGCCCATCGCGACCTTGACCAGCGCCACCGGCGCTGGTGAACCCTCCGCCGTCGACAGGGTGGGGTTCCGCTTCACTTGCGCATGGAAGCGCGGCTGCCGTTCGATGAGTGTGCCGATCGGCCCCACCAGCGGCGAGAGGAACGCCGACGGCAGCGCGGTGTGCGATTTCTGGACGAATCGCGCCGCGTGGATGTCGTAGTTGAGGACCACGAGCGTCCCGAGGCCGCGCGACTGCGGAGATGCGGCGACGATGGCAGCCGACAGGAGATTGGCGGGTCCTTCCGCACCTGGCGCGTCGGCGCCGCGCATCGCGCCCGTCACCACCACCGGCTTGTCGGAATCGACGAGAAGATCGAGGAGGAAAGCCGATTCCTCGATGGTGTCGGTGCCCTGGACCACTACCGCACCGTCGAAACCGGATGCGAAGCCTTCCGCGATCAGGCGCGCGACCTCGATCAGGTTCGCCGGGATCTCGCCGGGCCTGTAGTTGGGCAACCGGCTGGCCGGGAAGATCGCCAGCAACGAAAGCGCAGCCATGACCAAGAGGCCGATCTTGAGCGCGCGAAGCCGTCCCTCCTCGTTGATGCGTACCGCTTCCCTGATGTGCTCAGGCGAGACGTTGGTGCGCTCGAGGGCCGTCAGCAGCCGTTCGTTACTCACGAAGGTGATGTTGTTGTCCAGGTCGACCTGTGACTGGAGTTCCGCTTTCAGTTCCGGGTGCTGGCCCAGCGACGCGAGGATGAAGGCGCTCAACAGGCCAACGAGCAGCGCGCCGGAGAATGCGGTGCCGACGGCGGCGGCGAGATTGTTGGTGGTGCCGCGCAGCGATCCGACGTCACCCGCCAGTTCCTTGGGCGAGGCGGTGACCAGCACGTTGAACAACAGCGTCACCAGCGAACCCTGCCCGATGCCGAAGACGATCAGCTCGATCATGACGACCGGGGCACTCCACTCGTTGCGCACGACCCAGGCCAACCACAGGAGCGCGATCGTGCAGAGGACGAAGCCCCAGCGTCCAATCTGCTGCGGCGCCAGCTTGTCATAAAGCTTGATGATCAGCATCGCCGTGAAGAACACGGTGAGGTTGAACGGCATCATCGCGATGGCCGTCTCGATCGGTGTGCGGCCCTGGATGATCTGGATGTAGAGCGGCACGGAGAAGTTGAGCGCGCCCTCAAGCGCGACGACGGCGAACATCGCGTAGACCGCGGCCCGCTCGGAAGGGGAGCTGACCACCTCCAAGGCGAGCAGCGGCGTCCTTCCGGCTTCCGTGCGCCGGCGCGTCCAGACGACGAAGGCCTGCAGCCGCACGATGCCGATCACGATCATGAACGGCGCGGGCGACATTCCCAACAGGTCGAACGGCGCGGCGTCCCGTGCGAGACCGAGTTCCCACCGGTTCAGGTTGTTGAAGCCGAAGCTGATTTCCGCCGAGCATCACGAAAGCCGCGACGGCGAGCGAGTACATCATGATCCCGGTGGCGACCGTGGTCGGCGGCACGTCGAAGCTCTGCACCATGCCGCTCAAGGCGACCGGCAGCGAGGCCACGTTGAACGACATCAGCGCCTGGCCGAGCGCGATCGCGATCAGCGGCAGCCAGGATTCCTTCACATCGTTGGCGGTCGGGATGGTGGCGGTGGTCATCGAGGGGCTCCTGGGTCATTGGTGACGGCTGGTGGAGTTGATGAAGTGGATCACTCGGGTTGCGAAGCGAACAGGTTGAGTCCGAGGCGCTCCGAGAGATACTTGGTGACGCGCTGGCCACGGACGCTGTCGCCAGCCTCGTCAAGTGGCGGCGAGAACACGCCGAGGCCGCCCTTGCCAGGCGACACGGTCACGATGCCGCCGCCCACTCCACTCTTCCCCGGCAGGCCGACTTCGAACAGCCAGTCGCCGGAGCGTTCATAGAGTCCGGCGGTCGCGAGCGTCGCGAGCACCCGCTTGGCGACCTCGCCACTGACCACGCGCTCTTTCGTCAGCGGGTTGACGCCGCCGTCCGCCAGCGTCGCTCCCATGACCGCCAAGTCGCAGGCGTTCAGCTTGAGGGAACATTGCTTGGTATAGACGTCGGTCGCCTGCAGCGCGTCGAAGTACATACAGCCGTAGCCCTCGAGCAACTTGGCGATGCCGCGGTTGCGCAGATTGGTGGCCGCTTCCGATTCGTAGATCTCGCTGTCGAGTTCGAGTGTGCGTCCGGCAAACCGGGCGAGGCCCTCCTGGATGAACCGCCACTTGGCTTCGGCGGTGTCGCCGGGCGCCAGGCTGGTGGTGGCGATCGCGCCGGCGTTCACCATCGGGTTCATCGTGCGCTCACTGTTCAGCTCGACCGCCATGACCGAATTGAACGGCAGACCCGTGGCGTTCACCCCAACCTTGCTGCGCTTCCTCGCTGCCGATCGCCTCGCACACGAGCGCGAAGACGAAGGGCTTGGACACGCTCTGGATCGAGAATTCGTGAGTGGCATCGCCCATGGCGAACGTGCGGCCGTTGATGCCGGCGATGCAGATGCCGAAAAGCTTGGGTGATACCTTCGCCAGCGCCGGGATGTAGTCAGCCACCTTGCCTTCGTCCACATCCCTGTAGCGGGCGTACACCTGGCGAACCAGAATTTCGACCTCCTCAGCCGGCGGTAAATGACCGGTGGAAATCAGCGATGGCAGGCCATCGTCGGGAAGGGGTGTGTACATGATCTTCTCCAGGTTGCTGTGCCGCCTCGGCAGACCGAGAGGTGCCCGATGATCCGCAAGAGCCAAGTCGCGCCCTTGACCGGAAGATCTCTGGCTTTCAGTTTGCGCGACGATTACTGCGAAACGATGTCGGCCAGCTGCAGAGCCTCGCGGTCCCGGCTCCCGGGGCAGCAGCACCTGATCGCGCAGGACTGGCGCAAGCATCCGCTCCTGCCGGCGGCAGATGCTCTTAAGTCGCCCTTAAGTCTTGCCGAGGCATGCTTCCCCCGTCGGTGGGCATCTTGCCTGCCCGGAACTTACCCAGGAGAACGTTATGGACTCAAACAAGCTCAAACTGACCGCGGGCGCAGCCGCCGTTTTGGCGGCGCTGACCGGCGCCTACACTCTCGGCCATGCCAACGCCCCCGCGTCGCCGGCCCCTGCATCGCAAGGCGCTGTTCCTACCACGACGAGCCAGCCGCTCGCAGCAACTGCCGCCGCTTTGCCGGACATGAGCAGCATCGTCGCGCGCAACAGTCCCTCGGTGGTCAACATCAGCGTGTCCGGCACGCGCAAGGCAGGCTCGCGCGGACCCAGATCGCCGCAATTTGAGGACGACGAGTCGATCCCCGATTTCCTCCGCCGCTTCGGCGCTCCGCAGAACCGGGGCGACGCGCCCGCCCGCGGTCTGGGATCGGGCTTCATCGTCAGTCCGGATGGCACGATTCTCACCAATGCCCACGTCGTCGACGGCGCCGAGGAAGTCATCGTCAAGCTGAGCGACAAGCGCGAATTCAAGGCCAAGGTGCTCGGCCTGGATACTGCCAGCGACGTCGCCGTCCTGAAAATCGACGCGAAGGATCTGCCGGCAGTCAGGATTGGCTCGGCCAGCAACACCCGCGTCGGCGAATGGGTCCTCGCCATCGGCTCGCCCTTCGGCTTCGAGAGCAGCGCCAGCGCCGGCATCGTCTCGGCCTTCTCGCGATCCCTGCCCGACGGCAGCTACGTGCCTTTCATCCAGACCGACGTCGCCGTGAATCCCGGCAACTCGGGCGGGCCACTGTTCAACATGGCGGGCGAGGTGATCGGCATCAACTCGCAGATCTACTCACGCAGTGGCGGCTATCAGGGGCTTTCGTTCGCGATTCCGATAGAGGTGGCGATGAATGTCGAAAGACAGATCGTCACCCACGGCAAGGTGCAGCGCGGCCGGCTTGGCGTCGGAATCCAGGAGGTCAATCAGTCGCTCGCCGACTCCTTCGGTCTCAAGAAACCCGCGGGCGCATTGGTCGGATCGGTGGAAAAGGACAGTCCTGCCGCGAAGGCCGGCCTCGAGCCAGGCGACGTGATTCTTTCGATCAACGGGAAGGAGATTGCCTCCTCGAATGAGCTGCCGGCGATCGTCTCGTCCATGAAGCCCGGCGAACGGGCGAAGCTGCAGGTGTGGCGCAAGGGCGAAACGCGCCCGTTCGATGTCGAGGTAGGCAAGTTTGGTGACGAGCAACTGGCCAGCAACGACGCCACAGATGCCGGCAAGGGTCGTCTGGGTGTGGCGGTTCGTCCGCTCACCCCGGAAGAGCAGCGGCGCTCCGATGTCAGCAGCGGCGTCGTCGTCCAGAATGTCACCGGCGCAGCCGCCAAGGCAGGCATCAAGCCGGGCGACATCGTCGTCGCAGTCAACGGCGAGGCGATTTCCAGCACGGAACAGTTGCGCGACCTGATCAACAAAGCCGGCAAGCGAATTGCCGTCCTGGTCGACCGCGGCAACGCCCGGATCTTCATTCCCGTCGAGCTGGGCTAGGCCGGACCGATGAGCAAAGGGGACTGGCGTCCCCTTTGCGGTTCGCTTGCCTGCCGGACAGACCGGCAATTCGACTCGCCGAGCAGACAAGAGAAGCTCGCGGCTGGTGGCGACAGGGGCAGAATACGGAGCCGTTCTTGTTCTCCCGAGCGGAATCCAAGCATTGACCGTGGCATGGAAGGCAACGATACTTCGGATCCCTCTGGGTTGTCTTGGGTTACCGGGTTGAAGATTGTTCTCTTTCCCGAGCGCGTCATGCATCGGCATGCAGCGCGCCGGCTTCGATGATCCGCTGGCGCTGGTTCCTGGCCGCGCTCACGACGCTCGTCGGTCTCCCGTTCGCCGCGGCGCTCTTCGCCATCGTCGCCTTGCTGGTAACCGGAGCGACGATCGACGCTTCGCGCTGGCGTGACTGGTCAGCAGAGCGGGTTTCCGCTGCACTCGGACGCCCGGTCCTTCTGGCAGGTCCTTTCGAGCTGTCGCTGGGCCGCGCCGCTGAGCTGCGCATCGGCACCGTGCGCATCCTCAACCCGCCCGGCTTCACGGCGCAGGAGTTTCTTGCGCTTGCCGAGGGACGCGTACGCATCGATCTGCTCGACGCCCTGTTTGGCGAGCTGCACCTGCGCAGCGTCGAGGCGAGCGATGTTCGCCTGTGGCTCGAACGGACAAGCGACGGGCGCAGCAACTGGGCGCTGGACCGTCAGGGTCCTCCGGGTTCCTCACCGGGACAGATCGAGGTCGGGCAGATTGCGCTGCACGGGCTTGCCGTCGATTACCACGATGCACGCTCGGCGACACAGCACTCCCTCGATCTGGACGAGCTGCTGGCGAGCGGAGGGTCGAACGAGACACTGCGCCTGACGATGCGTGGCCGCATCGGCAAGCAGTTTCCATTCGCTCTCGCGGCCGAGGGCGGGCCTCTCCGTTTGATCCAGGAAGCGTCGGAGCAGTGGCCGTTTGCGCTCGATTTCGAATCGCCCGGCGCGCGGCTGTACGCCAGCGGCACGTTCGACGCGAGCAAGGGTGAGGCGCGCTTCGATTTCGGCCCTGCCGCCGCAGTGCTCGCGCTGGCTGATGCCGGCGATGAATCGCGCGAAGCCGCCGCGACGAACGAGCTTGCCGGGCAACTCACGCTCGCCTTCGGCGGCGCCCGAGCGCGACTCAGCGGTGCGCTCAGCGTCGCCAGCCTCGACCTGCGCCCGTTCTACGGGAGCGGTCAGGGTACGCCGGACGATGCTCCTGAGTTTGCCGCGCAGCAACGGCAGATGCTGCCCCTGCGCGACCTCGTGCCGCTCGACATCAGCGTTGACTTGCACGTCGGCCGGTGGCGCGGCTTGCCCGTCGACATTGACGACGCGAAGTTCGATCTGCGTGCCGATGCCAGCGGCGTACGGGTGCCAATCAGCGCGACCCTGGCCGGCATCCCCTTCTCGGGTCGCATCGACCTCGATACGGCGGCACCGACGCCGACGCTGGCACTCCGCTTCGCAGCGAAGGACCTCGCGCTCGACGAGCTGGTGCGGAGGCTGACGGGCGCCAGCGATGGCGAAGGCAGACTCGGGCAGATCGAACTGCGACTCAGAGGCAGTGGCGAAACGCTTGGCGCGCTGGTGAATGACCTGGAGCTTTCGCTGGCAGCGGCGGACGCACGCTTGAGCCATGGCAACTCGGCCGACGGTCAGCCGCTCGCCGTCACGCTCGAAACACTGGAACTTGCCTTGCCCCGTGGGCAGCGATTGCGTGGCAGTGGGCGCGGGATGCTGCTTGCTGAGCCGTTGAAACTCTCGCTCCGTGGCGGCACACTGCCCGACATGCTGCGCGACCTGGCAACGCCCGTCGAACTCGAGATCGCGGCGGCGCGGGCGAAGCTGCGTATCGAGGGCGTCCTCGCGCACCCCGAGACGATGCGCGAAACGGCTTTGGGCTTCGCCATGCAGGTCCGCCGTACGGGTGATCTGGCGCGCTGGCTGGGCGTCGCACCGGAGTCGAAGCTGCCCCTCGCCCTGCGCGGCCGCGTGCGGATCGCCAGTGACGCGTGGTACCTGGAGCAGACGAATCTCAAGCTCGGCCGCAGCGAGCTGACGATCGACGCCCGGCGCACCCGCGTCGACGATCGGCCAGTCATCGCCGCATCGGTGCGCAGTCGGCTGATCGATGCGCCGGAACTCGCGACGCTGCGCGTCGGCACCGCCCGTAGCCACGACGCTCCACTTTTTCCCGACGCCCTTGACTTGGCTGACGCTGACCTCGACCTGGCGATGCAGCGCGTCGTCATCGGCCGCTCGGACCTGATGGACATCCGCTTCGTCGGCCGTGTCCGCGCCGGTGGCCTTCTGCCGTCGACTTTCTCCGGCAAGGTTGCCGGCGCGCCGTTCCGCGGGCTTGTCGCACTCGACCTGCGCGGTGCGCGGCCTGAAGCCAGGCTCGATCTTGCCACCGGCGAAGTCGAGGTCGGCGCGCTGCTGCGTGACATTGGCGCCGCCGAGGACATCGCCGGGCGTGCGGAAAAGTTGCAGCTCAGCCTGCGCGGACGCGGCAACACCCTGCGCGAGCTGGCCAGGCTCTCGGCGTTCGAGGCGCGCGTGATCGGCGGCCGCATCAGCGTTCTCGGCACCTTGCAGCGCCCGCTCGCCGAGTTCCGCGTCGGCGAGGCAGCGATCGAAGCACTGCCGGGCGAACCGATCCGGCTTCGTCTCGACGGCACGCTCGACGAGACGAAGCTCGACCTCAGGCTCAGCACCGGGACGCTCGCGGACCTGCTGCGCGATAGCACGCATCTACCCTTCTCACTGGCGGCGCAGGCGGCGGGAGCACAATTGACGCTCGAGGGCGAGGTGGCACTGCCGCTCGGGCGCGCCGGTCAGCTCACCTTCGAGATGAGCGGCGAGCGGCTCGATACGCTCAGCCAACTGGCGCGCGTCAAACTCCCGGCGTGGGGTCCTTGGTCACTACACGGCGCGCTCCATGAAACTCCGAGCGGCTACGAAATGCCGGGGCTTCTGGTACGCGTCGGCGAGAGCCGGCTCAAGGGAAGAGGCACACTGGACGTGAGCGGGCCACGGCCGCGGCTCGACGTCAGGGTGCAGGCGCCGAGCATTCAACTCGACGACTTCCCGTTGCCTGAGCGCGTGCTCGATGCACCGCCACCGGCGGGGACGGTAGACGCCCTGCGCCTGTCGGCGAGCAAGGCGGCCGTGCGCAGCGAGCGACTGCTGGGCGCCGGGTTTCTGCGCCGCTTCGATGCCTACCTGGCTGTCGAAGTACAGGAAGTGTTTTCCGGAGACGACCGGCTGGCCGACGGATCCTTGCGCGTCCAGGTCGTCGACGGGCGCGTTTTCCTTGGCCCGGCCATGGTCAATATCCCTGGGGGAACCCTGCGGCTCGCCGCCGAGTATGACCCGAGCCTGTCCGAGGTCGCGCTCGCCTTTGGCGCTTACGTCGAGCGCTTCGACTACGGAATCATCGCCCGCCGGCTGCGTCGGGGGGACAACGTCAGAGGACTCGTCAGCCTGGATCTGGCGCTCGCGGGTAGAGGACCGTCTCTGAATACGATCATGCACCACGCCGACGGCAAACTCGACTTCGCCGTTTGGCCGACTGAGTTGCGCAGCGGCGCCTTGAGTCTGTGGTCGGTGAATCTCCTGCTGACGCTGGTGCCCATGATCGATCCGGGCGGCGACGCCGTTCTGAACTGTGTCGTGGGACGCTTTGACCTCAAGGACGGCAAGCTGAGCGACGACAAGATCATCATCGATACGACGCGAGTGCGCGTTCGCGGCGCGGGCAGCGCCAACCTGGCGAGCGAACAACTGGCATTCGTTTTTCGCCCGCGTGGGAAGGGCTTCGCCGTGTTTCGCCTGCAAACCCCGTTGCGCGTCAGCGGAACGTTCTCCGACTTCCGATTTCGCATCGAGCCGCGCGACCTGCTTGAATCGGTTCTGCGCCTGATCGCGTCACCGATCCTCCTGCCGATCGAGTGGTTCACCCTGGGCCCGCTGCCGCGCGACGGCGCCGATATCTGCACGAACCCGCTGCGCGGCAGCGATTCCGGCTCTTGACCTGACGACGCGCTCAACGCTAACGGTCATGACTGTCGAGGCACCCGTGATGATGAAAGTCATCACCGTTTCCCTCATCCCCGGCCCTTCTCCCGCGCACGGGAGAAGGGAGATTCGCGAGTCGCAGGCGCGACTTTCACATTAACCAGACCGCTGCGTCGGCCCGCCCTGGTTTTGGCAAGCGGCAGGGGGCGTCTGCCCGCCAGACGACATCGAGCCGGTCTAATCCGCACCATCCTGCATCCCTCCGGCTTCGCCGTCCACCCCAGGCGGCAGGATGTTCCAGGGTGGTCCCGCGCGGGCGGTCGCGTAACCGACGTCGTAGAGTTGTTGCATCACCAGCGGATCGAAGGTTTCGTTGCCGGCAAGGTTGATGCCTTCGGGAATGGTGATCCAGTGATACCCCGAGTGTTCGCGCAGCGCCAGCGCGTAGATCCGGAAGAGGTCGCCGACGACGGCCGACCTGCCGGCGGCCTGGAACGTGCGTCGCGCGATAGCCGGAACCGAGCGGCGGGTGGTCGCGGCATCTGCGGCCAAGTGGCCGTTGTGGATGACATAGATGTCCTCGCGCGCCGCACCGTGCCCAGTCTTCCGACGCAGTTCGCGCGTATTGAGCAATCCGCCAATGCTGAACACCTGCGCGGCCACACCACCGTCGACATGCATTTCGTCATAGCGCTGCCCGGCGGCTTCCACCTCGAAGAATACCGGCGAAAAGGCAATCGGAATGGCGGCCGACGCCAGCATCACCCGACGAAAGAGTGGCAGCGCATCGGCATGGCCGCTGCTGGCGATCAGACCCATGTTCCAGATGATGAAGCGCTGCGAATCGAGATCCACGCTCCCGATGTACAGGCGCCGGCCGCCTTGATGGGCCAGCGCGATCTCGCGCAGCAAGGCCTCGTCGACGTGCCGCTCGATCAGCGCGACGAGCGGGCTCGTGTCGGCGATGCTCTCGCCGAACAACAATTCCCTGACGGTCGACAGGAACGCCCCGAGCACGAAGATGTCCCGCGAGCGTGTGGTCGTATAGAACTCGCGCAGGGCCTCATCCTTTGATTGGCCAAGAAAGGCGAATGGCGCCATCAGCGCGCCGGTCGATACGCCGGTGACCACTTTGAAGATCGGGCGCTTGCCGGTCCTCGACCAGCCGTTCAGAAAACCGGCGCCAAACGCCCCGTTGGCACCTCCACCCGACAGGGCAAGATGCGGATGGAGCACGATGCCGTCCGCCATTGCCGGGAAGTCGCTGGCCGACTCCTGGGCATAGGATTTCACCATGTCGCGCTCCATCACCGGGCTTCGCAGTCCGGCGGGCGCACGCACTTCCGGCATACCCGGGATCGAGGCCTTGGACATCAACTCGTTGGGCACCCCGTTGCGCGGCAGCGAGCCGCAGCCGGCGAGCACCAGCGCCAGAAGCACGTAGCGTGCGAGCCGGGCGAGTGGCTGAAGCAGCGTCGACGGGATCATCGGCATCTTTGCCTCGCTCCGCGAAGCGAACAAAGCGCCATGGCCGATTCAACATACCCCATGCGTGTCTCCTGCGGGGACTGTGCAAAGCGGATTCAAATGAACTGTGGTCGACCGCTTCGAGCGGTTCCCCAATCAGGCCGACCGGATGAAAAACGGCGCCGTCTCGAACACCGGCTTCGCAAAGCCCTGGCCGTCCTTCTGCAGGCCGCGTTTCAGCACGAAATCGTAGAGCAGGACATTGATGTCGCGCAGCCGGCGAAGAACATCGACGGCAGCCGCATCGAGCAACTTCCAGTCGACCAGCGCCTGCAGGGGAATCAGGGGGACGACGCCGGGCAAGGGGTAGTCCGATCCGTTCAACAGGCGCTCGTGCCAGTCGCGACGCTCTAGCAATGTGGCGACCACGCTCATCCGGTTGCCCTGCGTGATGGCCGAGATGTCGCCGAACAGGTTGGCACGATAGCGCGTATCGTCCATCAGTTGCGCGAACAGTTCGAAGTTGCTCAGTTTGGCCGAACGCAGATCGTCAATATGGCCACTGCCCAGCGACGCACAGTGCGCCACCACCACCCGCACCCCCGCGTCGAGCGGTCGCCGCAGCCGCAGCGGATTGCCCAGGTGCTCGCCGAAGCCATGCACCGCACGCTCGTCGCCAGCATGCGTGATGAGCGGCATGCGCAAGGCGGCGAGTTTGGCGTAAAAGCGCTCGCAGCGTGCGTCTGCAGGGTCGATGTTCTGCGCCGACGGCAGCCACTTGATGGCCCGCGCGCCGCGGGCCGCGGCGGCGTCGAGCCGGTCCAGGGCGCGCGGGTCGTACGGATGAATCGACGCCACCCAGACAAAATGCTCAGGATGGCTGAAGGCCAGGCCGGCCACGTAGTCGTCCGGTACATGAAAAGTCGAGCGATCTGCCAGCGGCGCGCCGGTCTCGTCGCGCGCCCAGTCGAAACCGAATAGAAGCGCGTGGAAACCGGGGGCCATTCCCCGGCATTGTGCCAGCAGGCGGTCGACGAAACTCGTGTCGACCTTGCCCGGCCTCTCGTCCACGCAAGACGCATTGACATAGAACTCGCGTTGCACATAGCCGCGTGGATTCCAGATCTGCTCCATGCGCGGATTGAACCAAAGGCCGCTGCCCGAATCCCCATTGCCGAACACATGGCAATGGGTGTCCCAGACTTTGCCGGCGTCGAGCCCGTCCCACGCTGCCTTGACGAGAGGATGCTCGCGCAGGTCGGCCGGCAGTTCGGCAAGACAGGCATTGAACACCCCATCGCGCAACGAGAAATCACAGCCCGCGAGCAGCCCGCAGGCGGCGACGCCAGCGCCGAGCAGCAGGCGTCGCCGCGCGATCCGAAACGGAGTCACGTCAGTCCTGTCGCAGCGGGAAAGGAATCCTCAGTTGGGGCCCTGTCTGAGCAACTCGATGCCATTCGCCGTGACGCGAACCCGGTCGCCGATGCGCACGGCGGGGGCGGTCGTCTGCTGGATCGTCGCCAGAGAGCCATCGTCGTAACGCACGCCGATGCGCCAGACGAGGGTCTGGCGCTGTGCCGCCCGGTTGCCGACGAAGGCGCCACCGCCCGCACCGATGATGGTCGCCGCGGTCTGGCCGCTGCCACCCCCAATCTGGTTGCCGAGCAGGCCGCCAACCAGCGCACCGCCAATGGCACCGGCGGCGGCGTTGCCGCTCTGCACGGTGTCCTGCACGATCGACTCGACCGTACCGTCACGTGACGCGGGTCCGGAAACCTGGAACGCCGGTGTGGTTTCGCAGCCGGTCAGCAGCAGCGCAAAGGCGGTACTCAATATGGCGGCAAAACGCTGCCATGGCGAAAGCTGGGTCATATTCATTCTCTCCGGTGCAGATTGAAGGATTTCTCAGTTTGGAATCGAATTCAGCAGGAACATGGCCGCCAGCAAGCCGGTCGGCCGCCCCAGCTTGCCCAGCCACTGGGCAAAGATTTGTTCGATGTCGCCGCCCATGTAGACCTGCGTGAGCGCCCTGTTGACCTCGAGACGGAAAGCCGAGTCATTGCGTGGCAGGGCCATCGCGTAGGGTTCGATCGACAGGTCTTCCGCCACCAACGCCAGCTTGGTGGGTTCCTTTGCCTGAGCGGCCAGTCCGACGAGATTGATCTTGTCGCCGGCGTAGGCTTCGACAGTACCCGCCTCAAGCATCGCCAAGCCACCATTGGCATCGGCGACGGTCACCACCGTGGCGCTGATCTGCAGCAGGCGCAGCATGTCATTGAGTCGACTCTCGGTGGTCGTTCCCTTGAGCACCGCGATCCGTTTTCCCGCCAGATCGGTGAACTGATTGATCGGCGATCCGGCCTTGACGAGCAACCCGACGCCATCGATGAAGATGAGATTGGAAAAGTCGACGTTGGCCAGGCGCGACTGCGTCTGCGTTGTATTCGCGCACTCCAGATCGGCGCGCCCCTTGGCGACCATCTGCAGGCGCTCGCTGACGGAGCCGGCGATCCAGTTCACCTTCAGGTTCGTGTCGCCAACCGCCCGCGCAATCTGCGCGATGACGCGTTTGCACAGATCGATCGAATAGCCGGCCGGTTCCTTGTTGGCTCCGACAAAAGAGAACGGCAGAGAATCGGGGGAATAGGCAACGTTGATGACCTTCGCCGACTTGATCCTGGTCAGTGTTTCGGAGCGGGTCTGCGCCGTGGCGGTGCCGCCGATCAGCGTTGTGGTGACGATGAGTACCGCAAGAAGGGTCTTGATCATTGAGTCCTCGATTTCATGTCGGAGAGAGAGAAGGAAACGGCATCGTCCGTTCCCTGTGCCGGATCATTCGCGAAGTAGAAGTAGTTTACTACAGCGTTTCGCCAGTTCACGCGCTGACGCATCGACACCACCCCTGACGAATGGCTGGCAGCGACATTGTACGAGCATCCGGGCTGAGTCACCCCCGCATCGACCTTGCCTTCGTCGCGAACCGGCGTCACCGGGCCAGGCTGTCCCGCTTGGCCAGTGCTCTGGCACGGTTCACTTTGCCGTTGCGCAGTCCGTGCGAGGAACTCGGCGCGCGGCGCCATCCCCCAGGGCCTCCGCACTCGGATGACATATTCCCTCTTGTCATGCCCGAGAAAGGAAAATCGTTTACATTCATGATCTTATGCCAGTAGCTTGTAAA